>NZ_CP046674.1:2110922-2412482 GCF_018243235.1 Ralstonia nicotianae
CGCTCGACGGCGATCACCTGCAGGCCGTCGATCGGCTGCTTGGGCGCGTTCGACTTGGGGATCACGGCAATCGAGAAGCCCAGCTTGGCCGCTTCCTTCAGGCGCTCCTGCCCGCGCGGCGTCGGACGGATCTCGCCGGCCAGCCCGATCTCGCCGAAAACCACCAGCCCGCGCGGCAGCGGCTTGTTGCGCATCGACGAATGGATCGCCAGCAGCACCGCCAGGTCCGCCGCCGGCTCGGTGATCTTGACCCCGCCCACGGCATTGAGGAACACGTCCTGGTCAAAGCAGGCAATGCCCGCGTGCCGGTGCAGCACCGCCAGCAGCATCGCCAGCCGGTTCTGCTCCAGGCCCACCGCCAGCCGCCGCGGGTTCGGCACGCCCGCCGCATCCACCAGCGCCTGGATCTCCACCAGCAACGGGCGCGTGCCCTCCTGCGTCACCAGCACGCACGAGCCCGGCACGGTCTGCTCGTGCTGCGACAGGAACAGCGCCGACGGATTCGCCACGCCACGCAGGCCGCGCTCGGTCATGGCGAACACGCCCAGCTCGTTGACCGCGCCGAAGCGGTTCTTGAACGCGCGCACCAGCCGGTAGGCCGAATGCGTGTCGCCCTCGAAATACAGCACCGTATCGACGATGTGCTCCAGCACGCGCGGGCCCGCCAGTGCGCCCTCCTTGGTCACGTGGCCGACCAGGATGGTGGTCACGTCCAGCCGCTTGGCGATGCGCGTGAGCTGCGCCGCGCATTCGCGCACCTGGGCCACCGAGCCCGGCGCCGAGGTCAGCGCCTCCGAGTACAGCGTCTGGATGGAGTCGATGACGACCACCTCGGGCTTCTCCGCCTCGATGGTGGCCTGGATGCGCTCGAGCTGGATCTCGGCCAGCAGCGCCAGGTTCGGGCTTTCGACGCCCAGGCGCCGCGCCCGCAGCGCGATCTGCGCGCCGGACTCCTCGCCGCTCACATACAGCACGCGCCGGCTGGCCGCCAGGTTGGACAGCGCCTGCAGCAGCAGCGTCGACTTGCCGATGCCCGGATCGCCGCCGATCAGCACCACGCCGCCGCCGACCAGGCCGCCGCCCAGCACGCGGTCGAATTCGTCGATGCCGCTGGAGAAGCGCGGCACGTCCACGGCGTCGATGTCCGCCAGCTTGCGCACCACGGCGCTCGCCGCCAGCGACTGGAAGCGCGCGCCGGCGCCGGACACCGGCTGCGCCACGGTTTCCACCAGCGTGTTCCACTGCTGGCAATGCGGGCACTGCCCCGCCCATTTCGGCGACGTGCCGCCGCACTCGGTGCACGTATAGACCGTCTTGCTCTTGGCCAAACAACCCCCTGCCCGCGGCCGCCGCATTCAGGGGCGGCCGCTTGATCGCTTTGTTTTCAGTGTGATGGGAACGCGGCGCTCAGGCCGCCTTGCCGAGCGTCTCGCCGGCATCCGCCGCGCCGGCCGGCTCGACCGTCACCGGCACGCGCGGCGCCAGCGCGCACATCAGCTCGTAGCCGACCGTGCCGGCGGCATGCGCCACCTCGTCGATCGGCAGGCCCTGCCCCCACAGCGTGACGGGTGCGCCAACGCGGGCGCCCGGCACTTCGGCCAGGTCCACGGTGATCATGTCCATCGACACGCGGCCCACCATGCGCGTGCGCACGCCGTCCACCAGCACCGGCGTGTAGTTGCCGTCCCAGCCGGGGGCATGGCGCGGATAGCCATCGGCATAGCCGCACGCGACGATGCCGATGCGCATCGGCTGCTCGGCCTCGAAGCGCGAGCCGTAGCCGACGGTCGCGCCCGGCTGCAGGTCCTGGACGGCGATCAGCTCGCTCTTGAGCGTCATGGCCGGCATCAGGCCGGTGCCTTCGATGTCGGCGGCCACGCCGGTCGGCGAAGCACCGTACAGGATCACGCCGGGGCGCACCCAGTCCCGGTGCGCCCTCGGATGCCACAGCGTGGCGGCGGAGTTGGACAGGCTCGCCTCGCCCGGCAGCCCCTGCGTGGCCTGCTCGAAGGCGGCCAACTGGTGATCGATGCCGCGCGGGCCGTCGGCATCGGAAAAATGCGTCATGTGGACGATGGTGCCGATGCCGGAAATGGCGCGGGCATGCTCCCAGGCCGCACGGTACGCGGCCGGCGCGAAGCCCAGGCGGCTCATGCCCGTGTTGATCTTCAGCTGGATACTCACCGGCCCCTTCAGGCGCGCCAGTTCCAGCATGCGCAACTGCTCCTCGCAATGGACGGTGGTGGTCAATCGGTATTGCTCGACCAGCGCCAGGTCTTCCGGCTTGAAGAAGCCCTCGAGCAGCAGGATCGGCCCCTGCCAGCCCAGCTGGCGCAGCCGGACGGCCTCGTCCAGATCGAGCAGGCCGAAGCCGTCGGCCTGGCGCAGCCCCTCATAGGCACGCTCGATGCCGTGGCCGTATGCGTTGGCCTTGATGACCGCCCAGACGCGCGAGTCCGCGGCGTGGCGGCGAACCACCTGGAGATTGTTGGCGAGTGCGGGGCCGTGGATGACGGCCTGAATGGGTCTTGGCATGACGACAAACCTGCAAAGTGAGGATGGCGGCGCGCGCATGGCACGCCATCGATGCTGCGACGCAATAAGCGTGCGAAGCCGGCAGTGCGAGATGGTGCGCTGCGCGGCACGCGATCAACGTTCTATTTGACCACAGGACGCCGCCGGGTTCGCGAAGTTGAGCAGCGGCTGAAAAGAAAGTGCGCCGCCGTCACCGGACAGGCGCGAGTTTCGTGATATAAAGCCGTTCAATTTAGCCAGGGGACACCTACGTGATGCAGTCGCGGCATAAGGAAAGTCGGGCGTTGTCCACCTCTTTGTGCGCGGCCGGATCACATGGATTCCCGGCATGACGGCAGGCGAGTACAAAATACGCTCCGGACGGAACACGCAGCCCGGCCGCCTGTCTGTGAAGATTCCCGCGGCGATCCGGCAGTGCCTGCCGGCCCCGGCAAAGGGAACCCGGGCAAGGGGAGCCCGCGCAACGACCGGCCGCCGTGCCGGCATCGCACCCATGCGCACTGCGCGGCCGGCCAACCGCCGCGTCGCCTCGCCGGCTGCCCCGGGGACGGACTCCCTCGCACCGGCGCCCTGCCGGCGGTTCGGGAAGACGGGAATGGCACCGCGGTCTACGGGGACGAACTCGAAGGTATGAAGAAGGGCTTTTACACCATCATGGCGGCGCAGTTTTTCTCGTCGCTGGCGGACAATGCGCTGCTGATCGCGGCCATCGCCCTTCTGACCGAGATGCACTCGCCGCAGTGGATGACGCCGCTGCTCAAGCTGTTCTTCGTGCTCTCCTACGTGCTGCTGGCCGCCTTCGTCGGCGCCTTTGCCGACTCCATGCCCAAGGGCCGCGTGATGCTCATCACCAACGCCATCAAGCTGGCCGGCTGCGGCGTCATGCTGACCGGCTTGCACCCGCTGCTGGCGTACGGCGTGGTCGGCTTCGGCGCGGCGGCCTATTCGCCAGCCAAGTACGGCCTGCTGACCGAACTCCTCCCGCCCGAGAAGCTGGTCGCGGCCAACGGCTGGATCGAAGGGCTGACGGTGGGCTCGATCATCCTGGGCACGGTGCTGGGCGGCGCGCTGATCTCCAAGCACATCTCGACCTGGCTGCTGTCGATCGACGTGCCGGGGCTGGAAGCCATCGACACGCCCGCCGAGGCCGCCATGATCGTCATCATGGTGATCTACCTGGTGGCTGCGCTGTTCAACCTGCGCATTCCCGACACCGGCGCGCGCTATCCGCAGCAGGAGAAAAACCCGGTGCGCCTGATCGCCGAGTTCGCCGACTGCTTCAACGCCCTGTGGCGCGACAAGCTGGGCCAGATCTCGCTGGCGGTGACGACGCTGTTCTGGGGCGCCGGCGCGACGCTGCAGTTCATCGTGCTCAAGTGGGCGGAAAGGTCACTGGAGCTGAACCTGTCGCAGGGCGCCATCCTGCAGGCCGTGGTGGCCGTGGGCGTGGCGGCCGGAGCCATGGCCGCCGCCGTGAAGGTGCCGCTGCGCCGCTCGCTCGACGTGCTGCCGGTCGGCGTGGCGATGGGGGCGCTCGTCATGCTGATGGCGTTCTACACCAAGCACACCATCCCCGACGTGACCTTCCACATCGGCCACATGAAGCTGCCGCTGTACATGCTGATCGCCTATCTCTTCCTGATGATGGTCGGCGCCATGTCGGGCTTCTTCGTGGTGCCGATGAACGCGCTGCTGCAGCACCGCGGCCACGTGCTGCTGTCGGCGGGCCACTCGATCGCCGTGCAGAACTTCAATGAGAACGTGTCGGTGCTGCTGATGCTGTGCCTGTACGCCCTGCTGATCAAGCTGGATGTGCCGGTGGGCGTGGTGATCGTGGCGTTCGGCGTGTTCGTCTGCGTGACCATGGCGCTGGTGATGCGGCGCCATCGCCGCAACGAGCGGGTCTATCACACCGCCGCGCTGATCGGCGAAGACAAGCACCACTGAGCATCCGGGCCCGCGCTTCGGCGGCGGCGCCCCCTCCCTCACCTCCCGCCGACCGGCAATAACGCCGGACGGCCTCCGCCCAACACCGCTGCCGTCCGGCACCCGCTCCTGCGCGTGCGGCTACACCCCGCCGCGCTCGGCATAGACCTTGCGCGCCAGGCACAGGTCTTCCCATGCGCGCGCCTTGTCGGTCAGGGTACGCAGCAGATAGGCCGGGTGATAGGTGACCACCACCGGCACGCCATCCACCTCGTGCACCTTGCCGCGCAGCTTGCCGACCGGCGTCTGGGTCTGCAGCAGGCTCTGCGCGGCGAAGCGGCCCAGCACAACGATCACGCGCGGCTTGATCAGCGCGATCTGGCGCTTGAGGTACGGATCGCACATCGCCACCTCGTCCGGCTCCGGATCGCGGTTGCCGGGCGGGCGGCATTTGAGCACGTTGGCGATGAACACGCCGGTCTCGCGCGACAGGCCGATCGCGCGCAGCATGCTGTCGAGCAGCTTGCCGGCCTGGCCGACGAAGGGCTCGCCCTGCCGGTCCTCCTGCTCGCCGGGGGCCTCGCCGATCAGCATCCAGTCGGCCTGGCGGTCGCCGACGCCGAACACGGTCTGCGTGCGGCGCTCGCACAGCTTGCACGCGGTGCAGCCAGAGACGGCCGCTTCCAGCTGCGCCCAGTCGAACGCGGCGATGCGCTGTGTGCGCGGCGCCACGGGGTCGGTCGAGTCGGTCGAGTCGGTCGAGTCGGTCGAGTCGGTCGAGTCGGTCGAGTCGGTCGAGTCGGTCGAGTCGGTCGAGTCGGTCGGGACGGTCGAGTCGGTCGGGACGGTCGGGACGGTCGGGACGGTCGGGACGGTCGAGTCGGTCGGGACGTCGGCGACGGTCGCGGCGGCAGCAGCAGCAGGCGCGGCCACCGGCACGACTTCAGCCACAACGACGGGGGATGCTTCGATGCGCGGAGCCGGCGCGTCGGCCACGGCTGCCTCGACCGCCCCGGCAATCGGAACCATGTCGGCCGCCTCGGCCTCGACAACGGCCACTGCGGCCGGCTCAACGCCACGCAGGCGCCATTCATTGGACACGCCCAGCGCTTCCAGCATGCGGGCTCGACGGTTCATGCGGCCGCCTCCGGAGGGTTGTGGGTCACCGATGCGCGCGGGCCGGCCGCGCAAAGCTTCCGCCCGCTGCTCATGCCGCCTCCACGCCGCCGGCTTCGCAGGCGATGCGCATCACCAGCGCGTCTTCCCGCGTGTTGTTCTCGGCCGGGTAGTAGCGCTTGCGCCGGCCGATCTCGGCAAACCCGACGCGGCGATACAGCGCGATCGCGCCGGCATTGGACGGCCGCACTTCCAGCAGCAGGCTGGCGAAGCCGTGCGCCAGCGTCAGCGCCTGCGCGGCGCGCAGTAGCCAGCGGCCCAGCCCCTGCCGCTGCCAGGCGGGCGCCACGGTCACGTTCAGCAGGTGCATCTCATCCACCACCGGCATCAGGATCAGGTAGCCGGCAACCTGGTTGCCGCCGTCGCGCAGCACGATGCCGAGGTGGCCCGACTTGAGCGAATCCTCGAAATTGCCGCGCGACCACGGAAAGGCGAATGCCGCCTGCTCGACTGCCGCCACGGCGGCCACGTCCAGCGCGGACATCCGCTCGGCGCGCCAGCCGGCGGGCAGCGGCGCGCGGACAATGAGGCCGGCGAGGGCCCGGTCGACCTGGACCTGGCTCATGCCCGCGCACCCGCGGCGGCCTTGGCCTGCTGCACGGCCTGGCGCTCTTCGATGGTCAGCGCGACCTTGTCGCGCACGTACAGCGGCGCGGCGTCTTCCGGGCGCACCGTGTGGCCGGCGGCCAGCAGGCGCAGCCCGAGGGTGACGATCTCGCGCGCGTGCGGCGCCACGTCGGGCAGCACGGCGGCCGCGCCGGTCGCGCCGGTCGCGGCAGCGAGCCGATCACCGAACACCGCGGCGGCGTTGCCCGCCAGCCAGTACGGCTGCTGCGGCGGCGCCACGGCCTGCGGCGCGCTCACCTGGACGGCCGACAGCGCGTGCCAGCCGGAGGCGTCTTCGGCCACGGGCACGAAGCTGGCCCAGTAGCACTCGTCCATGCGGGCATCCAGCGCCACGGTGACGGCGGTGCCGACCGGCAGCGCGGCGCGCGTCTGCTCGGCGCAGGCCATCAGCGAGTTGACCGGCACCACCGGCAGGCCGGCGCCGAAGGCCAGGCCCTGCGCCACGCCGCATGCGGTCCGCAGGCCGGTGAACGAACCGGGCCCGGCGCCGAACGCGATGGCCGCGCAGTCGCCCAGGGCGATGCCGGCTTCGGCCAGCAGTTCGCCGGCGGCGGGCAGCACGCGGCTGCTGGAGCGCGCGCCGGTGTGTTCGTGGCGAAACAGCGTGCGCGTGCCGTCACCGAGGGCAACGGAACAGAATTCGGTGGAGGTATCGAAGGCAAGGATCCAGGGCATGGCGGCATTGTACCGGCTGGTGCCCCGCCTGGCCCCGCCGGCGGGCGACGACCGCGCGCGAAAACCGAGGGCATCCTCGAATTCAAACGGCCCGGCCGGCGCGGGTGCGGGGCTATCATCGGCGCACCATCGTTTTCCAGCCGGGAACCATCATGAGCGACCTGCAAACCCGTTTCGAACAGGCCCAAACCGACGTCAAGAGTCTGTCCGAGCGCCCCAGCAACATGACGCTGCTGCGCCTGTACGCCCTCTTCAAGCAAGGCAGCGAAGGCGACGTCCACGGCGACAAGCCTGGCTTCACCGACATCGTCGGCCGCTACAAGTACGAAGCCTGGGCGGGCCTGAAGGGCCTCTTGCAGGACGACGCCCGGCAGAAGTACATTGATCTCGTCGAAGAACTGAAGAGCGGCGCGACGACCTGATCGCCGACCGCCGCGCACATGGCACATGGCCGGGCCGAGCGCCCGGCTTTTTTATGGCCCCACGCCGGCCGACACCACGGCGGCCG
Source organism: Ralstonia nicotianae (assembly GCF_018243235.1). Lineage (NCBI taxonomy): Bacteria > Pseudomonadati > Pseudomonadota > Betaproteobacteria > Burkholderiales > Burkholderiaceae > Ralstonia > Ralstonia nicotianae. Next base: position 2,118,370 of record NZ_CP046674.1, read on the forward strand.
GCTCGCGCCGGCGCATGCGCCAGGCCGCCGCCACCGCCAGCGCGCACAGCACGCCCAGGAAGACGAAGGTCTCGTCGCACGCCACGATGCGCGCCTCCGGGTCCACCGCCACGCCGCCCACCGCACCGATGCCGCGCGCGGCCAGCCGCCATTGCAGGAAGATGCCCGTGGCCGACACGCCGATCGCCCCGCCCAGCTGGCGCAGGAAGTTGACGGCGCTGGAGCCCTGCGGGATCAGCGTGAAATCGACCCCGCGCATGGCGCCCAGGCTCAGCGACGGCAGCACGAAGCCCAGCCCGACCCGCCCGATCGCGGCGATGCCGATCAGCAGCAGATAGCCGGTGGCGCGGGTGTTGGTCGTCATCAGCAGGAAGGACACGGCCAGCGCCGCCAGCCCGAACGACACCAGCCGGTACGGCTCGATCCGGCTGGTCAGGCGCCCGGCCACGACGATCGTCGCGGCCAGCGCCAGCCCGGGCGGCAGCAGCACCAGCCCGGCGCTCGACGGCGTGTAGGCGAGCGCCACCTGCATGTACACCGGCAACAGGTAGGTCGAGCCATACAGCCCCGCGCCGTAGATGAACGCCACCACGGCGCCCATGGCGAACTGCCGGTAGCTGAACAGCCGCAGATCGAGCAGCGGCGATTCCACGCGGCGCTGCCAGAACAGGAACATCGCCAGGCACACCGCCGACACGGCCATCAGCGCGACGCCGCGCGTGGCATCGGCGTGCAGTTCGACCAGGCCGTTGAGCAGCGCGACCGTCGCCGCGCCCACCAGCAGCAGGCCGCGCCAGTCGAGCGGCTTGGGCTCGCCGGCCATCGACGAGTTGATCGCCATGAAACGGCGCGCCATCGCCCAGCCCAGCAGCGTGAATGGCACCACCACGAAGAAGATCGAGCGCCAGCCGAACAGCTCCACCAGGAAGCCGCCAAGGCTGGGCCCGAGCGCCGGCGCCAGCACCACGCCGAAGCCGAACAGCCCGAACGCCTTGCCCTGCTCGCGCTCCGGAAACACGCGCAGGATCAGGATATTGGGCAGCGGCTGCATGATGCCCGCCGCCACGCCCCCCACCACCCGCATGGCGATCATCACGCCGTAGGTGGGCGACAGCCCGCCGACCAGCCCGCCCACGCCCAGCAACAGCAGCGCGCCGATGAAGGTGCGCCGCAGCCCGAAGCGCAGCAGCAGCCACGGCGTGAGCAGCATCGCCAGCGTCATCGCCACCATGAAGCTGGCCGAGACCCACTGCGCGCGCTCCTGGCCCAGCACGAAATGCCGGCTCAGATCGGGAATCGCCACGTTGACGATGGTGGCGGAAATGATCGACGACACCGTGCCCACCGTCAGCGTGAACAGCACCAGCCACTTGAAGCGCTCGCCATGGCGCGCGCGCAGGGTTTCCAGCGTGGGCGTGAAGGTCGCCATGCTCTCGTTGTTATTGGATGTGCTACGAAAATGGAGACGGCAGAAGCGCCAACCCGGCCGGCGCGGCCTCCGCGCGCCGGCCGGGCGGGATGCCGATCAGCCGAGGCGGCCGATGGCTGCGAATTCGCGGATGCGGCGCACGGTGTCGATGTCGGCTTCGCGATAGGCCGACTTGACGATCTCGGCGTAGCGCGTGTCGCCGGTCTCGTCGGCGCTGGGCAGCGTGGTGTCGTAGACGAAGCGGATGAAGGCGGCGTTGGCCTCGTTGGTCTCGATCGTCATGGTGAGCGACCCGCCGGCGTGCTCGCCGGTGGCGGCGGTGGTGTAGGTGACGCGCTGGTGGGGCTCCAGCGTCACGCGATCCTGGATGCGCGCCTTGCCGAAACGCAGTTCGCGCTCGACCCAGCCCTCGCCCCGCGCGGTGATGATGCCCTCGTCCAGGCCCTCGACGAATTCGGTCGGCTCCAGCACGCGCAGTACCAGGCCCTGCCAGATCTGGTTGAGCGTGAGCGCGTCCATCAGGGGGTTGAGTGGGTCGTTGACTTCCACCAGGTGTTCGAAACGCAAAGCGGCCTCCGGAAAATTTCCGACATTATGGCGCGGCGGTCGCCCAAATGAAAAACGCCGGTCCGGGTCACCCCGGCCGGCGTTCCGTGCGCCAGGCAAGCGGCGCTCAGAGTTCTTCGTACAGCGGCAGCGTCAGGAATTCCGAGAACGACTCCGACGTGGACATCTGCTCGAAGATCTGCGCGGCGCGATCGAAGTGGCCCACCGCGCCGTCCGCCTTCACCTTGGCCAGCTCCTCGGGGATCAGCTTGCGCACCAGCTCGGCCGTGACCTTGGTGCCGTCTTCCAGCGTGCCCTTGGGCGAGCGGATCCACTGCCACACCTGCGAGCGCGAGATCTCGGCCGTGGCCGCGTCTTCCATCAGGTTGTGGATCGGCACGCAGCCGTTGCCGGCCAGCCAGGCGCCCAGGTAGTGGATGCCGACGTTGATGTTCATGCGCAGGCCGGCCTCGGTGATGGGCTGCTCGGGCTGGAAGTTCAGCAGGTCGGCGGCGGCCACGTTCACGTCGGGGCGCTGCTTGCCGATCTGGTTGGGGGCATCGCCCAGCACGTCGACGAATTCCTTCATGGCCGCCTCGACCAGGCCCGGGTGCGCCACCCAGCCGCCGTCGTAGCCGTCGGTGGCGTCGCGCTTCTTGTCGTTGATGATGCCCTGCATGGCGATGGCGTTCTTCTCCGGATCGTTCTTGATCGGGATCAGCGCGCTCATGCCGCCCATGGCCGGTGCGTTGCGCTTGTGGCAGGTCTTGAGCAGCAGCAGCGCGTAGGCGCGCATGAACGGCGAAGTCATCGTGACGCGGGCGCGGTCGGCCAGGCAGAAGTTCTGGTCCACCTTGAACTTCTTGATGCACGAGAAGATGTAGTCCCAGCGGCCGGCGTTCAGGCCCGCGCTGTGCTCGCGCAGCTCATACAGGATCTCGTCCATCTCGAACGCGGCGAGGATGGTCTCGATCAGCACGGTGGCCTTGATGGTGCCCCGCGGCAGGCCGAGCGCGTCTTGCGCGGCGATGAAGACGTCGTTCCACAGGCGCGCCTCCAGGTGGCTCTCCATCTTCGGCAAGTAGAAGAACGGACCGGCGCCGCGCGCGAGCTGTTCGCGCGCGTTGTGGAAGAGGAACAGCGCGAAGTCGAAGATGCCGCCCGAGACGCGCTGGCCGTCCACCGTCACGTGCTTCTCGTCGAGGTGCCAGCCGCGCGGGCGCACCTGCAGCGTGGCGATCTTGTCGTTGAGCTTGTACGACTTGCCGCCCGACTCCAGCGTGAGCGTGCGGCGGATGGCGGCCTTCAGGTTGACCTGGCCCTGGATCTGGTTGTGCCAGCTCGGGGCGTTCGAATCCTCGAAGTCGGTCATGTAGCTGTCCGCGCCCGAATTGAACGCGTTGATGACCATCTTGGCCTCGACCGGGCCGGTGATCTCCACGCGGCGGCATTCCAGCGCGGGCGGGATCGGGGCGATGGTCCAGTCGCCCTCGCGGATGTGCCGGGTCTCGGGCAGGAAGTCCGGGCGCTCGCCGGCATCGAGGCGCTTGACGCGCTCGGCGCGCTCGGCCAGCAGCTGCTGGCGGCGCGGCTCGAAGGCCCGGTGCAGCCTGGCGACGAGGGCCAGGGCCTCGGGGGTCAGGATGTCTTCGTAGGCCGGCAGGATCTCGGCCTTGATCTCCATGCCTTGGGGCAGCGTCAGCTCCATGGTCGTCATGGTGGTATCTCCAGAGGATGAGGTGAGGGTTGAACGGGCCCGGCCTGGTCGGCCGATGTCGGGGTTGGGGTCCTGCTACCGCATGGATTGCCGGGCCTGCACGAACTGCAGCAGGTCCCGCATGTCGTGGCCGGCCGCGGCGGGCGCCACATCCAGCGCCTCGGGCGGATGCCCCAGGCGGTTGATCCAGAACGTCGTGAAGCCGTGCCACGTCGCGCCGCAGGCATCCCAGCCGTTGGACGACACGAACAGGATCTGCGCGGCCGGCACGCCGAACGCCCGCGGCGCCAGCGCGTATGCGGCCGGCGCGGTCTTGTACAGCCTGACCGCATCCACCGACAGCACGTGGTCGAACAGCCCCGACATGCCCGCGCTCTTGACGGCGATCACCAGCATCTGCGGATTGCCGTTGGACAGGATGCCCAGCGGCAGCCCCATCTCACGCAACTGCCGGAGCACCGGCACGTTCTCCGGAAACGCCGACAGGCACGCGTATTCGCGCATCAGCGTGGCCTCGGCGTGGTTGCCGAGCGGCAGGTTCAGCCGCGCGCACGCATAGCGCAGCGCGTCGACGGTGACGTCCCAGAACGGTTTGTAGTGCTCGCCCGAGGGTCCCGCCAGCGAACGGATGCGGGTGTAGTCGATCTGCCGGTCGCGCCACAGCACCGACAGCGCCTCGCCCTTGCCGGGAAACAGCTGCTCGGCGCGCGCGGCCACCGAATACACGTCGAACAGCGTGCCGTAGGCATCGAACACCACCGCGCGAATCGAAGTCATGGCCTGGCTCCCACGGACCCGAAGGCCGTGCGTTCCGTGCCGTGGAGCGCCTCGCCGACCTTCGCAACGTGGGCCATTGTAGAAAAGCGGTCGCGGCGCACAAAGGCGCTCCCGGTCACTTGATCTTTAACTTTTACCCACCGAATACGGAGTGATAACCTTTATATTCATCACAATCTGATCGCTTTCCGCCTTCCCTCGCCGGCCCCCATGTCGCTCTGGCCCCAGATCGCCTGCGTCGCACAACGCGTTCCCGCCGGCAAGATCGGCGCCGATGGTGGCGCGGCGTGGCTGGCCGGTGTGGCTGCCGGTGCCCTCGCCGCGTGGGCCTGGCTGCGCGGCCGGTTCCGGCTGGGGCCAGCGGTCCTGGAAATCGGCGTCGCGCCATGGCGGCTGCGCCGGCCCTCAACCCCGGCGGGCATGCCCGCCTGAACGCGCCGCGGCGCCCGCATCGACATGGCCCATTTCAAGCAGCTCGAAACCTTCGTCGCCGTGGCCACGCGCGGCAGCCTCTCCGCCGCGGCCGCCGCCGAGGGCGTGGCGCCGGCCATCATCGGCCGCCGCATCGACGCGCTGGAAGAGCGCCTGGGCGTGAAGCTGCTGGTGCGCACCACGCGGCGCATCACGCTCACCTTCGAGGGCTCGGCCTTCCTGGAAGATTGCCAGCGCATCCTCAACGACCTGCACAACGCCGAAGCCAGCGTGTCGGCCGGCGGCGTCAAGGCCAGCGGCCACCTGCGCGTGACGGCCCCGGCCGGCTTCGGCCGCCGCCATGTCGCGCCGATGGTGCCGGACTTCCTGGCCGCGCATCCGGACGTATCGATCACGCTCGACCTGGGCGACCGCATCGTCGATCTGGTCAACGAAGGCTTCGACTGCGCCATTCGCCTGGGCGACCTGCCGGATTCGAGCCTGGTGTCGATCCGCCTGTGGGAAAACCGCCGCGTGGTGGTGGCCGCGCCCGCCTACCTGGAGCGGCGCGGCCGGCCCGAGCAGCTTGAGCAGCTCGCCGGCCACAACTGCCTGGCCTTCGGCGCCAGCGCCAACGTGCAGCGCGGCTGGGTGTTCCAGCAAGGCGGCAAGACCGTTACCGTCAAGGTGGGCGGCACCATGGAGTGCACCGACGGCGCGGTGCTGCGCGAATGGTGCCTGCAAGGACACGGCCTGGCCTGGCGCTCGTGGTGGGAGGTCGGCCACGACATCGCCACCGGCCGGCTGGTGACCGTGCTCGATGCCTTCGAGGCGCCGCCGATCGGCATCCATGCGGTGTTTCCGCAGCGCAAGCACCTGCCGCTGCGGGTGCGGCTGCTCATCGATTTCCTGAAGAACACCTACGGCAATCCGGCCTACTGGCGCCGCGCCGATCCGACCCTGCTTACGGATTAGTCCGATGTGCGGTACCGAGCGCGCCGCCTACAATCAAACCATCAAGACCGGTCCGTTCTCACCCACAGGAGGCCGCATGTTCCAGCACATCCTCATCCCGACCGATGGTTCGGAGCTGTCGCGCAAAGCGGTGGCGGGCGCGCTCGACTTTGCCAAGACGCTCGGCGCGCGCCTGACGGCGTACACCTGCCTGGAGGAATATCCGTACACGCCCTTCTCCGAGATCGTGGTGGAGACGCCTCAGGCCTTCAAGGAGCGCGTGGAGGCGCAGGCGCGCGTGGTCCTCAAGGACGTGGAGGACACCGCCCGCGCCGCCGGCATCGACTGCGACACCGACATGTCGTGCTTTGCCGTGCCCTACATGGGCATCATCGACGCGGCGGAGCGCCATGGCTGCGACGTCATCTTCATGGCGTCGCACGGCCGGCGGGGGCTGGCCGGGCTGCTGCTGGGCAGCGAGACGCAGAAGGTGCTCACGCACACGGCGATCCCGGTGATCGTCTACCGCTGAACGGGCCGACTCGCAGCGGCGGGGTTCCTGCCCGGGCATAAAAAAACCGCGCCGGGGGGAGCGGTTTTGAGCGGCCGGCGCGTGGTCAGGGCGCCGGCCCAGGTGTCCTGGGTGCCGGATGCGGCGACACCTCAGGCGACCTTCTTGGCGTGCGCCTTTTCTTCGAAAAACTGCGCGTCCTCGGTCGAGCCCTTGAGCGCCGTGGTGGACGCGTCGCGCTCGATAGTCTGCGTCACGGCATCGAAGTAGCCGGTGCCGACTTCGCGCTGGTGCTTGACCGCGGTGAAGCCCTTCTCGGCCGCCGCGAATTCGGCTTCCTGCAGCTCGACGAAGGCGCTCATCTGGTTGCGGGCATAGCCGTGGGCCAGGTTGAACATCGAGTAGTTCAGGGCATGGAAGCCGGCCAGCGTGATGAACTGGAACTTGTAGCCCATCGCGCCCAGCTCCTTCTGGAACTTGGCGATGGTGGCGTCGTCCAGGTTCTTCTTCCAGTTGAACGACGGCGAGCAGTTGTAGGCCAGCATCTTGCCGGGGAACTTGGCGTGGATGGCCTCGGCAAACTTCTTGGCGTACTCCAGGTCCGGCTTGCCGGTTTCGCACCACACCAGGTCGGCGTAGTCGGCGTAAGCCAGGCCGCGCGCGATGGCCTGCTGCAGGCCCGGCTTGGTGCGGTAGAAGCCTTCCACGGTGCGCTCGCCGGTGCAGAACGGACGGTCGTTGTCGTCCACGTCGGCGGTCAGCAGGTCGGCGGCCTCGGCGTCGGTGCGGGCGATCAGCACGGTCGGCACGCCCATCACATCGGCGGCCAGGCGCGCGGCCACCAGCTTGGACACCGCCTCGCGTGTCGGCACCAGCACCTTGCCGCCCATGTGGCCGCACTTCTTGACGGCGGCCAGCTGGTCTTCGAAGTGCACGCCGGCGGCGCCCGCCTCGATCATCGCCTTCATCAGCTCGAACGCATTCAGCACGCCGCCGAAGCCGGCCTCGGCATCGGCCACGATCGGGGCGAAGAAGTCGACATCGTCCTTGCCTTCCGACCATTGGATCTGGTCGGCGCGCTGGAACGTATTGTTGATGCGCTTGACCACCTTGGGCACCGAGTCCACCGAGTACAGCGACTGGTCGGGATACATCTCGCCGTTGCTGTTGGCGTCGCCCGCCACCTGCCAGCCCGACAGGTAGATGGCCTTCAGGCCGGCCTTGACCTGCTGCATGGCCTGGTTGCCCGTCAGCGCGCCCAGCGCGTTGACGAACGGCTCACTGTTCATCAGGGTCCACAGCTTTTCGGCACCGCGGCGGGCCAGGGTGTGCTCGATCTGCAGCGAGCCGCGCAGGCGCACCACGTCTTGCGCGGTGTAGCCGCGCTTGATGCCTTTCCAGCGCGGGTTGGTGTCCCACTCTTGCTGCAGCGCCTTCACTTCGAGTTCGCGCGACATGACTCTCTCCTTGTGTGATCGATCCATCAAACAATAAAAACCGGGGTAATGCGCTCTACGCCTTGAACCGCCCACGCCTTGCAGGGGGCATCCGAGCAGCTCAAGTCATATGTCTTATATAAGAGTGTAGAGAGGCCGGGTGCGGCGCAACAAGGAGAACATCATTGCATGCTTGAATTTTTATTCCTTATTTTTCAAATAGATACAAACGCATTCCCATATTGCGGAAAGTTTTTTCCCATCATGAAAGAGGGTCATGGTGCCGCGCAGTGTGCAATTTTTGCGGACCAAAATATCTTTCCGCATTATGAAAAAACCAGCGCGACCGATCCCCATCCCCTGACCGCGAGCGCCACTGCGGCACGCCGCTTCCCCGAAAAGGCCCTGCGAATGTGATCAGCCAAGCAAAAAAACGGCCTGACCGGGATGACTCCGGCCAGGCCGCTGCTGTGGATTTCCGTATCCGGGGAGACGCGCACCCCATGCGATGGAGATAGGACGGGTGCGCTGCCGTGCACCGAACGAACCGGGCAGTGCCGCCTTAGATCTCCGGCGGGAATAACCCGTGCAGGAAATTGGGGTTTTCGGGCGTGCCCGTGATGCGCGGATTGGCCTCCAGCGCCAGGGCCCCTTCCGGGCCGACGCTGATGTTGCGCGCGTCGAGCGAAGCGAGCGATTTGCTCTTGGCCAGCTCCAGCGCGCCCTCCGTGCCGAGACTGTAGTTCCAGCGCACGCTGAGCGAGGTGAGCACCGGATTGCGGGCCAGCTCCGGCGCACTTTCCGGGGTCATGTTTGTGTAGGCCACGTTCAACGTGGTTATCTTGCGGTTTCTCGCCAGCGCCTGCACGCCGCCATCGCCGCACAGGTTGCCCTGCACGCTGAGCGAACGTAGCGAACGGCTTTGCGCCAGCTCTTTGGCGCCCTCCTCGTTGATCTCGTTGGCGGTCTTGTCGTAATCCGCCTGCTCCGCCTCGTCTCCCGTTTCGGTGAGGAGGTTGCCCAGGTCGAGCGAGGTCAGCCTGGGGTTGCGCGCCAGCGCCGCTGCCCCGGCATCCTTCACGAGGCAGTTCTTCACGGTCACCTCCCGGAGCGACTGACTGTCCGCCAGCGCTATCGCACCCTCGTCGCGGATCGGGTTCTGGGTCAGGTCGAGCGACTTGAGCACAGGGTTGCTGGCCAGCGCCTGAGCGCCCTCGGCTTCGATCAGGTTCTTTTTCAGCGAGAGCGAGATTGTCCCTGCCGGGGCGGCCGCCAGCAATATCGCCGCGGTATCGTCAAACCAGTTTCCATCCGCCTTGAGCGAGGTGAGCGGCGTCGTGCGCTGCATCAGCCCCTGCGCCAGCGCCAATGCCATGCTCGCCCCTTGTTCCAGCGCCAGGTGCGGCTCTGTGGCGGTGTACGGCCGGTTGCAGCTGACGTCGAGCGAGGTCAGCGAGGGCTTGGCGGCCAGTGTGGTGAGCGCACCGTCACCGATGTAATTGCCGCTCACATCGAGCGAAGTCAACCGGTTGTTTTCCGCCAGCGCCTGGATGCCCGGATCGGTGACGCCGCAGCAGCACAGGCGGAGCGTCTCGATCGACTGGCTGTTCGCCAGATGCTGCGCGCCTCGCGCATCGATCTGGTTGCCGCTCATGTCAAGCGACTTGAGCGACGGGTGGTCTGCCAGCTTCCTGGCGCCCACCTCGCTGATCCCGCCATCCGCCACGTTAAGCTTCTTGAGCGAGGGGTTGGCGGCCAGCAACTGCGCGCCGTGGTCGCCGATCTGGGCGCCCTTCACATTGAGCGATTCGAGCGGCAAGGTGGCGAGATAGGCAATCGCGGCAGGCGATTTGGCCTCGCCGGTGCCCTCGCCCAGGTCGAGGTGGCGCAGCGTCGGGGGAAGCGCCTTCAGCTCATCGAGCGTGATGTCGCCCAGGAGACGCAAGCTTTGCAGGTTGGGATAGTGATGCAGCTGGTTGAGCATCGACTTGTTCCAGACCTGCATGGACGTCTGGCTCGATCGAGCGGCTTCATTCATGATGTGGCTGACCTCGCTCAGCGCCCGCCTGGAGCGGGGATCCAGGAAGCTGGCGATGTGCTGCAGCGCCTCATCCGGCAGCTGCTGAATATTCTCCATCTTGCGCGGCACCAAAGGCGCAGGGGGCAGTTGGCGACGCTGCATGGATGACGTACCCACCGATCCAGCGCCCAGCTTCAATGCCGCCAGCCCGCCCAGGGCCGACGATGAGACCCCGGCCGACGAACGGCTGGGCGAGTAAGCCGGCTGCCCGTCCGCCTGGTCCGGCGTGGGCGGGAATCCCCCATCCGGCAGCGGCGGCGCGGATGGCTCAAGACGAACGTAGGGGTTGTTGAAAGTAGGCTTGAACATCATCGGCTCCGTTGCATGACCATGACAGGCGCGAGCTTGGCGGAATCCGGCTGGGGAAACCGCCAGTACCACGAAAGAATCCGGCGGCAAACGAACGGCTTGGCGCTCCGAAGGCAAGCGCCGACACGACAAAGACGCCACGCGGGCGAACGGGGGCAAGTCTCTACCGCTACGATCGCACCTCCCCGGCACACATCACACCCTGTCCAGCCGCTGCAATACATCCGGCCTCGGCACATCCTCCGCCAGGAAATTCGGGTTCTGCGGCGTGCCCGTGATCCGGGTATTGGCCTCCAGCACCTTGGCGCCGCCCTCGCCGATCCCGTTCCGGCGCGCGTCGAGCGAGGTCAGCGACGTGCTGTCGGCCAACGACCGCGCGCCGTCCTCGCCGATGGCGTTGTCGTTCACCTTGAGGGTGATCAGCACCGTGCTCAGGCTCAGCGCCTCGGCGCCCTCGGGACCGATGCGGTTCTCGCTCAGGTCGAGCTCGGCGAGCGTGGCGCTTTGCGCCAGGTGCCGCGCCCCCTCGGACCCGATCCGGTTCTGGCTCAGGTCCAGCGTCGTTAGCCGGGGATGGCGCGCCAGTGCCGCCGCGCCGTCATCGTCGATCCCGTTGCCGGCCAGCTTGAGCGAGATCAGCGCCTGATTGCCTCCGAGCGCCTCGGCGCCCGCGTTCTGGATGTTGTTTCGGCTCAGGTCGAGCAGGGTCAACGTGCTGTTTTTTGCCAGCGCCCGCGCGCCGTCGTCGCCGATCCGGTTGCCGTTCAGATAGAGCGAGGCGAGCGACTTGTTGCGCGCCAGGGCGCTGGCGCTGTACGAATTGATCCCGCAAAGGCTCAGGTTGAGCTCGCTGAGCCTGGTGTTTCCGCCCAGCGCACCGGCACCCTGAAGGCCGACGAAGTTGAAGCTCAGATCGAGCGATCTGAGCGTGGCATGCTGCGCCAGCGCCTGTACGCCCTCGTCGCTGATCTCGTTGTGGTCCACCTTGAGCGAAAGCAGCGACCGGTTGCCCGCCAGCGCCCGCGCGCCTTTGTCACCCAGGCGGTTGCCGCCCAGGTCGAGCTCGGTGAGTGACGTGTTGCCCGCCAGCACTCGGGCACCGCGCTTGTCGATCATGTTGTTCGCCAGGTTGAGCTTGCGCAGCACGGTGTTGTTTGCGAAGGCCCCCGCTCCGGCGTTGCCGATGCCGTTGCGGCGCAACTCGAGCGATGTCAACGTCTGGCTGGTCGCCAGTGCCCGTGCGCCGTCGTCGCCGATCTCGTTGCTGTACAGATTGAGCGAGACCAGCGGCGCGTCCGCTAGCGCCTGGGCACCATCGCGTCCGATCATATTCACGCTCAGGTCGAGCGACCGGATCGACCGGCTGGCCGCCAGCGCCTGGGCGGCCCGGTCGCCGATCCCGCAGCCGATCAGGCTGAGCGAGACGAGCGACTTGCTGGTCGCGAGCGTGCGCGCGCCCTCGACACCGATTTCGATGCCGTTCAGGTTGAGCGACTTGAGCGGCATCGCGGCGAGATGCGCCAGCCCCTCGGCCGAGATGGCGCTGCCCGTGCAGCGGCCGATCTCCAGGTGCTCCAGCGTCGGCGGCAGGGCTTTCAGCGCCTCAAGCGTGAGCGCCCCCTTGAAGCGCACGCTCTTGAGCGCCGGGTACAGGCTCAGTTGGCGGAACATCGCCGGGTCGCTGATGGTCAGGTGCGTCACGACCGCCCGCGAGGCATTCCGCAGTTCGAGGCTGACCTCCCGCATGGCACGCCGGGGCCGCGCTCCGGCAAGGGTGGCGATCTGCTGCCACAGCTCGGGCGGCAGCGTCTGCTGGGCGGGCGCGATGGCGGCAGACCGGATGTTCGGCGCGGGCCGGGCGCTTGCCGACGGCCCGCCCCACCTGAAGTTCGCCAGGCCGCCCAGGAGCGACGAGGCCCGCGAGACCACCGAGCGTGCAGAAGAAGGCAGCCAGTGCCCATACGGCAGGTTCACGCCCAGCCAGGGCGTAGCCTCGGTAGCGTGCGACGAGGCAGATTGCTCGATTCCGTTGCCTTGCCCGCGGTTGCCGGTGGGAATGCGCGACACCATCGCCGTCTCCGTTACCTATCCATGTCGGGCGCGAGCTTGGCGGAATCCGGCCGGGCGCGGCGGCGCAGGCCACGAAAAAACACGGCAACAGGCGAACCTGCCGGCACGCCCCGGCACTGGCCTACGGCCGATGTGGGCCAGCGTCGGCCGGACCGGCCAATGCCATCCGGCCCCGGCTCACCCCCGCGCCAGCCGGTACGCCACCCAATCCCCACCGGTAATGACGTGCCGCCCCGCCACCTGCCCGGCACTGACCGGATAGACGATGCAGTCGAGCGGCTCGCTGCCGAGCATCACGGTGTGGGTCTCGCGCAGGAACAGCGCGTCGCCGCCAGGGTAGACCGCTTCGATCGTGTCGAGCACCGGCACAAGCCCGGGGTCGATGCGGTAGACGTCGCCGCGCACGGCGGTGCCGGTCGGGTCCGGCACCAGGCCGGGATACGCGCCGAAGTCGTACAGCCGACCGTGCAGCGTCGCGTGGCCGATCAGCTTCGGCTCGGCGATACCGCGCCGGGACGCGGCGACGCGCAGGTCGTTGGCCTCGCCCGCGCGCAGCGTGCCGTAGGCGAAGACGTGGATGGCCTCAGTCATGCAGCCGCTCCCGCGAGACCAGCACGCCATCTTCGTCGCCGTAGATCCATTCGCCCGGGTGGATGTAGGCGCCGGGCATCTGCACGCCGATGTCGCGCTCGCCCTGGTTTTTCTTGAAGCTCTTGCGCGGATGCGCAGCCAGGGCATGCACGCCGACGTTGCAGGCGGCCAGCTCGCGGGTATCGCGCACACAGCCGTTGACGAGGACACCCTCCCAGCCGTTGTCCTCGGCCAGCTTGGCGAGGTTGCCGCCCACCAGCGCGCAGCGCAGCGAGCCGCCGCCGTCGACGACCAGCACGCGCCCCTCGCCCGGCTGCTCCAGCATGGCGCGCACCAGGCCGTTGTCCTCGAACACCTTGAGCGTGGCGGCCGGCCCGGCAAAGGCCGCGCGCGCGCCGAAGCTGCGGAACACCGGCGCGAGCACGCGCACGGCGCCGCTGGCGAGCTGGTCTTCGTGCGCGTCGCACAGGTCGGTCACGGGAATCATCATCGTCGTCATGGCGGTGTCGGCGTGGATGGAACGGGTTCAGCCGCGCGCCTGCGCACGCAGCGATTGCAGGGTTGCGCGCGGGCTGATGATCTCCGGATCGGTCTGCACTTCGATGACGGTGGCCACCGGGGCCGCCAGCGCCGCCTCCACCGCGGCCTGGAAGCCCTCCAGCGAACGCACGGTGTGGCCCTCGGCGCCGTAGGCGCGCGCCAGCGCGGCGAAGTCCGGGTTGCGCAGCTCGGTGCCGCTCACGTGTTCCGGATACGCGCGCTCCTGGTGCATGCGGATGGTGCCGTACATGCCGTTGTTGACCACGATGAAGATCACCGGCGCGTCATACTGCATGGCGGTCGCCAGCTCCTGGCCGTTCATCAGGAAGCAGCCGTCGCCGGCGAGGCAGATCACGGGCGTCTGCGGACAAGCGATCTTGGCCGCCACGGCCGCCGGGGCGCCATAGCCCATCGCCCCGCTGGTCGGCGCGAGCTGGGTGCGCGAGCCGGCGGCCAGCGGCCCGTACTGGTAGAAGCGATGCAGCCAGGTGGCGTAGTTGCCCGCGCCGTTGGTCAGGATGGCGTTGCGCGGCAGGCGCTCGCGCAGCCATTGCATCGCGCGGGCCAGATCGATGCCCCGCCCGGCGAACGGCGGCGGCGCGATGTTGGCGAGGTAGTCCGCATGCGCGGCCTCGGTCCAGGCCTGCCAGCGCGGCGGCGCATCGGGCGCGACGCCGTCCAGCGCCTCGGCGATGGCGGGCATCGCCGCGTGGATCATCAGATCGGCCTGGTAGACGCGGCCCAGCTCTTCGGCGCCGGCGTGCACGTGGATCAGCGTCTGCCGCGGGCGCGGCACGTCGAACAGCGTGTAGCCCGAAGTTGCCATCTCGCCCAGGCGCGTGCCGATGGCGAGCACCACGTCCGCCTCGCGCACGCGCGCCGCCAGCTTCGGGTTGATGGCGATGCCGACATCGCCGGCGTAGTTCGGGTGGCGGTTGTCGAACAGATCCTGCCGGCGGAACACGCAGCCCACCGGCAAGCGCCAGCGCTCGGCGAAGGCCTGCAGGCGCGCGGCGGCCTGCGGCGTCCAGCCGGCGCCGCCCAGCAGCAGCAGCGGGCGCTCGGCGCGGCCCAGCAGGGCCTTGAGCCGCGCCAGATCGTGCGGCGCGGGCCACGCCATCGCGCGCGGCATCGGCGGCACGTCGGCCACGGTGGCGACCTGGGTGAGCATGTCTTCGGGCAGCGCCAGCACCACCGGGCCGGGGCGCCCCGCCGTCGCGGTCTGGAAGGCGCGCGCGATGTATTCGGGGATGCGCTCGACGCTGTCGATCTGCGCAACCCACTTGGCCATCTGGCCGAACATGCGGCGGTAGTCGATCTCCTGGAAGGCTTCGCGGTCGACGCAGTCGCGGCCGACCTGGCCAATGAAAAGGATCAGCGGCGTGGAATCCTGGAACGCGGTGTGCACGCCGATGCTGGCGTTGGTCGCCCCGGGGCCGCGCGTGCAGAACACGATGCCGGGGCGACCGGTCAGCTTGCCATGGGCGTCGGCCATGGTGGCGGCCCCGCCCTCCTGCCGGCATACGATGAAGCGCGCGCGGTCGCGCCGCTGGTAGAAGCCTTCCAGCACGGCCAGGTAGCTCTCGCCCGGCACGCCGAAGGCGAGGTCCGTGCCATGGGCGATCAGGGCATCGACCAGGATCTGTCCGCCGTGCCGGGGGACCGGACGGGAACCGGAATCGGTGGAATCGGTGGGGCCGGTGGATACCGGGCGGGCAACGGCTGTCTCCATGGCGGGTCGTCTCGCTGTCGATTCGTTGACGATACAACCGAGCATAGCGGAAGGACGGCCCGCGCACACCCCCGAATGGGGACGCTACATCTGCCGGAACAGGTGCGCGTACTGCCGCGCCACCGGCAGCGTCTCGGTCCGGCCCCGGATCTTCAGCGCCAGTCGGCCGAGCGACAGGTGCACGGCGCTGGCCACGTGCGCCACGTTCACCACCGTGCCGCGATGCACCTGCCAGAAGTGCTGCGGGTCGAGCTGCGACAGCAGTTCGCGCAGGCTGGTGCGGATCAGCGACGCGCCGGCGTGGGTCACCACGTTGACGTATTTGTCGGTCGCCTCGAGGTACAGCACCTCTTCCACGGGGATAAAGCGGATCTCCTGCCCCACCAGCGCCTTGATGAACCGCAGATAGGCGCCGTTGGCGCCGCCCGCGGCCGGCAGCCCGGCGAGGCGCTCCACCAGTTGCGCCAGGGTCTGCGCGGGATCGGCCGCCGCGCCGCCGTCCGGCCGCTCGGCCAGGCGCGCCGTCAAGCGCCGGACGGTGGCGGCCAGGCGTTCGGTCTGCACGGGCTTGAGCACGTAGTCCACGGCCGCCTGCTCGAACGCGTCGAGCGCGAACTGGTCGTAGGCGGTCACGAACACCACCAGCGGGCGCTGCGCCCGGCCCGCCAGCTCGCGCGCCACCTCGATGCCGGACAGCCCCGGCATGCGGATGTCGAGAAAGACCACATCGGGCGCCTCGCCCGCGCGCGGCCGGTCGATGGCATCCAGCGCGGACTGCCCGTCGTGCACCGCGGGCGCGATGCGGGCCCCGGGCCACAGCGCGGCAAGCTCGGCGATCAGGCTGTCGGCCAGCGCCGGTTCATCGTCGGCAATCAGCAGGCGGGGAGCGATGGGCATCGGTCAGGTTCCGGCGGGAGCGCGCGGGGCCAGCGCGGGCGCGACTGCCGGCCGGGAGAAGCGGCAGCGCCATTGCGGCACGGCGGCGCCGGAGGCATCCGCGCCAGCGGCGTCGTGCGCCAGCGGCAGCTCCACCGTGACGGTCACGCCGTGCGGCATGGTCTCGGCAATGGTCAGGCGCGCATCGGCATCGAACAGGCGCGCCAGCCGTTCGCGCACATGCGTGAGCCCCATGCCCGAGCCCTTGCCGGGGGCCGCGTCCCGGCCGAAGCCGATGCCGGTATCGCGCACCTCCAGCCGCAGCCGGTCACCCTCGCGCCGGGCGGATAGCGCGATCGTGCCGCCCTCGCGCGACGGCTCGATGCCGTGCACCACGGCGTTCTCCACCAGCGGCTGGATCAGCATGGGCGGAACGACGAGGCCGGCGATGGTGTCGTCCAGCGCCAGCGAGAACCGCAGGCGCGCGCCGAAGCGCAGCGCCTGGATGTCGAGATACGCGCGCAGCAGCGCGAACTCCTGCTCTAGCGTGCACTGCTCGGCGCGTGCATGCGCGAGCGACGTGCGCAGGAAGCCGATCAGGTGCTGCAGCAGCCGACGCGCGCCGGCCGGATCACGCGCGATCAGCACGTCCACGTGGGCCAGCGCGTTGAACAGGAAATGCGGTTCGATCTGCGCCTGCAGCGCCATCAGCTGCGCGCGCACAACCTGCTTCTCGGCCTCTTCGCGCTCCAGCGCGTCCAGCGCGGCCTGCCGCTGCAGCGTCGCCAGCTTGCCGCGCGACCAGTAGAAATACGTCGCGCCCAGCGCCGCCAGCATGGCGATGATGAAGCTCATGCGCAGGCTGTCGGCGCGCCAGGGCTGGTCGCCCGTGCACAGGATCCGCCGCGCCACCCACTGCCCGAACGGCACACCGATCAGCACCGCGGCCACCACGATCCAGGGCAGGATCTTCCGGCTGGGCGGACCGTTGCCCCACAGCAGGTGGCGCGGAATATCGATCAGCAGCCACATCGACAGCCCGATCGCCTGGCTGTAGACGAGGTCGTGCCAGAAGGTGTCGTCCGGCTTGATGCCGAAGGCCAGCACGGCGGCAATGCCGGTATTGATGGCGACGATCCAGGCGAACGCGCGCAGCCAGCGCATGGCGATGCGCAGGCACTCGGCAGGCGGAGGCAGCGACACGTTGGCAAGCATGCGGCCGATCTTACTCGACGGGGTGGCCGGGTCAAAGCGTGGGCGATCCCGCATCAGCGGCCTGCCTGATTGCGCAGCCGGGCGAGTTCCCGGTCCACCAGGCGCCGGTAGCCGCTGCCCAGCGCCCACGCCAGGCCCAGGCCGTGTGCGGCCAGCCCCACGCCCCAGCCCAGCAGCGGCCAGATGAACCAGGACTGCCCGCGCGACAGCGCAATCGCCGCCAGCATGAGGTTCACAGCCAGGAAGGCCAGCAGGTGGATGCGCAAGCCCATGCGCGCGCCGGCGCGCCGCCTGGCGCGGTGCAGCAAGGCGGCGTCATCGGAGGCGGGGAAGGTGGTGGCGGACATGGCGGTGCGGGCTCGGCCGGGAATGTCCGCAGTATAGGAACGGGGTCCGGATGCGCCACGGCAATGCGACGAACGGTACGACGGCGGGCGTGAATGGCCGCCGCAACGCAACGGCGTTCCGCCATGCGCGCTCGCCCCGCCGCGCCCCTCGCCCGCGACACAGCGCGGCAAGCCCTCGGCGGGATACCGCCGGACCGCTAGCGGCTGCCTTGCGAAGGCCCGGCGCCCACCACCGCGGGCACGAGCGCGTAGCGCCCGGCGAGCGACAGCAGGAGTGTGTCCTCGGCGGCACGGCATTTTTGCGTGAACGCATCCGTGCGTTCCGCATAGGCCATCCGCTCGTCCAGGAATTCAAGCCCCTCGGGGTCCGTGGGCTGGGGCGGTATCTCTTTGGCGAGGGCGTCCTTCTCCGGAGCAAAGCGCTTGCCCAGCGCGGCAAACGCGGCGGGGTGCAGCGCCTTCATGGCGCCACGCCACGCGTCGTTGCTGAGCAGGTACCTGGCCAGCTCGACCGGATCGGCTTCCTTCGCCTGCACGGTTTCGGCCAACCGCTTCAGATCATCCGGCTTGAGCGCGCTGGCAAGCCGATGACGCATGCTGGAGGGAAGGTTCTTGGGCAGGTCGAGTACCGTTTTCAACGCGACCTTCGCATGCAGCATCGTTTCCAGCGGCTCCCTGGCCACGCGCCTCTCAGTCATGGTGACAGGCAGCCCCTCATGGCCTCGCCGGCTCGCCATCCATTGATTGACTTCCGTGATCAGGCTGTCCAGGCGGTACCGCTGGCGTCCCCAAGCCTCCAGTGCCGGCTGGTCCAGCTTGCCGCTGCGCACGTCGTCCACGAGCTGATGCGTGTCGACCATCGTCACGATGTTGGCAAACCCATCAGCCACATTGTCGCCGCAGGTTCCCAAGGCGGTTTCCGCCGCGGCAAACACCTCCTTGCGCAGGTTGGCGTCTTTCGCAATGGCCTGGATGACCTTCGCCCCATCGACGACAACCGGATCCCAGCGGGCGAAATAGGAGATCAGACTCAGCGGCCGGCGGCGCTCCAGCAGACGGGCGAACGCGTTGGCGTACAGTTCGTTATCGAAAGCCTTGGGGTCCGGCAACGGCTCCGCGTGCGCAAGCTTGAGCCACTGCTTGATCTCCGCCGCAAGCGGCCGCCGCAGTCGCCTGATATCGTTGGCGGTATCCCGGCGCAGGCGGGCCGCGGCGGCACTGGACTCCGCCGCGTCGACTTGCCGCACAGACGACGGGCCGGCCGAGCCGGCGACAGCCCCGCCTTGCCCCGCGCGCGCTTGCGCATCGCGCAGTTCGCGGGTCAGCCACTGATGCCGCAGCGCCCCGCTCTCAACGCGCGACCGCTCCGTTTGCAAGGCCTGGATGTGCAGCGCCGGTGGAACCCCGCTTCCCCGGCTCTCGACCACCGCCTCCCGCTCCAGCGCGGTCAGGTTGACATGATCGTAGTTCGTGCCGATCTGATACCCGCTTTCGGCAAGCCCCATTACGCCGTGCTCCCCGAGCAGTTGCCTTTCGTGCCGGGCGATGGTTTCTTCGCTGCGCCGGTGATATTCGAGCCGCTGCGCGACCGTCTGGCGAACCGCCTCGCTCAGCGAGGGATCGCCGATGACGCGCATGAAGTTGTTGAACGCCGTCCGATATTCCGGCCGCAGCGGCGAGGAGTAGTACCGCCGCCGCTGCCTGCGATAGCCCAGCGCCAGCAGCGGGATCGGAACGCTCAAGGCCGCCAGTTGAAACTGCTCGAGATTGTGATGATTGCGATGGCCGGCCGTATGCGTGCGCAACCGCGCCTGCTGAACGGACAGCCACATCGCCAGCGCCGAATCCCGGGCCTCGGCGGGAGCCGCGGGATTGCGGAACCGCTGCTCCAGCGCAGACTCCAGTTGCCCGCGCTGCTCCGCCGTCAAGCCCTTGGCGTACCGGTACTGCGGCGAGGCAGACTTCTTGAACAGGCGCTTCTCCCGTTCCGGCGAAAGCGCGGCCATGGCCTCGATGGCGCCCTGCACATTCCACGCCGGCCGCCCCGCGTGCGCGCCGGCGGCGCTGACGGATGGCGTGCGGGCCGTACGCCCGGTAGGCAACTCCGCCAGCAGGCCCTCCCGGGATCGTCCGGGAGCGGGCGCCGTGGCGGGGCCCGACCGCGTCGCGGTGGCAGCGGTGGAGGTAGCGGTCGACGCCGCTCCCGTCACGGGATGGGAGCGGCCGAGGGTGGGGGACGGAACGCGGGTTGGCATGGTGCGGTCGAGGAAATGTGCCGCGAGCGTACCGGCTTCCTTCCGCCAAGCGGCTGCCCCTTGCCCGAACTCCTCGCCCGCCTTGCGAAACCGGTTGCAATCACACCTTGCCTGCCACCGTGAGATGTGATCGACAGGCGTCTTTTCTTCAGGCCGCCAGCGTCTGGCGCGGCGACGCCACCAGCGCCGGCCGCGCCGGCTGCGCCACCACCGTCGACGCCACCGCTTCAGCCACCGCCTCGCGCGACAGGTGCGGCGCGAACATGCCGATGAAGTCGTGCGCATAGCCGCGCAGGTAGGCGCCGCGGCGCACCGCCACGCGCGTGGTGTTGGGCTCGAACAGGTGGTCGGCGCCGATGCAGACGAGGTTGTCGTCCTTGCGGCCGTCATAGGCCATCGAGGCGATGATGCCCACGCCCACGTCCAGCGCCACGTAGGTCTTGATCACGTCGGCATCCATCGCCGTCAGCACGATCTCGGGCTGCAGGCCGGCGCCGGCGAATGCCGCGTCGATGTTGCGGCGGCCCGTGAAGCCGGCGTCGTAGGTGATCAGCGGATACTGCGCCACGTCTTCCAGCGCGGGCAGCGGGTTCTTCGTCAGCGGATGGTCCGGGCTGACCACCAGCACGTGGCGCCAGCGATAGGCCTCGAACGAAGTCAGGCCCGGCTCGCTGGCCACCGCCTCGGTGGCCACGCCGATATCGGCCTGCCCGGTCAGCAGCAGCTCGACGATGTGCGAGGGCGAGGCTTCCTGCAGCGCCAGCGTGACATGCGGATACGCCTTGCGGAACGCCTGCACCACCTTGGGCAGCGCATAGCGGGCCTGCGTGTGCGTGGTCGCCACGGTCAGGCGCCCCGACTGGCGGCCTGAGAACTCCTCGCCGGCCTGGCGCAGGTTCTCGGCCTCCAGCAGCAGGCGCTCGACGATGCGCACGATCTCGCGGCCGGGCTCGGTCAGGCCGGTCAGGCGCTTGCCGTAGCGCTCGAAGATCTCCACGCCCAGCTCATCCTCCAGTTCGCGGATCTGCCGCGACACGCCGGGCTGCGAGGTATAGAGCGCGTTGGCGACTTCGGTCAGGTTGAACTGGCGGCGCACCGCCTCACGGATGGAACGCAGTTGCTGGAAGTTCATGCTCGTGTCCTCTCGTCGTGGTGTTGTCGCGGGCTCAGGCCGCCTGCGCGGCTGCCGCATGCTCACTGCCCTGCCCCTGCGCGAACACGCGGATGGCGCGCGGGCGCACCACCAGGGTTTCGCCTTCGCGCAGGCCCTGCGCGCGGAAGCGCTCGATGGGCAGGGAGACTTCGATGATGTCGTCGCTGTCGGTGCGCTCCAGCTCCAGCTGCGCGACGGCGCCCAGCGTCAGCGCGCGCCGCAGCGTCACGGGAATGCCCTCGGCGCCCGGGGCATAGCGCTCGAGGTCGATCTCGTGCGGGCGCACGAAGGCGACCGCCTGGTCCGCGCGCGACGCATCCACGCCGCCCGGCGGCACGCTGAGCGCGGTCTCGCCCACGTGCAGCACGCTGCCGCCCTCGCCCGCCTCCAGCCGGCCGTGGAACAGGTTCACGTTGCCGAGGAAGCCATAGACGAACGGCGTGGCGGGCGTGTTGTAGACCGCGTCGGGGCTGCCCACCTGCTCCACCTGGCCGCGATTCATCAGCACCACGCTGTCGGCCACCTCCAGCGCTTCTTCCTGGTCGTGCGTGACGAACAGGCTGGTGACGTGCAGATCGTCGTGCAGGCGGCGCAGCCAGCGGCGCAGTTCCTTGCGCACCTTCGCGTCGAGCGCGCCGAACGGCTCGTCGAGCAGCAGCACGCGCGGCTCCACCGCCAGCGCGCGCGCCAGGGCGATGCGCTGGCGCTGGCCGCCCGACAGCTGCGGCGGGTAGCGCTCGGCCAGCCAGTCGAGCTGCACCAGTTCGAGCAGCGCCTTCACCTTGGCGCGGATCTGCGCCTCCGACGGCCGCTGCGCGCGCGGCTTGACGCGCAGGCCGAAGGCCACGTTCTCGAACACCGTCATGTGCTTGAACAGCGCATAGTGCTGGAACACGAAGCCGACCTGGCGCTCGCGCACGTGCCGGTCGGAGGCATCCTCGCCGTTCAGGAGGATGGTGCCCGCATCGGCATGCTCGAGGCCGGCGATGATGCGCAGCAGCGTGGTCTTGCCGCAGCCCGACGGCCCCAGCAACGCGGTCAGCTCGCCCTGCCTGAACGCGAGCGAGACATCGTCGAGGGCGACAAAGTTACCGAAACGCTTGGTGACGTGTTGAACCTGGATGCTCATGCGGCGCTCCCTTCGAGCGGAGATTGCACGCGGACGTGCGGATGCGAAGACAACGGCTGCGGTGCCGCGTGCCGGCCCGGCCCCTCGCCCACGCCGGCATCGGCGTCGGCCAGCTCGCTGCGGCTGCGCCATTCGACCAGCGTCTTGAGCGCCAGCGTGACGAGCGCCAGCAGCGTCAGCAGCGAGGCCACGGCAAACGCGGCCGCGAAATCGTATTCGTTGTAGAGAATCTCGACGTGCAGCGGCATCGTATTGGTCAGCCCGCGGATATGGCCCGAGACCACCGACACCGCGCCGAACTCGCCCATCGCCCGCGCGTTGCACAGGATGACACCGTACAGCAGCCCCCACTTGATCTTGGGCAAAGTGACACGAAAGAAGGTCTGCCAGCCTGACGCGCCCAGCACGATGGCCGCCTCCTCCTCTTCGCTGCCCTGCGCCTGCATCAGCGGGATCAGCTCGCGCGCCACGAACGGGAAGGTCACGAACACGGTCGCCAGCACGATGCCCGGCACCGCGAAGATGACCTTGAAATCGTGTGCAGACAGCGCGGACCCGAACCATCCCTGCGCGCCGAACAACAGCACGTAGACCAGCCCCGCGATGACCGGCGACACCGAGAACGGCAGATCGATCAGCGTCAGCAACAGGTTCTTGCCGCGGAACTCGAACTTGGCGATGGCCCACGCCGCCGCCACGCCGAACACCACGTTGAGCGGCACGGCGATCGCCGCGACGCTCAGCGTGAGCGTGATGGCGGACAGCGCATCGGGCTCGGCCAGCGCCGCCCAGTACACATCCAGGCCCTTGCGCAGCGCCTCGTAGAACACGCTGGCCAGCGGCACGAACAGGAACAGCGCCAGGAACGCGAACGACACCAGGATCAGCACCGCGCGCACCCACGCGGCTTCGGCGGTGGCACCACGCCGGGCAGCCGCCGGCGCCTGGCCGGGTTGGCGGGAAACGGTCGCGGCCATGTCAAGCTCCTGCGGCGCCGACGGCGGCCAAGGGTTGGGCGGGACGCTCGATGGCGTCGTTGCGGCTGCCGCGCCGGCGCGTCCAGGCCTGCAGCAGGTTGATCACCAGCAGCAGCGCGAACGAGATCGCCAGCATGACCACGGCGATGGCGGTGGCGCCCGCGTAGTCGAACTGCTCCAGCTTGGAATAGATCATCAGCGGCGTGATCTCGGAGATCATCGGCATGTTGCCGGCGATGAAGATGACCGAGCCGTACTCGCCCGTGGCACGCGCGAAGGCCAGCGCGAAGCCGGTCAGCAGCGCCGGCAGCAGGGTCGGCAGGATCACGCGGAGGAACGTTTGCCAGCGCGTGGCGCCCAGGCTGGCGGCGGCCTCTTCCAGTTCGGCCTCCAGGTCTTCGAGCACCGGCTGCACCGTGCGCACCACGAACGGCAGGCCGATGAAGGTGAGCGCCACCACGATGCCCAGCGGCGTGAACGCGACTTTCAACCCCAGCGGCTCCAGCCGCGACCCGATCCAGCCGTTGGGCGCGTACAGCGCGGTCAGCGCGATGCCGGCCACCGCCGTGGGCAGCGCGAACGGCAGGTCGACCAGCGCATCCACCAGCCGCTTGCCCGGAAAGCGGTAGCGCACCAGCACCCAGGCCACGATCAGCCCGAACACCAGGTTGAGCGCCGCCGCCAGCAGCGAGGCGCCGAAGGTCAGCTGGTAGGAAGCCACCACGCGCGGCGCGGTCACCGTGCTCCAGAAGGCGTCCCACGTCATGGAGACGGTCTTGAGCACCGTGGCCGACAGCGGGATCAGCACGATCAGCGCCAGGTACAGCAGGGAAAAGCCCAGCGCCAGCCCGAAGCCGGGCAGCACGTTGGCAGGCTTGCGCCGGCGGGCGGAAGAGAACGGAGAGAACAGGCTCATCAGCGCAACCGATAAAAAAGGCCGCGAAACTGCGGCCGGGATGCAGATGAACCGATTGTGGCGAGCACTTCTTATGAAGAAAACGAATATTTGCGCATGTAAATCATCGTTTTAGATATATGGCGCGCTCGGCAGGACATCCCACTGGGCCTGCCAGTCGGCACCGTCGCGAGCGGCCTCCGGCGCACAGGCACGACTGACCAGGCGATCGAGCAGCGCAAGACCGGGCTCCCACTCCCCCAGGCCGGAATCCGCGTTGATGTGGCCGGCATGGCCCGCGTCGACCACCTCCGCGCCCCAGCGCGCGCCCCACTCCAAGGCCTGGCCGTAGCCCAGCCAGGGGTCGTTGCGGCTGGCGACCAGCACGGCGGGAAACGGCAGCGCGCGCTGCGGCAGCTGGTCCGCCACGCCGAACTTGTCCGGGTCGGCCGGCGCGACCAGCAGCACGCCCGCCACCGCGTCGCGCGCCTGCACCGCCCAGTGCAGCGACGCCAGGCAGCCGAAGCTGTGCGCCACCAGCACGGCGCGCGGGGCATGGCGCGGCCGCTCCGCCTGGGCCGCGCGCACAGCCTGCCCCACCCGGGCCGACCAGCGCGCGAGGTCCGGCGTGGACCAGTCGTCCTGCTCCACGCGGCGCCAGTCGGGAAAGTGCCCTTCCCAGCGGCTCTGCCAATGCCCCGGACCGCTGCCGTACAACCCCGGCACGGTCAGCATGGCAACGCCCGCCGGCCAGTGCCGGCCGTGCGCGGCGATCGCGGTTTGCGCTGCGGTGCGTGTCATCGTGTGTCCTGGTCGATCTGTCTGAACGTCATGATTCGGCAAGGGAAAGGCCGGCGGCACGCCACGGCTGCGGCGCCACGCAGGACTGGGCCTGAGAGGCGCGCGCGGGCATCGCGGCCAGCGGCCCGGGAAGCGGGGCGGGCTCGGCGGGCTCCGCGCCCGGCAGCACGCTGCCCTGCACGTAGCGGATGCCGGCGGCACGGGCCAGGTCGAGATCCTCCGGCCGCTCGCACCGGCGCAGCGCGAGCGTGACACCCAGCTCGCGCGCCGAATCGGCCAGCCCGGCCACATGCCGGGCCTGCCAGCCACGCCGCGCATCGAGCTTGAGGAAGGCCGGCCGCGCATGCACCATCAGCGCCCCCGCTTCGGCCGGATCGGATGCCTGCACCGCCACCGCAAACCCGTTACGGCGGTAGTTGTCCACCACGAACAGCAGCAGGCCCAGATCGTCGTTGGCGGTCGAGGGCACCTGGATCACGAATTGCCCCGGCGCCAGGCCCAGCGCCGTCACCGCGCGGTGGAACGCCTTGCCGTGGTCGGCCGCCACCGCCGCCAGCAGGCGGCCGTGCACGTTGACCACCAGCCGCCGCGCGTCGGTGCGCACAAAGTAGTTGAGCGTATGCACCAGTCGGCACAGGCGGTCGAGCTCGACGAGCGTGGTGTCGTCGGAGGCGAGCGAGAACATCTTCCACGGGTTCAGGCCGCCCTCGCCGTGGCGCGTCCAGGTGCGCATCAGGGCTTCGTGGCCGTCGGGGATCAGCACGCCGGCCTCGTCCAGGCGCCAGACCGGCTCGAACAGGCTGGTCAGCGCGCAATGAAAGAACTGGCCCTGCACGCGCCCGTCGGCGTCGCGCCAGAGCTGGCGGTCGGGCATGGGAGCGCTAGGCAGGGTGCCGAGAAACCGGGCGAGTGCGGTGATGTGCATGAGACTCATGGGATTGGGCTCCTTGAAGTCGCCGTCTCCTCCCCGTCCTTATAGCTTGGCGATCGAGACTTCCGTCGCCTTCACCAGCGCCACCACTTCGCTGCCGACCTTCAGGCCGAGGTGGTCGACCGAGCGCGTGGTGATCACCGAGGTGACGATGCCGGCAGGTGTCTCCACGTCGATCTCCGAGAGCACGTCGCCCCGGATGATCTCCTTGATCTGGCCGCGGAACTGGTTGCGTACGTTGATCGCTTGAATGCTCATGATGTTCCTTCTTAGATGACAACGGCGCAACGCGCCAATGAATGTTTTCCGGAGAAAGACTTTCGGCCGCTTACACGGCCCAGCCCACGGCCGCGGCCGACACCTCCCAGGGGGACGGCCGCGCCACGTGCGCGCGCGCATCGGTCACTTCATCCGGATCGGCCTTGCGCTGCATCACACGGTTGAGGATGGCGTCCTCCAGCCGCGCAAACGCCGGCGCGCCGCGGTGCCGCGGGCGTGGCAGGTCGATGCGCGCGTCGAGCGTGATGCGGCCGTCCTCGATCAGCACCACGCGGTCGGCCAGGGCCACGGCCTCGGCCACATCGTGGGTGACCAGCACGGCGGTGAAGCCCAGGCGCTGCCACAGGCCTTCGATCAGGTTCTGCATGTCGATGCGGGTGAGCGCATCGAGCGCGCCCAGCGGCTCGTCGAGCAGCAGCAGGCGCGGGCGGTGCACCAGTGCGCGGGCCAGGGCCACGCGCTGACGCTGGCCGCCCGACAGGCGCGCCGGCCATTCGCCCGCGCGCTCGGCCAGGCCGACCTGCGCCAGCACCTCGGCGGCCTGCGCGCGGTGCGGCCTGGGCAGGCCCAGCGCGACGTTGTCGAGCACCCGCTTCCACGGCAGCAGGCGGGCGTCCTGGAACATCACGCGGGCATCGTCGTGCAGGCCGCCTCCGGCCGCGCCGTCGCGATGCAGGCTGCCGCCGTCGATGCCCTCCAGCCCCGCGATCAGCCGCAGCAGCGTGCTCTTGCCGCAGCCGCTACGCCCGACGATGGCGACGAACTCGCCCGGCGCGATCTCCAGGTCGATGCCGTGCAGCACTTCGCGCTCGCCGTAGCGCTTGACCGCGTGCGCGATGCGCAGCGCAGTGCCGCGGGGCGCCACGCGCTCCAGCGCGGCATGCTCGGTGGCGTTGCTTTGCATGGTGCGTACTCTCCTCTCAGGTCGCCGCTTGATAGCCCGGATGCCAGCGCAGCCAGAACCGTTCCAGCGCGCGCGACAGCAGGTCGGCCAGCTTGCCCAGCAGCGCATAAAGCAGGATGCCGAGCAGCACCACGTCGGTCTGCAGGAACTCGCGCGCATTCATCGTCATGTAGCCGATGCCGGCCTGCGCGGAAACGGTCTCCGCGACGATCAGCGTCACCCACATCAGCCCCAGCGAGAAGCGCACCCCCACCAGGATCTGCGGCAGCGCCCCCGGCAGAATCACCTCGCGGTACAGCCGCGCGCGCGACAGGCCGTAGCTGCGCGCCATCTCCACCAGCGCCGGGTCCACCGCGCGGATGCCGTGGTACGTGTTCAGGTAGATCGGGAAGAACACGCCCAGCGACACCAGGAACAGCTTGGCCGATTCATCGATGCCGAACCACAGGATCACCAGCGGAATCAGCGCCAGCACCGGGATGTTGCGGATCATCTGCAGCGTGGTGTCGAGCAGCGTCTCGGCCGTGCGGAAGGTGCCGGTCAGCAGCCCCAGCGCCAGCCCCAGCGAGCCGCCGATCGCAAAGCCCAGCAGCGCGCGCCAGGTGCTGACCGCCACGTGCTTCCACAGCTCGCCCGAGCGCGCCAGCTCGATGGCCGAGCGCGCGACGTCCAGCGGCGCCGGCAGGATGCGGTTCGACAGCCAGCCCCATTGGGCCGCGGCCTGCCACGCCGCCAGCAGCGCCAGCGGCACGAGCCACGGCGTCAGGCGCTCGCGAGCGGCCTTCAGAACATGCTTGGGTTTCGATGCCATCGCCCTGCCCCTCAGCTCGCCGCCACCCGGGGCACGATGCCCGTGGCGATCACCTCACCGAACGGCCCGTTCAGCACGTTGCCCGGCAACGTGTCGCGCACCGCGCGCGGCAGCAGCGGGAACACCAGTTCGGCGAAGCGGTAGGCCTCCTCCAGGTGCGGATAGCCCGACAGGACGAAGGTGTCGATGCCGAGGTCGGCGTATTCCCGCATGCGCGCGGCCACGGTGTGCGGATCGCCCACCAGCGCCGTGCCCGCCCCGCCGCGCACCAGGCCCACGCCGGCCCACAGGTTGGGGCTGATCTCCAGTTCAGCGCGGCTGCGCCCGATGCCATTCGCGTGCAGCGCGGCCATGCGCTGCTGGCCCGCCGAGTCCATCTTGCGGAAGGCCGCCTGGGCGCGGGCGACGGTGTCGTCGTCGAGCTTGCTGATGAGGGTGTCGGCGGCCTGCCAGGCTGCGTCCTCCGTCTCGCGCACGATCACGTGCAGGCGGATGCCGAAGCGCACCGTGCGGCCGTGGCGGGCGGCGCGCCTGCGCACGTCGGCGATTTTCTCGGCCACGGCGGCAGGCGGCTCGCCCCAGGTGAGGTAGGTATCGACCTGCTCGGCGGCCAGCGCGTGCGCCGCTTCGGAAGAGCCGCCGAAATACACCGGCGGATGCGGCCGCTGCACCGGCGGAAACAACACCCTGGCGCCCTTCACGCTCAGGTGCCGGCCGGTGTAGTCCAGCGCCGCGCCCTCGTGGCTGGCGGCCAGCGTCTCGCGCCAGATGCGGATGAATTCGGCCGAGGCCTCGTAGCGCTGCGCGTGGTCCAGGAACAGCCCGTCGCCGGCCAGCTCGCCCGGGTCGCCCCCGGTGACGAGGTTGACCAGCAGCCGCCCCTGCGAGAGCCGGTCGAAGGTGGCCGCCATGCGCGCGGCCAGCGTCGGCGCCACCAGGCCGGGGCGCACCGCCACCAGGAAGCGCAGGCGCCGGGTGGCCGGAATCAGGCTGGCGGCGACGATCCACGGGTCTTCGCACGAGCGGCCGGTCGGGATCAGCACGCCCTCGTAGCCGAGCGTATCGGCGGCCACGGCCACCTGCTGCAGATAGGCCTGATCGACCTGGCGCGCGCCCTCGGCCGTGCCGAGATAGCGGCTGTCGCCGTGCGTGGGAAGGAACCAGAAGACTTGCATGACGAAACTCCTCGAATCGGATCGGATCAGGCGCGGGCGATGGCCAGCTGCGCGGGCGTCGGCTGCCAGACGAGGTCGGCCGGCCGCACCGGGCGCGGGATCAGCCCCAGGCCATGGAAGGCATCGGCCACGCGCTGCTGCTCGGCAATCGCCTCGGGCGTGACCGGCCCCACCGGCGACGGCGGCCGGCGCGACAGGAACAGGTGCACCGTCGCCAGCGACAGCCCGGAGAACTCGGCGATGCGCTGGGCGGCCTCCTTGCGGTTCTGCTGCACCAGGCGGTCGGCGCGCGCGAGCTCGGCGAACAGCGCGGCGATGGTGTCGCCGTGCTGCTCGGCAAAGGCGCGCGGCGCGAAATAGAACGTGTTGTTGGACGACAGCCCGCGCCCGGTGGCCAGCACGCGCGGCCCGATCGCCAGTTCGGTGGCGGCGTAGTACGGGTCCCAGATGCCCCAGGCGTCGACACTGCCGCGCTCGAAGGCGGCGCGCGCATCGGCGGGGGTCAGGTAGACGGGCTGGATGTCGGCAAAGGTCAGCCCGCCCTTGCGCAGGCCGCTGACGATCAGGAAATGCGCGCTCGAGCCTTTCTGCAGCGCCACGCGCTTGCCCTTCAGGTCGGCCAGCGCCTGGAGCGCCGAGCCCCGCGACACCACGATCGCCGAGCTGTCCGGCTTGGGCGGCTCGACGCCGATGTAGCGCAGGTCGCGGCCGGCGGCCTGCGCGAACACCGGCGGCGTATCCCCCGTGATGGCGACATCCAGGCTGCCGGCCGACAGCGCCTCCAGTTGCTGCGGCCCGGCGGGAAACTCCAGCCAGTGCACCCGGGTGTCGGGAAAGCGCTGCTCCAGCGCGCGGCTTTCCTTGACGATCACCAGGTTGACGGCGCTCTTCTGGAAGCCGATGCGCAGCTGCGCGGGCGGCACGATGTTGGGCAACGTGGCCGCATCGGCCCCGCGCGCCAGGGGCCCGAGCGCCGCCAGCGAGGCCCCCGCCGCGGTGGCGGCTAGCCAGTGCCGGCGTTGGATATCGATCGTCATGATGCGTTTCTCACAATCGGGAAAAATCGGACAGCGGCGAACGGCATCGTCCGCGCGCAGTGGGTGCGCGGCGTGGCAGACAAGCGGAACACGCCGCGCGGCAGCGGATGCGCGCTCAGCGCACCGCGGACTGCCTCAGGCCGGACATCGCATTCGCTGCGCGTCGGCGGTCTGGCCGTTCGCGTTTGCGTGCGCCTGAAACACCAAGCGCACGGCGCTGCGGCTAGCGACGATCACCTGCGCCACGGCCGGATGCCGTGCCAGCGCGATCGCCTGATGCACGCGCTCGATGCCGTCGTCCAGGCGCTGCTGCAGGGCCGGATCGACCGCAAACCCATCGTCGGCGGCCCCGATCTGCGCATCGGCGGCAAAGATGCCCGGCAGGATCGCGCGCGCCGCCAGCGACGACAGCACCGGCCGCAGCGCGTAGTCGATCGCCAGCGTATGGGCGAGACTGCCGCCGGTGGCGATCGGCAGCACGACCTTGTCGCGCAGCCCGCTCTGCGGCAGCAGATCGAGAAAGGTCTTCAGCAGCCCGCTGTAGGCCGCCTGATAGACCGGCGTGGCGAGGATCACCACACCGGCCGCCGCCACCCGCGCCAGCGCCTCGGCAATGGCGGGGTGGGCGGTCTGCGCGCCGAGCAGCGCATCGGCGGGCAAGGCGCGCAGGTCCAGGTGGTCCGCCGACTCGCCGGCGCGTTCCAGCTGGGCGCGAACATGGCCCAGCAGGCGCGCGGATCGCGATGGCGCCGAAGGGCTGCCGGAGATCGTCAGGATGGGCATGATGCGGACCGCCTGGTGACGTGGCTGAAGCTTACTTGCTGCCGGGTTGATAGAGCTGGTCGAACTGGCCGCCATCGGCGAAGTGCGTCTTCTGCGCCTTCTGCCAGCCGCCGAAGGTGTCGTCGATGGTCACCAGCTTCACCTTCGGGAATTCGCTCTCGTGCCTCCTGGCCACGGCCGGGTCGGTCGGCCGGTAGAAGTGCTTCGCGCCGATCTCCTGCCCCTGCGGCGAATACAGGAACTTGAGGTAAGCCTCGGCCGCCTTGCGCGTGCCCCTCTTGTCGGCCACCTTGTCGACCACCGCCACCGGCGGCTCGGCCAGGATGGAGACGGACGGCACCACCACATCGAACTTGTCCTTGCCCTCCACGCGCGTGGCCAGCAGCGCCTCGTCTTCCCACGCGATCAGCACATCGCCGATGCCGCGCTCGGTGAAGGTCGTGGTGGCGCCGCGCGCGCCGGAATCCAGCACCGGCACGTTCTTGTACAGCTTCTGCACAAACGCCTTGGCCGTCGCTTCCGAGCCGCCCGGCTGCTTGAGCGCATAAGCCCACGCGGCCAGGTAGTTCCAGCGGGCGCCGCCCGAGGTCTTCGGATTGGGCGTGATGACGGCGATGCCCGGCTTGACCAGGTCGCTCCAGTCCTTGATGCCCTTCGGGTTGCCCTTGCGCACCAGGAACACGATGGTCGAGGTGTACGGCGAAGCATTGTGCGGCAGCCGCGTCTGCCAGTCCTTGCCCGTCAGCCCCTTCTCGGCGATGGCGTCGACGTCGTAGCCAAGCGCCAGCGTCACCACGTCGGCCTCCAGGCCGTCGATGACCGAGCGGGCCTGCTTGCCCGAGCCGCCGTGCGAGGCGCGCAGGGTCACCTCTTCACCGGTCTCGGCCTTCCACTTCTTGGCGAACTCGGCGTTGATCTCCTTGTACAGCTCGCGCGTCGGGTCATACGACACGTTCAGCAGCGTCGTGGCGGCGTGCGCGCCCACGGTGCCCCCCGCCACGATGGCCGCCGCGATAGCGTTGAATACGAACTTGCGAATCATCTTGCTGGCTCCCGTTGCTCTGTTGTACGTGGCCATGCCACGTTGTTCGGATAGCAGCAAGACTACCGAGCGCCCCTTCTACGGGGAACGAATGGTTTCAGTGAATGTTCATTGGTTTTTGCATAAGGCGCCGAACGGCATGATCCCGGCAACCCTTGTTACGTAAACGTGGCCTATCCTGCTTGCAAGAACGGCGACGGGCCTCACGAGGCCACGCCGCCTTTCTCAGACTTCGTCGTCAACCGGACGACGACGGTTGCAACGTTGCCGCTAGAACACCTTGACGACGACGATCGTCAACAGCGCCATCACGAGCCGCGACACCGCATAGCCGGTCGCATACCCGATCACGGGCACGTTGGATTTCGCCACTTCCTGCAGCGAACCGAGCGCGGCCGTCGTCGAGCGCGCTCCCGCGCACACGCCAAGCAGGATGCCGGGATGGAACCGGAACACATACCGGCCGAGCACGATGCCGAAGATGAGCGGTACGGCTGTCACCAGCGTGCCGGCGAGGAAGAGTGTCAGGCCGTAGTGCTGGATGCCGCCGACGAACCCGAGCGCAGCGTTGAGCCCCACGCACGCAATGAACCCGTTCAGGCCGACGTTGTTGAACACCCAGATCGCCGGCCCGGGGATATGGCCGAAGGTGCGCATGGTCGAGCGCAGGTAGCCGCAGATGATCCCGGCGACGATCGCGCCGACGGCGGTGCCCAGGCTCAACGGGATGCCGCCGAGGTGGATCGTCAGCGCGCCGACCAGGCTGCCGGCGACGATGCCGAACGCCATGAACGCCATGTCGGAACCTTCGACGGGGCGGTCCGCGTAACCGAGCACCTTCGCGATCTTCGCGACGTCCTGGCGCGCGCCGAGAATCTTCAGCACGTCGCCGCGCTGGACCTTGAGCTCACGCCGCATCGGCAACGATACGTCGGAGCGCGTGACCTGCGTCAGGAAGACGCCGCGGCCGGGTTCACCGAACAGCGAATCGACGATCTCGCCCAGCGGTTTGCCGGCGTAGCGCTTGTTCGTCACAACCAGGTCGAGCAATTCGGTCGGGAAGTCGAGCAGCGGGACGTCCTTCACTTCGGGGCCGAACTTGCCTTCGTACGCAAGCAGCGATGCCAGGCCGCCGGAAACGGCGAGCACGGCGCCTTCGGTCAGCACGGTGTCGCGCGTGCAGTCGACGATCGCCTCGCCTTCGGTCACGCGCATGCGCCGGACGAAGATCTCATGATTGAAGAGCGTCTCGACTTCGAGCACGGTTTTGCCGATCAGTTCGACATTGGACAACCGGAATGCGCGTGCCGAGTATTCGCGGTAGGCGGTCGGGCCGATCGCGGTGCCACCGCCGTGCTCACGCTCATATCGTTCGCATTCCTTCGCGAGGTCGAAGCGCAGCACCTTGGGCGCGATGTTCGCGAGCAGATAGGCTGAGCCGATCGTGCCGAACGGGTACGTGACCGCGTACGCGATCGGCAGCAGCGCGAGCGCGCTCTGCAACTGGGCGTCGGGCAGGCCGGACTGCTGGATCAGGTCGGTCGCCACGCCAAGCACGGTCGAGTTCGTGTAACCGCCCGACAGCAGGCCGGAGGTGAGCGCCGCGTTGTAGCCGAACAGCTTGCCGAGCCCGATTGCGGTGGCCACGCCGACGATGCAGACGAGGATGGAGAAGACCACCTGCGGCAACCCATCGCTGCGCAGGGCGCGGATGAACTGCGGGCCGACGGCATAGCCGACGGAGAACAGGAACATCGCGAAGAACGTCGATTGCAGCGCGGCCGGCAGCTTGATGCCGATCTGGCCGATCAGAAGCCCGGCGAGCAGCGTCGAGGTGACGACGCCGAGATTGAACTTCCCGAGCCTCAGATTTCCGATCCAGAAACCAACGCCGATCGTGAGAAACAGCGCGATCTCCGGATACTTCCGGAGAGTGTGGACAAAGTATTCCATGGCGAAAGACTCTTTTTGTTTAGCTTCGCTTGCATAGCCCGTCATCCAGGCGCGAAAGGGATGCGGTCGATGCCGGATGGCGGACATCGGCACGCCTGAACCGGCGTGTCGTTCTCGCTTCCATCAGGCGCCTTGCCGACGTGCGGACGACGGCGGACGCGGACGCGTTCTTGTGGACCGTCCGAGGCATGCGCGGGCAGCCCTCGGGCAGGCGGGTGACGGGGCCGCGCACGCGGCGGCGGCCCGTCACCACCGTTCACTCAGTACGCCGGGCGATAGAGCAGGCTCTCGATCCACGCGCGAATCTCACGAGGGCGCGGCACCTGTGCAAGGCCGGCATCGAACATGTATTCGGCGATGCGGCTGGCCGTCGTGATCTCCGTCTCCAGGATGTGCTCCTGGCTCGGGAACAGCATCCCCTTGGCCTGCAGCGACGGGCCGACCTGGTCCGCCGTCGCATGCGCGGCGACGATGAAGCACTCGTCGTTGAGCCGTGTCGGACGGCATGCGTAGGTCGCCAGCCCGATCGCGGGGTAGATGTAGAAGTTGTTCGCCTGGCCGGGCCGGTACGTGTGGCCGTCCATCTCGAACTCGGGGAACTGCACACCGGCGGCGAACAGCGCGCGGCCCTGCGACCACGTGTAGGCCTGTTCCGCCGTGCATTCGGCCTTCGTCGTCGGGTTCGACAACGCGAAGATGACGGGCCGCTCGTTGAGCCGGGCCATCGCCTCGACGATGTCCTGTGTGAAGGCGCCGCCCTTGGTCGACACGCCGATCAGGATGGTGGGCTTGAAGTGCTCGATCACGTCGAGCAGGCGATTGGTCGGCCTGTCGGTGTGCGCCCACGGCTTCTGCGCGTCGGTAAGGTCGGCGCGCGAGGCCTCGATGAGACCGTTCACGTCGAAGAGCCGGATGCGCTCGCGTGCCTGTTCGGCCGACAGGCCCTTGGTCTGCAGTTCCGCCCCGATCAGCTTCGCAATGCCGATGCCGGCCGAGCCCGCGCCGAGGAACAGGATGCGCTGGTCGGCGAGGCGGCCGCCCGTCTGGTTCATCGCGGCGGCGATCCCGGCGAGCACGACCGACGCGGTGCCCTGGATGTCGTCGTTGTAGCAGAGGATGCGGTCGCGATAGCGCTCGAGCATGCGGATCGCGTCGGTGCCCTTCCAGTCCTCGAAGTGCACGCAGCAGTCCGGGAAGACTTCCTGCACGGCCTGGATGAACTCTTCGGTCAGTGCGTCGAGCTCGGCTTCCGGCAGCGGCTGCTCGCGCGTGCCCATGTAGAACGGATCGGCGCGCAGCTGCTCGTTCGTGGTACCGATGTCGAAGAGCACCGGCAGCAGGCACGACGGCGGGACGGCTGCGCATGCGGTGTAGAGCTGCAGCTTGCCGATCGGGATACCCATCCCGTTGGCGCCGATGTCGCCGAGCCCGAGAATCCGGCCGCCGGTCGACACGCAGATGAAGCGCACATCGCGCTCCGGCCAGTTGCGCAGCACGTCAGCGATCCGGCCTTTCATATCGCGGGTAATGTACATCCCGCGCGCGCGGCGATACAGGTTGCCGAACTCCAGGCATGCGTCCGCCACGGTCGGATCGTAGAGGATCGGGATGAAACGCCGCGGGTCCGACATGATCGTCCTGTAGAACACCGTCTCGTTGCGCGCTTCGAGATCGATCAGGTAGACGTAGCGCGCGAGATCGTCGCTGAGCGCGTCGAGATGCGACAGCACGCGTTCGACCTGGCGGTCGAGCGGCTCGACCGCATGCGGCAGCAGCCCTTCCAGTCCGAGCCGGCAGCGCTCCTCGCGCGTGAAGGCCGACCCTTTGTTGAGCGCCGGGTCGTGCAGCAGCGCTGCGCCGGTCAGCGGTGCGATGGGATGGGCAACGGCAGGCTTCTTGTTTTCGATAGCGTGGCTGGTAACCATGTTTGCAAATCCTCTTGATGTTTGACGAGGGGTTCGACACAAGCCCCACTGGGCTCCCGCACCCTGTATTGCAAGGGGTATGCCATCTGCATGCGCCTCTCCAAGCCATTGTTTTTAAAGCACTATTCCCGGAATGCGAAGGATGTCGTCGCGGCCTTCGTTCGGTTTCCGGAAGATCGGCTCCGAATGCCGTGCGGCGTATCGAACGGGCTGGGGCACAGGCGCGTGCGAGCCACGGCGCGCGGCTGCGGCAACGCGTCGCGCGAGCGGCTTGAAAAGGGGGAACCGTGGTTCGGGTTGTCCGATCAACCCGGAAGATGGCAGCCGTGGAGAACGCGCGCGTTGCAGTCAGCGTGGCGGCTGCGGCGCGAATGGCATGCGGATGATGTGTCGCCGCAAGGGCTCAACGCACATCGTCAATGGAGACCGCCGTACCGAACACCAGTGAATCGGCGGCGGCAACGCGGCGCGCGCCCCGGCGCGCCGCGCATCGACATCGGGTCAGCGGCCAGGGCCGCGCTCGACGAGCACCGAGCGATCGACGTCGGTAATGAGCCGCTTGCCGGTCAACGCCATCGTGACGTCGAGCTCGCTGCGGATGATCTCCAGCGCGCGTGTCACGCCGCGCCGGCCGCCCGCGCCGAGCCCGTACAGAAACGGTCGACCGATGTAGACGCCGCGAGCGCCGAGCGCGACCGCCTTCAAGACGTCCTGCCCGGAGCGGATGCCGCTATCCAGATGCAGCTCGATACGATCGCCGACAGCATCGACGATACGCGGCAAGACCTCGATCGACGACGGCGCGCCATCGAGCTGGCGTCCGCCGTGATTCGACACGACGAGCGCGTCGGCGCCGCTCGCCGCCGCCGCGCGCGCATCGTCCTCGTCGAGAATGCCCTTGAGGATCAGCTTGCCTCCCCACCGTGACTTGATCCACTCGACGTCTTTCCACGACAGCCGCGGATCGAACTGCTCGGCCGTCCACACCGACAGCGACGACAGGTCGGACACGTTCTTGGCATGGCCGACAATGTTGCCGAACGAGCGGCGCTTCGTGCGCGCCATGTTCAGGCACCAGCGCGGGCGGCATGCCATCTGCCACAGGTGAAGCGGCGTGATCTTCGGCGGCGCGGACAGTCGGTTACGCACGTCCTTGTGGCGCTGGCCGATGATCTGCAGGTCGAGCGTGACGATCAGCGCGGAGCAGCGCGCAGCCTTGGCACGCTCGATCAGCGCCTCGATGAAGCTCCGATCCCGCATCACATAGAGCTGGAACCAGAACGGCCGCGTGGTGTGCGCCGCGACGTCCTCGATCGAGCAGATGCTCATCGTCGACAGCGAGAACGGCACACCGAACGCTTCGGCGGCCTGCGCGGCGAGAATCTCGCCGTCCGCGTGCTGCATGCCGGTGAGGCCGGTCGGCGCGAGCGCGACCGGCATCGATACCGCCTGCCCGGCCATCGTCGTATCGAGCGAGCGGCCGCTCATGTCCACCAGCACGCGCTGACGCAGCTTGATCGCGCTGAAATCGGCCTCGTTCGCGCGATACGTCCCTTCGGTCCATGAGCCGCTGTCGGCGTAGTCGAAGAACATCTTCGGCACGCGGCGCCGCGCCTGCTCCTTCAGATCAGCGATGGTCAATGCGCTCTTCATATCGGTCTTCCCTGGTGTACGAGGCGCCGAAGGGTGCCTCAATATTCCTGATGGCGGATGTCGTGCTTACGGATCTTGCCGAACAGCGTGGTCTTCGGGATCAGCATCGCTTCGGCCGCGCGCGACAGATTGCCCTGGTGCCTGCGCAGCTCCTCGAGGATCAGGCAGCGCTCGAACGCGTCGACCGTGTCGGCAAGCGGCATCGGTCCGGTCTCGGCGTCCGCGCCGCGCTTCAGGCCGAGCACATAGCGCTCGGCTTCGTTGCGCAGTTCGCGGACGTTGCCCGGCCACTTGTGCGCGAGCAGCTCGCGCACCATCGCTTCGCGCACGGGCGGCGCGGGTCGCGCCAGCCGCTGCGCGGCCTGTCTCACGAATGTATCGAACAGCAGCGGGATATCCTCCTGCCGTGCACGCAACGGGGGCAATTCGAGCACCGCGACGTTCAACCGGAAATGCAGGTCCGCGCGGAACTTGCCCTCGTCGGCAAGCGCGAGCAGATCGGACTTGGTCGCGGCGATCACACGAAAGTCGACCGGAATCGGCCGGTTCGAGCCGAGCCG
Source organism: Ralstonia nicotianae (assembly GCF_018243235.1). Lineage (NCBI taxonomy): Bacteria > Pseudomonadati > Pseudomonadota > Betaproteobacteria > Burkholderiales > Burkholderiaceae > Ralstonia > Ralstonia nicotianae. The sequence goes on from NZ_CP046674.1 coordinate 2,156,174, forward strand.
CTCGACCACACGCTCCTGCAGGACGCGCAGCAGCTTGACCTGCATCGGCATCGACATGCTCTCGATCTCGTCGAGAAAGAGCGTGCCACCCTGCGCATACTCGATCTTGCCGATGCGCTGCTTCGTCGCGCCGGAGAAGGAGCCGGCCTCGTGACCGAAGATTTCGCTGTCGAACAGCGTCTCGGGCAAACCGCCGCAGTTCAGCGCGACGAACGGCCCCTTGCGCCCGGACAGGTCGTGCAGGCAACGCGCGATCAGCTCCTTGCCCGTGCCGGTCTCACCGTGGATCAGCGCGTCGGTCGGCAACGGCGCGAGGTCCTCGACCAGTTCGCGCAACGCGCTGACCGCCGGCGACCGGCCGATGATGCGGCTCTCAAGCCCATCGCACGCGACGGCTTGGTGGCGCAGCTGGCGCACTTCGAGCGCAAGCGTGCGCTTCTCAAGGGCACGCTTGACGACCGCTACGAGCTCATGCGACTGAAACGGCTTCTGGATGAAGTCATACGCACCGCCGCGCATGGCCTGCACGGCGGTCTGCACATCGCCATGGCCCGTGATCAGGATCACCGGCAGGTCGGCGTCGCGTTCGACCAACTGGCGCAGGAATGCCATCCCATCCATGCCCGGCAAGCGAATGTCGGACACGACGACATAGCGTGCATCGCGCGGCAGCGTGCGCGGCACACGCTCGACGCTGTCATAACCGGCCGCGCGCAGCCCTTCGAGCTGCAGCGCCTGCAGGCACCCGAGGCGGACGTCGTCTTCGTCCTCAATCACCATCACTTCGACGTCGTCGTTCCAGTTCATCTTCTTTCTTCCTGTTCGGCCCTGAGCGTCAGGCGGAACAGCGCGCCGCCCTCGGGCCGGTTCTGCGCGGTGAGGCTGCCACCGAAGCCCACGGCAATATCGGCGCAGATCGCAAGGCCGAGCCCGAGCCCGCTCGCCTTCTTCGTCGTGAAGAACGGCTCGAAGAGCTTCGCCTGCACGGTGTCGGACAAGCCGACGCCGGTATCGAGAATCTCGACGACCGCGCTGTCGCCCTCTCGTCGCCAGCGGATCTCGATCTCGCGCACCTCGCTCGTCTCCGTCGCTTCGACCGCGTTCGACAGCAGGTTCACGAGCACCTGTTCAAGCCGCACGGTCTCGCAGAATGCTCGCAGCGGCCGTGACGGCGCAACGACGCGCAGCGCAACCGCCTCCTTTTTCAAGCGGTGCTGCAGCAGCGCGAGCGCGCTATCGATCGACGCCGCGAGCGGCACGACGGCGATCTCGCCATCGGAGCGGCGCGCAAACGAACGCAAGCGCCCGGTCAGGGTACTCATGCGCGTGACCAGCTCGCCGATGCGGCCAAGGTTGAACGCGGCGGTGTCGTGGTCGCCGCGTTGCAGGAAGCGCGCGGCGTTTTCCGACAGCGTCGCCATGGCCGCGAGCGGCTGGTTGATCTCGTGCGCGAGCCCCGCGGACATCTGGCCGATCACGGCAAGGTTCTCGGTGCGGATCAACTCGTCCTGATAGCTGCGCAGCTTGCCCTCGGATTCGACCCGCTCGGCAACCTCGCGCCGCAGCCATTCGTTCGCGATGCGCAACTGCTCGCTGCGTCGCTCGAACTGCTCCTTCAGCCGCTCGTACGCCACGTGCAGCGCTTCGCGCGACAGCCGTTGTTCCTGCGCGGTCAGCCGTTTTTCGTAGACGATATGCGCCGCTAGCGCGACGAGCGCGACAAGGATCGCCACCAGCCCCGCCTCCGCGAACGCCAGACGCCGCGCGTCGGTCGGATCGACCAGCACGACGAGCTGCATCGCGAGGCCCGGCGCGACAGTCGACACCGCCAGGTAGTCTTGCGTGCTGTCGCCAAGCCCGACCCGCACGAACCGCTTCTCGCCGAACGCGGGCGCAATGCTTTGCCATACGAGGGTCGCCAGCGGCGCGCGGTTGTACTGCTGCGTGTCGTACAGGTGCTGCCGTTGCGCATCGGTCAACGCGCGGGTGACGCGGCCTTTCCATTCGGGGCGCGACGACAGCACGACGACGCCGTTCTCGTCGAGCACGACCACCCGGCGCTCGATGCTGCCGAGCCAGTAGTGCTCAAGCCTGTCGAGTCCGATCTTGGTCGCGACGATGCCGAGCCGACGCCCGTTGTTCTCGACCGCGGTCGCGAGGTAATAGCCGGCCGTGTTGCCGGTGGTGCCGACCGCGTAATAGCCCTCGACGCGTCCGGCCTTTGCCTGCTGCACGTACGGCCGGTACGACAGATCGCGGCCGATGAAGGTGCCAGGTTCGCCGCCGTTTGATGATGCGATCACGTGGTTCGTCGAGTCGATCACGTAGGTCTGCAGGGCACCCGTGCCGTCGTTGAGCGCGCGCAGCGTGCGCGTCAGCGCTTGGCCGCGTGCGGGCGAGCGGTCGCCGCCGAGATAGTCGATCACATCGCGGTTCATCGACATTGCCAGCGGCAGCATGCCGAACTTGTCGATCTCGCGTTCGAGCCGCTGTGAGTACAGCGACAACGCACGGCCGGCCGTTGCGTCCAGGGCGCCCATGCCTTTCGTGAAGAAATAGCGGTAGGCCCCGACGAAGCACAGGACGGTGACGACGGCTGTCAGCGCGAGATAGACGATGACGTCGCGCTGCCGGAACGAGCGGATGCAGTCGAGATCGGCGAGTTCGGCCGGATCGGCAACGTCGGTTGCCAGGCGCTGGCACGGCCCCGCACAGCGCCCCCGGTAGCGGCATACGGCACCCGCATCCACTTGCGCGTCGCCGCTGTCTTCATCGTTCATTGCCGCCATCTCGCCTCGTTCTTCACCCGCGTAGAGCAGGCTTGCGGACGTTACTCCATCGGTTGCCCAACCGACTTGCTCGAGATCAAGCAAACCGCACGCCGCGCGTCACGATGCTTTTCCTCCACATTTCTTGCGTGCGTTCAAGGACCAGGCCAGGCCTGCGCCCGTGTTCGGTTTCCTGCACGGCGGCGAGGGCTGCATTCGGAAATCCGAACGCAGACGGCTCGGCGGTATCGCGCGGCCATCGGGGCCGGAGGCGTGTTCGCCGCATCCGGCAAGGCTTTCCGTCCGGTGGCCGGCGACCGTGCGCGATGCGCGCGTGCGATGGCACGGCCCTTGCAATTTCCCCGTGACTGCCTTCGGGCAAGCGCTTTTCTACAGGGATTCGCGATGACAGAAGAGGAACGCATCACCGTCACGATCGACGGCCGCACCATCGACGTGGAGCCAACGCTTTCGATTATCGAGGCCGCCGCGCGCTGCGACGCCTTGACCGCGAACGTGGGGTGCATGGGGCAAGGTGTCTGCGGCGCCTGCCGCTGCCTGGTGAGACACGACGGCGAGCGCGAGGTGCGCACGCGGCTTGCATGCGAGACACGCGTCGAGCCGGGGATGCAGGTGAGCTTCATTGACTACTTCACGCCGGAGCGGCCGCACCGCTATGACATCGGCCAGTTCTCAGACAGCTGGAGCGCGCATCGCGAGCTGATGCAAGTGTTCCCGCAGGCCGCCGCCTGCCGCCACTGCGGCGGCTGCGACCGCGCGTGCCCGAAGGGCATCGAGGTGCAGCGCGGCGTCGCGCTTGCGGTCGCGGGCGACCTGCCCGGCGCGGCGGCCGTCTTCGACCCGTGCGTGATGTGCAACCTCTGCACGCTCGCCTGTCCCGAGCACATCTGGCCGAACCACCTTGGCCTGGCGGCACGCCGTGTCCATACCGCGCTTTCCCTGCGGCCCGTCGACCTGATCGCGCGGCTTGCCGGAATCGAAAGCCCGGACGGTTCACCATCGAAGGAGCAAGGACGATGAAACATCGGATCGATTACGACACCGCATGCGGCCGGCTGCGCCCGGGTGCCGACGTTGCCCTGCGCGAACACGGCGAGGATACCCAAGCCCTGCTCGCCGCGTGCCACCCCGACCATCGGGCCGGCGCACGCACCACGCTTGCTGTCGGCCCGAACGCGGGTGAGCCCTGCCATCCGGCGCTCGCGCGGCTGCTCGAAGCCGATGCGCTGATCGACGAGGTCGATCTCGCGGGCCTGCCGGTCACTCACACCGACGTGCTTGTGATCGGGGGAGGCGGCGCCGGCGCAGCGGCTGCGATCGAAGCCGCGGCCGCCGGCGCGGACGTGATGCTCGCGGCCAAGTTGCGCATCGGCGACAGCAACACCGTCATGGCCGAGGGTGGTATCCAGGCTGCGGTCGGCAGCGACGACAGCATCGGGCAGCATTACAACGACACGCTGCGGGCCGGCCATGGCGCGGGCCGCCCCGACCTCGTCGCGCGGCTCACCTCGGACGGACCCGAGGCGATCCGCTGGCTGATCGGGCTCGGCGCCGCGTTCGATCTCGACGACAGCGGCACGCGCCTGGCGCGCAAGCGCGCGGGCGGCACACGCACGCCGCGCATCCTGTCGCATCGCGACTTCACCGGGCTGGAAATCATGCGTGTGCTGCGCGAGACGGTCGAGCTGGATCGGCGGATTGCCGTGCTCAACCGCGCGCCCGCCGTCGAGTTGCTGACCGACGACAACGGCGCTTGCGCGGGGGCGGTGTTGTACGAGGTCGAGCAGGGGCGGCTGCGGCCGGTACTCGCGCGTGCCGTCGTGCTCGCGACGGGCGGCGCGGGCCGGCTGCACCTCGAAGGCTTCGCGACGTCGAACCACTACGGCGCGACGGCGGACGGGCTTGTCATCGCGTATCGCGCAGGCGCGCGACTCACCGACGTCGACAGCTTCCAGTATCACCCGACCGGTATCGCGTGGCCGCGGCACCTCGCGGGCGGGCTCGTGTCCGAAGCCGCCCGCTCGCTCGGTGCGCGGCTGGTCAACGGGCTCGGCGAACGTTTCGTCGACGAACTGGCACCGCGCGACGTCGTCGCGGCCGCGATCCTGCGCGAATGCGAAAACGGCCGCGGCATTGGCCGCGACGGCGTGATCGGCGTGTTCCTGGACACGCCCGATCTGCTCGCGCGGCAGCCGGACTTGCTGCGCACCCATCTGTTGTCGCTCGCGCATCTCGCGAAGACGTGCGGAATCGATCCGGCACGGGAGCCGCTCCTCGTCTATCCGACACTCCACTACCAGAACGGCGGCGTCGTCATCTCGCCGGACGGCCTGACCGGCGTGCCGGGCCTCTACGCTGCCGGCGAAGTCACCGGCGGCATTCACGGCCGCAACCGGCTGATGGGCAACGCGCTCCTCGACATCATCGCGTTCGGCAGACGCGCCGGCCGGCACGCGGCCGCGCATGCGGTGCGGCACAGCGAGCGCGCGGGCAGCGCGGGGCTCGGCCACCTGAGCCGCTTTCGCCGCGCGCTCGCCGGGGCCGACAGAGCGCCGTCGATGCGGGCGCCGCTACTTTACCCCGAGTACGGCAATTTCGAGCTGCGCCGGCACATGCGTGCCGCAGCCACTCCGGGCGCCGCCGGCTGAGCGCCGCCCAACCACACACAGGATGCCATCATGGAACGGCTGAACCAGCGACTTCTGCATCCCGCCTTCAACGTCGGCGCTGACTACGACCGATGGATCGCCGCCGGCGGCGGTGCGGGCCTTGAGATCGCACTCGCGAATCCGGCGTCGATCATCGACACGATCGAATCCGCCGGCCTCGCCGGCATGGGCGGCGCGGGCTTTCCGACACACCGCAAATGGCGTGCGGCGGCGGCCCAGACCGCCGGCGTGAAATACGTCGTCGTCAACGGCAACGAGGATGAGCCCGGCACCTTCAAGGACGGCCTGCTGCTCGCGCGCACGCCGCACCAGGTGGTCGAGGGCGCACTGATCGCCGCACTTGCGATCCGCGCGACGCATGTCGTGTTCTACGTGAACCCCCGCATCGCGGATGGGCTTGCCGCACTGGAGGAAGCCATCGGCCAATGGCGCGCGAGCCCGCTCGTCGAACGCCTGGCGGCAACGCTCGGGCACCCGGTGGCACTTGCGGTCGCACGCAGTTCGGGCCGCTACATCGGCGGCGAGGCAACGGCGATCGTGTCATCGCTCGAAGGACGTTTCCCGTTCCCGCACCGCAAGCCGCCGCACCCCACCGAATCCGGCATCGGCGGTGCGCCGACGCTCATCAACAACGCCGAGACCATCGCGCACGTCCCGCATATCCTGCGCGAAGGGCCCGCAGCGTACCGTGCACTCGGCATCGGTGAGGCGTGCGGGACGAAGCTCTACTCGCTCTCCGGCGACGTGCTGCGGCCCGGCCTCTACGAACTGCCGATGGGGACTTCACTGCGCGAGCTCGTGTTCGCGCATGGCGGCGGGATGCTGGGCGGCAAGGCATTCAAGGCCGTGTTCACCGGAGGGCCGTCCAACACGCTGCTGACCGCGGCGGACCTCGACGTGGCGCTCGACTTCGCCTCGGTCCGCGCGCGCGGCTCGAATCTGGGCACCGGCGCGATGATCGTGATCGGCGAGGGGACGAGCATCGTGCGCGAAGTCGCACGCTATGTCGAATTCTTCGCCGTCGAATCGTGCGGCCAGTGCCCGCCATGCAAATGCGGGACGTTCCAGATGGCACGGCTGCTGCACCGGATCGACACCGGCGCCGCCAGCCGCCGCGACGTCACCGCGCTCAAGAGCCTGTGCGAGACCCTGCCGGGCTCCGGCCGCTGTGCCCTGATCGATGGCGCCGTCACGGTCGTCGAAAGTTCACTGCGCACGTTTCCGCGCGAATATGGGCTCGACGGTACACAGGAGCGGTGCGACATCGCAGGCAAGCCCGCGCCCGCTGTCTTGGCTCAGAACGCTTGAACAGCTTCCCAGGCGTTCGCAATGTCATAGACGAACCATGACGGCTGTAGTGCTCATCGCCGCAAAGAAAAAGCCCGGCGGCTGCCGGGCTGTTCAAGGAGGCGTCGCGGCTCAGTGCACGACACGATCGAAGGTGAAGTGGCCGTCGTGGTAATCCACCGGCACCACGTCCTTCGGCGTGAACCGGCCTTCCAGGATCATCCGCGCGACCGGGTTCTCGATCTGCTGCTGGATCGCGCGCTTGAGCGGCCGCGCGCCGAACACCGGGTCGTACCCCGCCGAGGCCAGCTTGGCGACCGCCGGGTCGCTGATCTCCAGCGTCAGGTCCATGTGCGCCAGGCGGGCCGCCAGCCGCTGCAGCTGGATGCGCGCGATCGACTCGATGTGGCCCTGGTCGAGCGCGTGGAACACCACCACCTCGTCGATGCGGTTCAGGAACTCGGGCCGGAAATGCGTCTTCACCTCCTGCCACACCGCACCCTTGATCACATCGGGCGACTCGGACGCCATCTGCTGGATCAGCTGCGAGCCCAGGTTGGACGTCATCACGATCACCGTGTTCTTGAAGTCCACCGTGCGGCCCTGGCCGTCGGTCAGACGGCCGTCGTCCAGCACCTGCAGCAAGATGTTGAACACATCCGGATGCGCCTTCTCGACCTCGTCCAGCAGCACCACGCTGTACGGCTTGCGGCGCACGGCCTCGGTCAGGTAGCCGCCCTCCTCGTAGCCGACGTAGCCCGGCGGCGCGCCGATCAGGCGGCTCACCGAATGCTTCTCCATGAACTCGCTCATGTCGATGCGGATCAGGTGCTCCTCCGAGTCGAACAGGAAGCCGGCCAGCGCTTTGCACAGCTCGGTCTTGCCCACGCCCGTCGGGCCCAGGAACAGGAACGAGCCGTAAGGCTTGTTCTCGTCCGCGATGCCCGCGCGCGAGCGCCGGATGGCGTCCGACACCAGCCGCACCGCCTCGTCCTGGCCGACCACGCGCTCGTGCAGGCGGTCTTCCATGCGCAGCAGCTTGTCGCGCTCGCCCTGCATCATCTTCGACACGGGGATGCCCGTGGCGCGGCTGACCACCTCGGCAATCTCTTCGGCGCCCACCTGCGTGCGCAGCAGCTTGTTGGGCGGCCTCTGGCCGCTGGCTTCCGCCGCGGTGGCGGCCTTCAGCTTGCCTTCCAGCTCGGGCAGCCTGCCGTACTGCAGCTCGGCCACCTTGTCGAGCTTGCCCTCGCGCTGCAGCCGGGCGATCTCCAGCTTGACCCGGTCGATCTCTTCCTTCACCGCCGCCGCGCCCTGCGCCGCGCCCTTCTCGGCCTTCCAGATCTCTTCGAGGTCGGCGTACTCCTTCTGCAGCCGCTCGATTTCCTGCTCGATCAACTCCAGCCGCTTCTGCGACGCCTCGTCGGTTTCCTTCTTCACCGCCTCGCGCTCGATCTTCAGCTGGATCAGCCGGCGGTCGAGCTTGTCCATCGCCTCGGGTTTCGAGTCGATTTCCATCTTGATGCGCGCGGCCGCCTCGTCGATCAGGTCGATGGCCTTGTCGGGCAGGAAGCGGTCGGTGATGTAGCGATGGCTCAGCTCGGCCGCCGCCACGATCGCCGGGTCGGTGATCTCCACGCCGTGGTGCAGCTCGTATTTCTCCTGCAGGCCGCGCAGGATGGCGATGGTCGCCTCCACGCTCGGCTCGTCGACCAGCACCTTCTGGAAGCGGCGCTCCAGCGCGGCATCCTTTTCGATGTACTTGCGGTACTCATCCAGCGTGGTCGCGCCGATGCAGTGCAGCTCGCCGCGCGCCAGCGCCGGCTTGAGCATGTTGCCGGCATCGATCGCGCCCTCGGCCTTGCCCGCGCCCACCATGGTGTGGATCTCGTCGATGAAGAGGATGGTCTGGCCCTCTTCCTTGGCGATATCGTTGAGCACGGCCTTCAGGCGCTCCTCGAACTCGCCGCGGTACTTGGCGCCGGCCAGCAGGCCCGCCATGTCGAGCACCAGCACGCGCTTGTTCTTCAGGCTCTCGGGCACCTCGCCGTTGATGATGCGCTGCGCCAGGCCCTCGACGATGGCGGTCTTGCCCACGCCCGGCTCGCCGATCAGCACCGGGTTGTTCTTGGTGCGGCGCTGCAGGATCTGGATTGCGCGGCGGATCTCGTCGTCGCGGCCGATGACCGGGTCGAGCTTGCCGATGCGCGCCTGCTCGGTCAGGTCGATGGTGTACTTCTTGAGCGCCTCGCGCTGGCTCTCGGCCTCGGCGCTGCCGACGGTCTGGCCGCCGCGCACGGCATCGATGGCCGCCTCCAGCGCACGGCGCGCCAGCCCGTGCTCGCGCGCGACGCGGCCGGCCTCGCCCTTGTCGTCGGCCACGGCCAGCAGGAACAGCTCGCTCGCGATGAACTGGTCACCGCGCTTGATGCCCTCTTTCTCCGTGGCCTGCAGCAGGCTGCCCAGGTCCCGGCCGACCTGCACCTGTTCGCCGCCCTGCACTTGCGGCAGGCGCTTGATCGCGTTGTCGAGCGCGATCTCGAGCCCCTTGGCGTTGACGCCCGCGCGCGCCAGCAGGTTCTTGGTGGCCCCGTCGGGCTGGCGCAGCATCGCCAGCAGCAGATGGAGCGGTTCGATATACGGATTGTCGTTGCCCAACGCCAGGCTTTGCGCGTCGGCCAACGCTTCCTGGAAGCGGGTGGTCAGTTTGTCCAAACGCATGAAAAAACCCCTTGCGGAAAATCGTTCACTGTTCCGAAAGATAGGGAGCGTCGGTGGCATTTCAAGCCGGGGCGGGCCGCTTTTGATGGCGTTTTGTGTCGGATCAAGCGGCAGGCGGCATCCGCGCCCACCCGCCGCCCCGGCCCGGCCTCAGATCCGGTCAGTTCGGCACCGACACCGTCGCCACGCCGCCCGACACGCTCACACCGATGCGATCGCCCGCCGCCGGCGTCATCGTGAAATTCGGCACGTTGGCCGCCGTGATGGCCGGCGCGGCCCCCGCCGTGCCGCCCCGCGGCGTGGTGCGCACCACCTGCGACGGCGGCAGCGGCGTGCCGTTCTTCAGGTTGGCGAACACCGCATCGAGCGCGCGTTGCTCATAGAGCACCAGCGGCACGAACAGCGTGTCGTAGCCCGGCACCAGATCAATAAAGCCATCGAAATGCTGCGCATTCATCACTTCGATGTACGACAGCCGGCTGCTGCCGTCCGTCTGGGCATTGAGCCCCAGATAGGGCCGCGCACCGTGATTGACCGGCAGCAGCGCATCGTTGCGGCCCTGCACGATCAGCGCCGGCTTGCCGTGCAGGTTGCCCGTGCGCAGCGTCTGCGCGATGCCGGCCTGCAAGGCCAGCGAGGCGGCATCACCGCCGGTCAGCAGGTTGCGCAGGCACAGCGCGCCATCGAGATTGGCCGCCAGCGCGCCCGACCCGTCGACCGACTGCTTGCTCTGCGTCGGGCCGCCCTGCGCCAGGTTGTTGATCAGCTGCACGCCGGACGTCGGCGGAATGCCGTTGCCGAGCGCCGCCATCTGCGCCAGCGAGGTGGCATTCACCGCGGTCGGATGGAACGCGCTGTCCACCGCGGCGAAGCTGAAGTTGCACAGGTTGTCGAGCACGCTGGCGCGCGCCAGCGCATTGCCGAAGGTGACGGCCACCGACGGATCGATCTCGAAATACGACATGGACGCATGCACCAGATCCGACTCCGGCTCCCAGCCAAAGGCGTGCAGCTTCTGCAGCGCCTCGTCGGCTTGCGCGGCTGCCGTGGCCGACGACAGCAGGCCATTGGCGCGCAGCGCGGCGCAGCGGTTGGCCTGGACACTGGCCGGCCAGCCGACCGCGCCGGCAAAGAACGCTTGCGTGGGCGCAGCCGACACGCCCGACGACGAGGCGGCGCAAAGCCGGAACAGATTGGCATAGCTCACGTAGTCGAACAGCGGCTTGCCGCTCACCGGCAGCGTCACGCCGCCGCGCACCACCTGCACGTTGGCCGACGGCGGCAGGTTCAGCCCGGGCTCGCCCACGGCCACGCCGTCGATCCAGCCCGCCGTATCCTGCTCCGCCGCCGCGATGGCCGCGCCGCCGCCGTTGGAGATGCTCGACGCGATCACGATGGTGTTGTCGCGCCGCACCGGCAACGGGCTGCCGGCGGGCATGCCGGCAGCGCCCAGCTTGTCGTTGATGGCCCAGAAGGCGAACTGCACGGCCTGCAGCGTGAACAGGCCCCAGTCCTTCTCGGGGTTGCGCTGCGAATGCGCGTGCTTGAATGCCAGCCGGTTGGGCGTGGCCGCATTGAACGCGGCCAGCTGGCTGTTGGTGAGCGGCGCGGCAAACTGCGCCGTGCGGCCGGCGGCCAGGCGCGTGGTGCGCGTGCCGTCCTGCAGCGGCACCGTGTCGGTGGCGAGATCGTGCGGGCCGGCCCCGGTGCCCTTGTCGGTATAGGCGACGGCGCACTTGTGCTTGAGCCCCCACTCGCCGGTGGAGATGGCGCCGTAGATGCCGCGCGAGCCCGACGAAGTCGCCGTGATGATGCAGGGATTCGCGGGGTCGAACGCGTCGGGAATCTGCACCAGCAACACCACGTTCTGCTGGCCGGTGCCGTCGTCGGAATACGCGATGTACTCCACGCCCGGCACCATGCCGCTGCCCGAGGTGGCGTTGCCGTTCACATCGACGCTGGGGCCGTACAGCGTGCCGTAGCCGCCGTTGGCCGCGGTATCGACCAGCGCCCGGTAGCTGGCGTAGATGTCCAGGCGGCGCAGCTCGGCCGCGGTGGGCGCGGTCGGCGTGGCGACCGACGGCGCCGAAGCGGAAGCCAGCCCGGCCGCGCCCAGCCCGGCGGTCAGCAGATCGTCGTTGGCGCCGTCATGGCGGGTCACCGTGACGGTGCCGACGAACGACGGTTTCACGTTGCCGGACGTGCTGCTGTTGTTGTCGCCGCCGCAGCCGGCCAGGCCCAGCACGCCGCAGCCCGCGAGGCCAAGGCTGCCGGCCAGCGCCAGCCCGCTCAACGATGCGCGCTGACGCAAACGGTTCGCGTCTCGGGTGGTGTTCATTGCGTCTCCTCCTCGTTCGATGGGGAACGGCACACACTACCCGCGGCAACCGCCTGCAATGCAGCGGCCTACGCCGCCGCAGGTACAACCAGTATGTGAATCGAACGCCTGGCCTTCAAGCGCAATTCCACATCGCGCCCACGCAACCGGTCCGCGCTCAGCCGAGCGTGCGCACCGTCCACAGCCCCAGCATGGTCAGGAACAGCGAACCGCCCAGGTGCGCCGCGACGTGCAGCATGCCGATGGCGTAGTCGCCGGCCAGGATGTTGGCCATCACCTCGCTGGAGAACGTCGAAAACGTGGTCAGGCCACCGAGGAACCCCGTGACCGCCAGCAGGCGCCATTCCGGCGGCAGGCTCGCGTGCGTGTCGAAGAAGCCGACCGCCACGCCGATCAGATAGCCGCCCAGCAGATTGGCCGCCAGCGTCCCATACGGCAAGGCGGGGTTGATCGCATTCCACAGCACCGCGAATGCCCAGCGCAGCCATGCACCCAGCGCGGCACCCACGCCCACGGCCACGAACCCCATCCCGCTCATGCGTCGCGGTCCTTCTGGTTCTGGTCGTTGGCGGAGGCTGCCTGGGCGGTGGCAGCCGAGGCGTTGTCCGTGACGATGCCCCAGCGCGCCAGCGCCCGTTCATCGGTCACGCGCGCGTCGACCCAGCGGGCACCCTGCGCCGTCTGCTCCTTCTTCCAGAACGGGGCCTCGCTCTTGAGGTAGTCCATGATGAATTCGCAGGCGGCAAAGGCCTCGCCGCGATGGCCGGACGCCACCGCCACCAGCACGATCTGGTCTTCGGGCCGGAGCTTGCCGACCCGGTGGATGACCAGCGCATCGATCAGGTCCCAGCGCTGCATCGCCGCGTCGACGATATTGGCCAGCGCCTTCTCCGTCATGCCCGGATAGTGCTCCAGCTCCATCTCGGACACGCCGCTGCCGTCGTTGATGTCGCGCACCGTACCGATGAAGCTCGCCACCGCGCCGATCTGCGGCCGGCCCGCGCGCAGCGCGGCGATCTCGGCGCCCAGGTCGAAATCCGCTTCCTGTACACGTATCGTGGGCATGCGCGCCTCCCCTCAGCCGCCCGTCACCGGCGGAAAGAACGCGACCTCGCAGCCCTCGCGCAGCGGCGCATCGGCGGTGACCACATCGTGGTCCAGCGCCATGCGCAGCGCGCGGCCCTCGGCCAGGGTCTCGCCCCACGCCGGCCCACGCGCGGCCAGCCAGCGGCGCAGCTCGCCGACGGTGCGCACCGTGTCCGGCACGGCGGCCGCCTCGTGCGAGGTGCCCAGTTGCTCGCGCACGCTGGCGAAAAAACGCAATTCGATCTGCATGTCCATCTCACTCATCTCATTACACCAGGCCCGCGAACGGCAGGAAGGCCACCGTGTCGCCCGCCGCGATCGGCTGGTTGGGCGGATTGTCGATCAGCCCGTCGCCCCAGACGGTGGAAGTCAGCACGCCCGAGCTCTGGTTCGGGAACAGGTCCAGCCCGCCGCCGGCATTGATGCGGGCGCGCAGGAACTCGTTGCGGCGATCGCCCTTGGGCAGCGCGAAATCGGCCCGCATCGGGATGCGCTTCGGCGTCACGTCGTCCACACCCAGCAAGCGCAGGATGAACGGCCGCACGAACAGCAGGAAGGTGACGAAGCTCGAGACCGGGTTGCCCGGCAGGCCGATGAAGAAGGCCGCCGGCCCGCCCGCCATGCCCTGTGGCCTGCGCACCTCGCCGAAGGCCAGCGGCTTGCCCGGCTTGATGGCGATCTGCCACAGGTTCAGGCGCCCCTCGGCCTCCACCGCCGGCTTGATGTGGTCTTCCTCGCCCACCGACACGCCGCCCGACGTGATGATGAGGTCGTGCGCCTCGGCGGCCTCGCGCAGGGTGTCGCGCGTGGCCTGCAGCGTATCGGGCACGATGCCGAAATCGGTGATCTCGCAGCCGAGGTTTTCCAGCAGCGCGCGCAGCGTGAAGCGGTTGGAGTTGTAGATGGCGCCCGGCTTGAGCGGCTCCCCCGGCATGGCAAGCTCATCGCCGGTAAAGAACACCGCCACGCGCGGACGGCGCACCACCTGCAGGCCCGCGCAGCCGACCGACGCCGCCAGCCCGAGCTGCTGCGCCCCCAGGCGCGTGCCGCGCGGGAGAATCTCGGCGCCAGCGGTGATGTCCTCGCCGGCGCGGCGAATCCATTCACCCGCCTCCGGCACGTGGTCGATGACGACGGTGCCGGTGTCGGGATCGGCCTTGCACTGCTCCTGCATGACCACCGCATCGGCGCCCGGCGGGATCAGCGCGCCGGTGAAGATGCGCGCCGCCTCGCCGGCCTGGAGCGGCCGGCCGACCTGGCCGGCGGGAATGCGCTGCGCCACCTTCAGGCGCGCGCCCGGCGCGGTGATATCGGCCGCGCGCACGGCGTAGCCATCCATCTGCGTGTTGTCGGCCGGCGGCACGTTCAGGCCGCTGCGCACGGCCTGGGCCAGCACGCGGCCGTTGGCGTGCAGCGTCGGCACCGTTTCGGTCTCGGTCAGGCCCCGCGCGGCGGCGAGCAGCTGCGACAGCGCCGCCTCGAGCGTCAGCAGGGACGGTTTGACGGCGGGAGCATCGTTGGCGGACATGCGGAAAAACAGAATCAGGAGAGAGACTCTGATTGTATCGGTTCTGCTACAGCGCCAGGCATCGGCGCCGTCCGATCGATCAGGCGAATGCGGCAGCCAGCGCCGCGCGCAGCTGCGGCACGATCTGCGCGTCGAACCACGGGTTGTGCTTGAACCAGGCCAGGTTGCGCGGGCTCGGATGCGGCAGCGGAAACAGCACGCGCCCCTCGGCGTCCCGCACCGGGCCGCGGCGGACCACCTCGGTCAGCGGCATGCCGCGCGGCACGTCGAGGTAGTAGCGCTGCGCGTAGCCGCCGACCAGCAGCGCCAGCTTCAGGTCCGGCATCGCCGTCAGCAGCGGCCGGTGCCATTGCGGCGCGCACGCCGGCCGCGGCGGCAGATCGCCGTTGGGCCCCGTACCGGGAAAGCAGAAGCCCATCGGCACCACGGCGATGCGCCGGTCGGCGTAGAACGCGTCGTAGCCGATCCGCAGCCACTCGCGCAGGCGATCGCCCGAGCGGTCGTTCCAGGGAATGCCGGTCTCGTGGACGATGCGCCCGGGCGCCTGCCCGACGATCAGCACGCGGGCGCGGCGGTCCGCCAAGACCACCGGGCGCGGCTCGTGCGGCAGCGCGCCTTCGCACAGACGGCAGGCGCGGATGTCGTGCAGGCAGCTTGCGAACGCTGCCTCGGCCACATCATCCGGCACGACTGCCATGACTTTTACAGACCGGTGTGCTGGGCGATGTAGCCCTTGATGCGATCGGCATCGGCAGGCATGACTTCGAAGCGCTGCGGCAGCGATTCGATGTCAGCGTAACCGGCCGGACGCTCCGGCTCGCGGTCCAGCGCTTCGCGGATGGTGTCACCAAACTTGGCCGGCAGCGCCGTCTCCAGCACCACCATCGGCACACCGGGCACCAGGTTTTCGCGCGCCACTTTCACGCCGTCGGCGGTGTGGGTGTCGACCATCGTGCCGTAGCGGGCGAACACATCGCGGATCGTGTTGACGCGATCTTCGTGCGTGCTGCGGCCCGAGACGAAACCGAACTCGGCGATGCGGTCGAACTCCGGCTTGCCCGTCATCGAGAAACCGCCTTTCTCGTCCACGTCGCGGAACAGCTGCGCGAGGCGCGCCGGATCGCGGCCCAGCAGGTCGAACACGAAGCGCTCGAAGTTCGAGGCCTTGCTGATATCCATGCTCGGGCTGGACGTGTGGTACGTCTGCGCGGCCGAACGCACGCGGTAAGTACCGGTGCGGAAGAACTCGTCGAGCACGTCGTTCTCGTTGGTGGCAACGACGAGCTTGTCGATCGGCAGGCCCATCATGCGCGCAATGTGACCGGCGCAGACGTTGCCGAAGTTGCCCGACGGCACGCAGAACGACACCTTGTCGCCGATCTTCGGAGCCGCCAGCAGGTAGCCCTTGAAGTAGTAGACGACTTGGGCGACGACACGCGCCCAGTTGATCGAGTTGACCGTGCCGATCTTCTGGCGGGCCTTGTATTCCAGATCATTCGACACCGCCTTGACGATGTCCTGAGCGTCATCGAACACGCCTTCGATGGCGATGTTGAAGATGTTCTTGTCCTGCAGGCTGAACATCTGCGCGGTCTGGAACGCGCTCATCTTGCGGTGCGGGCTCAGCATGAACACGCGCACGCCGCGCTTGCCGCGCATGGCGTATTCGGCCGCGCTGCCGGTGTCGCCGGAGGTCGCGCCCAGGATGTTCAGCTCGGCGTGCTCGCGGTCGAGCGCGTATTCGAACAGGTTGCCCAGCAGCTGCATCGCCATGTCCTTGAAGGCCAGCGTCGGGCCGTTCGACAGGCACAGCAGCGACAGCGACGTGCCGGCCTCCTCGCCCAGGCGGTGCAGCGGCGTGATGTCGGCGGTGTTGTCGCCGTTGCGCGCGTTGCAGTAGACCTCGGGCGTGTAGGTGCGGCGGGTCAGCGCGCGCAGGTCATCCTCGGGGATGTCGGTGGCGAACTTGCGCAGGATCTCGAAGGCGAGGTCCGCATACGGCAGGTCGCGCCAACGCGTCAGCTCTTCGACGCTGACTTGCGGGTACTGCTCGGGCAGGTACAGGCCGCCGTCCGGCGCCAGGCCGCCCAGCAGGATGCGGGAGAAGCTCTGCGGCTCGGCGTGGCCGCGCGTGGAACGGTATTGCATGCTCATGGCGATCTCGAAAACGTCGGGCGCGTCAGTTCAATTCTTCCATGCGCAGGCGCGTGACCTTGGACAGCACGGTCGGCAGCGCCTCGATGGCGGCGATGGCGGCATTGACCTGCTTCTCCACCACCACGTGCGACAGCATGATGATGTCGGTCTGCGGCTCGCCCTCGCGCGATTCCTTCTGCAGCATCGCGTCGATCGAGATGCCGGACTCGGCCAGGATGCGGGTGATGTCGGCCAGCACACCGGTCTCGTCGGCCACGCGCATGCGCAGGTAGTAGGCCGAGCGCACTTCTTCGATCGGCAGCAGCGGCGTGTTGGACAGCGCATCCGGCTGGAACGCCAGGTGCGGCACGCGGTGCTCCGGATCGGCGGTGTGCAGGCGCGTCACGTCCACCAGATCGGCCACCACGGCCGAAGCGGTCGGCTCGGCGCCGGCACCCTTGCCGTAGTACAGCGTCGGGCCGACGGCATCGCCCTGCACCACCACGGCGTTCATCGCACCTTCCACGTTGGCGATCAGGCGCGTGGCCGGCACCAGCGTCGGGTGCACGCGCAGCTCGATGCCCGCCTCGGCGCGGCGCGTCAGGCCGAGCAGCTTGATGCGGTAGCCGAGCTCCTCCGCGTAGCGGATATCGACCGCCTCCAGCTTGGTGATGCCCTCCACATAGGCGCGCTCGAACTGCACCGGCACGCCGAAGGCGATGGCGCTCATCAGCGTGAGCTTGTGGGCGGCATCGAAGCCCTCGATGTCGAAGGTCGGATCGGCCTCGGCATAGCCCAGGCGCTGGGCCTCCGCGAGCACCGTGCCGAAGTCCAGGCCCTTGTCGCGCATCTCCGACAGGATGAAGTTGGTGGTGCCGTTGATGATGCCGGCGATCCACTCGATGCGGTTACCCGTCAGCCCCTCGCGCAGCGCCTTGATGATGGGGATGCCGCCGGCCACCGCAGCCTCGAACGCCACCATCACGCCCTTGTCCTGGGCGGCCTTGAAGATCTCGTTGCCGTGCACCGCCAGCAACGCCTTGTTGGCCGTGACCACGTGCTTGCCGTTGGCGATGGCGCGCAGCACCAGCTCGCGCGTCAGGTCATAGCCGCCGATCAGCTCCACCACGATGTCGATCTCGGGCGAATCCACCACCGCAACCGGGTCGTCCACCACCGGCACGCTCGCGCCGGTTTCCTGCACGATGGCGCGGGCGCGCTCGACGTTGCGCACCGCAATCAGGGCGACCTCGATGCCGCGCCCGGCGCGGCGCCGGATTTCTTCCTGGTTCCGTTGCAGAACCTTGAGCGTACCGCCACCGACGGTACCGAGCCCGAGCAGGCCGATCTTGATGGGTTTCATGAGACGTGTTGTAAAAGCGGAAAGGCAAAAAACGGACAGGGCAGACACTTCGGTCTGCCCCGCAACGACGGATCTGGCGGATGACCGAGTTCAGGCGGCCCGGATGCCAGTACCGTGACGCTGACGGTACCGCTCCAGGAAGCGCGCAATTCGGCCGATGGCCTCGCGCAGGTCGTCCTCGTGCGGCAGGAAGACGATGCGGAAGTGGTCCGGCGAATGCCAGTTGAAGCCCGTGCCCTGCACCAGCAGCACGCGCTCTTCCTCCAGCAGTTGGCGAATGAAGGTCTGATCGTCGTCGATCGGGTACACCGACGGATCCAGGCGCGGGAACATGTACAGCGCCGCCTTCGGCTTGACGCAGCTCACGCCGGGAATGGCGGTGATCAGTTCGTAGGCCAGGTCGCGCTGGCGGCGCATGCGGCCGCCCGGCGCCACCAGGTCGTTGATGCTCTGATAGCCGCCCAGCGCCGTCTGGATCGCCCACTGCCCCGGCACATTGGCGCACAGGCGCATCGACGACAGCATGTTCAGGCCTTCGATGTAGTCCTTGGCCGGACGCTTGTCGCCCGACACCACCATCCAGCCCGCGCGGTAGCCGCACGAGCGGTAGCTCTTGGACAGGCTGTTGAACGTGACGGTCAGCACATCCTCCGACAGCGAGGCCATGGCGGTGTGCCGGTTGTCGTCGAACAGCACCTTGTCGTACACCTCGTCGGCAAAGATCACCAGCCCGTGCTCGCGTGCGATGGCGATGATGTCGTGCAGCAGCGCGTCCGAATACAGCGCGCCGGTCGGATTGTTCGGGTTGATGACGACGATGCCCTTGGTGTTGGGCGTGATCTTGGCGCGGATGTCGTCCAGGTCGGGCATCCAGCCGTTGGACTCGTCGCACAGGTAATGCACCGGCGTGCCGCCCGACAGGCTGGTCATGGCGGTCCACAGCGGGTAATCGGGTGCGGGCAGCAGCAGTTCGTCGCCGGCGTCGAGCAGCGCGTTGGTGGCCAGCGCGATCAGCTCGGAGGCGCCGTTGCCCAGGTAGATGTCGTCCAGCGTGACGTTCTTGATGCCCTGCTGCTGCGTGTAGTGCATCACCGCCTTGCGCGCCGCAAAGATGCCCTTGGAATCCGAGTAGCCGGCCGAGTTGGGCAGGTTGCGGATCATGTCCTGCTGGATCTCTTCCGGGGCATCGAAGCCGAACGGGGCTAGGTTGCCGATGTTCAGCTTGATGATCTGGTGGCCCTCTTCCTCCATCTGCTTGGCCTTCTCCAGCACGGGGCCGCGGATGTCATAGCAGACGTTGTTGAGCTTGGCGGATTTCTGGATCGTTTTCACGGGCGGCGTCGAGGCTGGCTTGGTGTTGGGCGTGGCTGGAATCTGGGTGACGCGGGGGCCGCGATCGTGGTGCGGCAGCGATGGCGCACCCGCGGGCGCGGCTCTGCACGCTCCATCGGCTCCGGCGCAGCTTGTGTCGCGGCGGGCGACAGAGAGAAAAAGATATAATTTAGCCCATTATGACAGACTTCGGCGCGCATTTTTGCAACGCAGCGAGGTCTACCGGCCCGCCGCGCAACAGCGCCACACAACGCCGCGCACCGGCCGGTGCCCGAAACCCCGCGCGCCCTGCCGCCCAGCGCCGCAGCCGGCGCGCCCGATGGGATTCCCGCCTTGAAGCTCCACTCTTCCGATCCGTCCAACGTGCTCAACACCTTCACCGCCTACGGTGACGGCTACATCGAAATCAACAAGGTGCGCCACGAGCAGTCTCTGCTGGTGATGCCCGAGGGCGCCGTCGTGCCATGGGACGTCGCGCGCTTCGAAGACCTGACGCCCGAGCATTTCGCCCGCCTGCTGGAACTGACGCCCGAAGTGGTGGTGTTCGGCAGCGGCAGCCGGCTGCGCTTTCCGCACCCGCGCCTGACCGCCGCGCTGGCCGCCCACCGCATCGGCGTGGAGACCATGGACCTCCAGGCCGCCTGCCGCACCTACAACATCCTGATGGCCGAAGGCCGCAAAGTGGCCGCCGCGCTGCTGATCGAGCGCGACTGACCGCATGCCGATCGACCGCTCCGACACCGCGCCGGCCCTGCCCTGGCGCACCTCCACCCTGTGGCTGCTGGCGGCCGCGCTGCTGGCCGTCTGGCTCGGCACGCTGGGCTACCGCCACCTGATCCCCACCGACGAAGGCCGCTACGCCGAGATCGCCCGCGAGATGTTCACCTCGGGCGACTGGGTGACGATCCGCTACAACGACCTGAAATACTTCGAAAAGCCGCCGCTGCAGATGTGGGGCACCGCCCTCGCCTACACGCTGTTCGGCGTCGGCGATTGGCAGGCGCGCCTGTTCACGGCGCTGTCCGGCGTCATCGGCATTGCCTTCACGATGCTGGCCGCCGCGCGCTGGTGGGGCAAGCGCGTGGCCGTGATCAGCGCGCTGGTGCTGGCAAGCGCGCCGATGTGGAACGTGGGCGCGCATTTCAATTCGCTCGACATGGGCGTGGCGGGCTGCATGACGATGGCACTGGCGGCACTGCTGCTGGCGCAGCATCCGGACGCCACGCCGGCGCGGCGGCGCGACTGGATGTGGGCCTGCTGGGCCGCGATGGCCCTGGCGGTGCTGAGCAAGGGCCTGATCGGCGTGGTGCTGCCGGGCTTCGTGCTGGTGGTCTACACGCTCGTCGCGCGCGACTGGGCACTGTGGAAGCGCCTGCACCTGGTGACCGGGCTGGTGGTCTTCTTCGCCGTCGGCGCGCCCTGGTTCGTGCTGATCTCGGCGCGCAACCCCGAGTTCGCCTGGTTCTTCTTCGTACACGAGCATTTCCAGCGCTTCACGTCGACCGTGCATCACCGCCAGGCGCCGCTGTGGTATTTCGTGCCGCTGCTGGTGGCCGGCTTCCTGCCGTGGCTGGCACAACTGCCCGGCGCGGCGCGGCTGACGACGGCGCGCGACCGGACCGCCGCCAACGGCTTCCGCCCGACCCTGCTGCTGGGGCTGTGGGCCGTGCTGATCTTTGCGTTCTTCAGCGTGTCCAACTCCAAGCTGCCGGGCTACATCTTCCCGACCGTGCCGGCGCTGGCGGTCCTGGCGGCGCTCGCGCTCGAGCAGACGAGCGAGCGCATGTGGCGCTGGCA
Source organism: Ralstonia nicotianae (assembly GCF_018243235.1). Lineage (NCBI taxonomy): Bacteria > Pseudomonadati > Pseudomonadota > Betaproteobacteria > Burkholderiales > Burkholderiaceae > Ralstonia > Ralstonia nicotianae. The sequence continues at coordinate 2,177,220 of NZ_CP046674.1, forward strand.
GCTCAAGGCCTTCCTGGGCGTGAGCCTCGTCGGCCTGGCCGCCTGTGGCTATCTCGCCACGATGTCGTCGGAGATGTATCCGAACGCAGTCTTCGCGCGGTTCGCGGCGTTCCTGGCCGTGGCCTTCGTGGCCGGCGCAACGCTGACGTGGCTGGCGCTGCGGTGCTCGGCCCGGCGCTTCGAGAGCCTGGCGGCGTTCGCGTGCGGCTGGTTCCTCACTTTCACCGTCGCGCTGCTCGGCCACGAAGCGTTCGGGCGCTCGATGTCGGGTATCGATCTCGTGCCGGCCGTCAAGCCGTGGCTGAAGCCGGGCGTGCCGTTCTATGCGGTGGAGCGTCTGGACCATACAATGCCGTTCTACCTCGACACACCGGCTGTCATGGTGCAGGAGCCCGACGAGCTGGCCTTCGGCGTCGAGCACGAGCCGGCCAAGTGGATTCCGACCACCGACGCCTTCGTCGCCCGCTGGCGCGACGGCGGCCAGGCCGTGGCCATGATGAGCCCGGGCACGTACCAGCGCCTCGCCGCGCAGGGCGTGCCGATGACGGCCATCGCCCAGGACGCGCGCCGGGTCATCGTGCGGCGCCAATGAATGTCCCGCGAGGGCGTGCTGAAAGGGGCACGCAAGCGGATTTGTCGTAACATGCCGCCCGCGGCGCCGGGGGAAACACTGCTGCGGTCGGTAAAATCACAACAACACAACACATGAATCTCGTCACTTTCGGGCTGATCTTGACGGGCGTGATGCTCAACGCCTGCGCCCAATTGCTGCTGAAGGCGGGCGTCAACGCCATCGGACGCTTCGCCTTCTCGGTGGAAAACATCGTGCCGATCGGCATCAAGCTTGCGACCCAGCTGCCCATCATCGGCGGGCTGGCCTGCTACGTGATTTCCGTGGTGGTCTGGATTCTCGGTCTGTCGCGCGTGGATGTGACCATTGCGTATCCGATGCTGTCACTGGGCTACGTGGTCAACGCGATCCTGGCGTGGTATCTCTTTGGAGAGGTGCTGTCGCTCCAGCGGCTGATCGGCATCACCATCATCCTGATCGGCGTGTTCGTGCTGGCGCGCTCCTGACCTGCCCAACTCTCCTGATCGACATCCCATGACCCAAACCAACGCCGTCGCCGAACAACCGTTCCTGCCCTTCGTGCGCCCCACCATCGACGAGGCGACCATCGCCGCCGTGGCCGATGTGCTGCGCTCGGGCTGGATCACCTCGGGCCCCAAGGTCGCCGCGTTCGAAGCCGCGCTGTCGGAATACTTCGGCGGCCGCCCGGTGCGCACCTTCGCCAACGGCACCGCCACGATGGAAGTGGCGCTGCGCGTCGCGGGCATCGGCCCCGGCGACGAGGTCATCACCACGCCCATCTCGTGGGTGGCCACCTCCAACGTGGTGCTGACGGTCGGCGCCAGGCCCGTCTTCGTCGACATCGACCCAGTCACCCGCAACATCGACCTGGACAAGATCGAGGCCGCCATCACGCCGCGCACGCGCGCGATCATCCCGGTCTACCTGTCGGGCCTGCCGGTGGACATGGACCGCCTGTACGACATCGCCCGCCGCCACAAACTGCGCGTGGTGGAAGACGCCGCGCAGGCCATCGGCTCGCGCTGGGGCGACCAGCGCATCGGCCAGCTCGGCGACCTGGTCAGCTTCAGCTTCCAGGCCAACAAGAACATCACCACCATCGAGGGCGGCGCGCTCGTGCTGAACACGCCCGAAGAAGCCGTGCTGGCCGAGAAATACCGCCTGCAGGGTGTGGTCCGCACCGGCTTCGACGGCATGGAAGTCGACGTGGTGGGCGGCAAGTTCAACCTGACCGACGTCAACGCCGCCATCGGCCTCGGCCAGTTCGCCCAGCTGGAGGCCATCACCGCGCGCCGCGCCGCGCTGGCCCGCCGCTACTTCGCCGCCATGCGCGCGGCCGACATCGAATCGTTCGGCATCGAGCTGCCGGTCGAAGATTTCGCGCACACCAACTGGCACATGTTCCAGATCGTGCTGCCGCTCGATCGCCTCAAGGTCGATCGCGCCGGCTTCATGGCCGGGCTGAAGGCCATGGGCATCGGCACCGGCGTGCACTATCCGCCCATCCACCTGTTCAAGCTGTACCGCGAGCTCGGCTGGGGCCCGGGCATGTTCCCGGTGGCCGAGCGCATCGGGCGCGCCATCGTGACGCTGCCGATGTTCGCCGCCATGGAAGATTCCGACGTGGACCGCGTAGTCAATGCGGTCCGCCAACTCTGCATCCAACACCAATAATGAAGACACCCGCTCTCTCGGTCGTCATTCCCGTCTACAACGAGGAAGAGGGGCTCGCCGCCCTGTTCGCGCGCCTGTATCCCGCCCTCGATGCACTCGGCATCTCGTACGAGGTCGTGTTCATCAACGACGGCAGCCGGGACCGCTCCGCCGCCATGCTCGCCGAGCAGTTCCGCGCGCGGCCCGACACCACCCGCGTGGTGCTGTTCAACGGCAACTACGGCCAGCACATGGCCATCCTGGCCGGCTTCGAGCACGCCCGCGGCGAGCGCGTCATCACGCTGGACGCCGACCTGCAGAACCCGCCCGAAGAGATCGGCCGCCTGGTCGCCAAGCTCGACGAAGGCTACGACTACGTCGGCACCATCCGCCGCAACCGGCAGGACACCTGGTTCCGCCGCACCGCGTCGCGCGCCATGAACTCGCTGCGCGAGCGCATCACGCACATCAAGATGACCGACCAGGGCTGCATGCTGCGCGCCTACAGCCGCCCCATCGTCGACACCATCAACCGCTGCCGCGAAGTCAACACCTTCATCCCGGCGCTGGGCTACACCTTCGCCAAGAACCCGACCGAGATCGAAGTCGACCACGAAGAGCGCTTCGCGGGCGAATCCAAGTACTCGCTCTACAAGCTGATCCGCCTGAACTTCGACCTGGTGACGGGCTTCTCGGTGGTGCCGCTGCAGTGGTTCTCGGCGATCGGCATGCTGCTGTCGCTCGCCTCGGCGGTGCTGTTCGTCCTGCTGGTCGTGCGCCGCTTCGTCCTTGGCGCGGAAGTCCAGGGCGTGTTCACGCTGTTTGCCATCACGTTCTTCCTGATGGGGGTGCTGCTGTTCGGCATCGGGCTGCTGGGCGAGTACATCGGCCGGATCTACCAGCAGGTGCGCGAGCGTCCGCGCTACCTGGTGCAGGGCGTGCTGGAAGACGCGCCCAACCTGCACGAGGCCGGCGCCGCCGACCTGAACGTGTCCAAGGCGCAGCGGGGCGCAGCATGACGCGGCGCGCGGTCGTCTTTGCGTACCACAACGTCGGTGTGCGCTGCCTGCGCGTGCTGGCCGCGCGCGGCATCCAGATCGAGCTGGTGGTCACGCACGAGGACAGCGCCACCGAGAACATCTGGTTCGGCAGCGTGCGCGCCACCGCGCAGGAGCTCGGCATCCCCTTCGTCACGCCGGAAGACGCGCGCGGCGAAGACCTGTTCGCCCGCATCGCCGCCATCGCGCCGGATTTCATTTTCTCGTTCTACTACCGGCACATGATCCCGGTGCGCCTGCTCGGCCTGGCCAGGCACGGCGCGTTCAACATGCACGGCTCGCTGCTGCCGAAGTACCGCGGCCGCGTGCCGACCAACTGGGCCGTCCTGCATGGCGAGACCGAAAGCGGCGCCACCCTGCACGAAATGGTCGAAAAGCCGGATGCCGGCTATATCGTCGACCAGACCATCGTGCCGATCCTGCCGGACGACACGGCCCATGAAGTCTTCGAAAAGACGACCGTGGCGGCCGAACAGACGCTCTGGCGCGTGCTGCCGGACATGATCGCCGGCCGGATTCCGCAGCGCCCCAACCGGCTCGAAGACGGCAGCTACTTCGGCGGCCGCAAGCCCGAAGACGGCCGCATCGACTGGTCCCGGCCCGCCCAGCAGGTCTACAACCTCGTGCGCGCCGTGGCGCCACCCTATCCGGGCGCCTTCACGGACGCCAGCGGTGAACGCTACATCGTCGCGCGGGCCCGCCTGGCGCGACAGTCCTTCTCGAATTTGCCCCCAGGGTTGCACGTCGTGGATAATGCGATGTTTGGCGTGTGCGGCGATGGGGGAGCCATCGCCATCCACGAGCTCTGGCGCGTCGAGCCCCAGGCGCCGTCCACGACCACGGTCGTGACTGCGCAACAGCTCGCCAACCGGCTCGCCCTCTCCTGTTCTTGAGTTTGCCTTCATGAAGAAAGTACTGATCCTCGGCGTCAACGGCTTTATCGGCCACCACCTGTCCAAGCGCATCCTGGAGAGCACGGACCCGGAAATCTCCCAGTGGGAGGTCTATGGCATGGACATGCAGACCGAGCGCCTGGGCGATCTGGTCAACCATCCGCGCATGCACTTCTTTGAAGGCGACATCACCATCAACAAGGAGTGGGTGGAATACCACGTGCGCAAGTGCGACGTGATCCTGCCGCTGGTGGCCATCGCCACGCCGTCGACCTACGTCAAGGCGCCGCTGCGCGTGTTCGAGCTGGACTTCGAGGCCAACCTGCCGATCGTCCGCTCCGCCGCCAAGTACGGCAAGCATCTGGTGTTCCCGTCGACCTCCGAGGTCTACGGCATGTGCGGCGACGACGAATTCGACCCGGAAGCCTCGCCGCTGGTCTACGGCCCGATCAACAAGCCGCGCTGGATCTACGCCTGCTCCAAGCAGCTGATGGACCGCGTGATCTGGGGCTACGGCATGGAAGGCCTGAACTTCACGCTGTTCCGCCCGTTCAACTGGATCGGCCCGGGCCTGGACTCGATCCACACCCCGAAGGAAGGCTCGTCGCGCGTGGTCACGCAGTTCCTCGGCCACATCGTGCGCGGCGAGAACATCCAGCTGGTCGACGGCGGCCAGCAAAAGCGCGCCTTCACCTATGTCGATGACGGCATCGACGCGCTGGTGCGCATCATCGCCAACAAGGACGGCGTCGCCTCGGGCAAGATCTACAACATCGGCAACCCGTCGAACAACTACTCGGTGCGCGAACTGGCCGAGATGATGCTGAAGAAGGCCGGCACCATCGCCGAGTACAAGGAAAACGCCCAGAAGGTCAAGCTGGTGGAAACGACCTCGGGCGCCTACTACGGCAAGGGCTACCAGGACGTGCAGAACCGCGTGCCGAAGATCGCCAACACCATGGAAGAACTCGGCTGGAAGCCGACCACCACCATGGAAGACACCCTGGCGAACATCTTCGAAGCCTACCGCGAGCACGCCGCCGAGGCGCGCAGCCTGGTCGACTGAGCCGAAGCCCCCGCGCAGGTCCATGGCCCTCATCGTCCTCAAGATCGACGTCGACACCCTGCGCGGCACGCGCGAAGGCGTGCCCAACCTCGTCCGCATGCTGCGCGCGCACGAGGCGGGCGCGACCTTCCTGTTCAGCCTGGGACCCGACCACACCGGCTGGGCCCTGCGCCGGGCCTTCCGCCCCGGCTTCCTGAAGAAGGTCTCGCGCACCTCCGTGGTCGAGCACTACGGCCTGCGCACGCTGATGTACGGCGTGCTCCTGCCCGGCCCCGACATCGGCCGCAAGGCCGCCGCCGAGATGCGCGCGGTTGCCGAGGCAGGCTTCGAGACCGGCATCCACACCTGGGATCACGTCCGCTGGCAGGACAACGTCCGCCAGCGCGACGCCGCCTGGACGGCCCGCCAGATGGGTGCCGCCCATGCGCGCTTCGTGCAGGTCTTCGGCAAGCCGCCGGTCACGCACGGCGCCGCCGGCTGGCAGATGAACGACCACGCCTTCCGCCAGATCGACGCCTGGGGCATGGCATACGCTTCCGACGGCCGCGGCACGCATCCGTATATCCCGAGCATCGACGGCCAGCCGCTCAAGCATGTGCAGTTGCCGACCACCCTGCCGACGCTGGACGAACTCATCGGCGTGGATGGCCTGACGACGGACACCGTCGCCGGCCACCTCCTCAAGATGACGGCATCCGACCGCGACCAGGTATTTACCTTGCATGCGGAGCTTGAAGGGCAGAAACTCGCCCCGATCTTCGAAGAACTGCTGCGAGGCTGGCGTGCCCAGGGCCATCGGCTGGCGTCGATGGGCGACTACCACGCGACGCTGGACCACGGCACGCTCCCCGTGCAACCCGTCACGTGGGGCGAAATTCCGGGCCGCAGCGGCAGCCTGATCGTGCAACCGGCCTGAATTCCGCGCCGTCACGGACGGCTTGCCGGGAGGCTCCAGGGTCCAGGTCCTTGCCGTTTCAACTTCGCCGTACCACGTCTTTACCCGCGGTCTTCCGGAACACCATCATGCCCGTCACGCTCGACCAGCCTCTCCCCGACTTCTCCGCGCCAGCCACCAGCGGCCTCACGTTCTCGCTGGCCGGGCAGCGCGGCAAGGTCGTGGTGCTGTATTTCTACCCGAAGGACAACACGCCCGGCTGCACCACCGAGGCCATGAACTTCCGTGACCAGTACGACGCATTCGAGGCCGCCGATGCCGTGGTGTTCGGCATCTCCCGCGACAGCCTGAAGTCGCACGAGAACTTCAAGGCCAAGCTGGAACTGCCCTTCGAGCTGCTCTCCGATGCCGACGAGGCGGTCTGCGCGCTCTTCGACACCATCAAGATGAAAAAGATGTACGGCAAGGACGTCCGGGGTGTCGAGCGCAGCACCTTCCTGATCGACCGCAAGGGCGTACTGCGCCAGGAATGGCGCGGCGTCAAGGTGCCCAACCACGTGGACGAAGTGCTGGGGGCGGTCCGCGCGCTGTAGCCGATCGCGCACGGAAGCGTCCGCCAAGCCTCGCCGGCGCTGGCTTTCCCACCGGTTTCGCGCGGCCGCAACGCGAGATCGGCCGTCACATCCGGCCGATTGCAAATCACAAAGGCTTCCGATACAGTCGGAACCGATGAGTACGAAATCCGGATGCCATTCCGATTGCCCACGACGGTACCGGCGGCCAAGTCGGTCAGGTACCGCTTCCGCGTCCTCCCCGGAACATCGCCCGGGTAGAACGTCCGGATCGTGCAGCTTGTTGTGGCGTTCCTACAGGCCGCCCCGCCTCCCACAGGCTACGGCGGCTTTTTTGTGGCCGCCATCCGGACGCCACCGCCACGGCGCTTCTCCCCATTTCCATCTGCACCGCCCCGCCGACAACGGGTGCGGTGTTCCGTTGTCGTTCCCTCCAGAGAGGTAATCCAAGCATGCCGCTGCCGACCATGCCCACCCAGCCAGCCCAGCTGCTCGACCCGGCTGAATTCAAGCCTTTCGGCAAAGCCGCAAGGCCCAAGGCGGGTCAGGAGCCTCGAAAACCGGTGCCCGCCCTCGAGCGCGAAGCACTGTCCGAAACCGGCCGCGCACAACCCAAACGCAGCCCCGCCCAGGCCCGCCTCGGCGAGGCGTCGCCCATGGCCAAGGACGACGCGCGCCAACGCCCCGCCGTCATCGCCAAGGCCGTCGACAAGGTCGGCGCGACGGACAAATCGACCGAAACCGCCGCCCGCCGCCGGGCACGCCGCGACGATGGGCCGACCAAGCTCTTCGTGCTGGACACCAACGTGCTGATGCACGATCCGTCCTCGCTGTTCCGCTTCGAGGAGCACGACGTCTATCTGCCCATGATGACGCTGGAGGAGCTGGACAACCACAAGAAGGGCATGAGCGAAGTCGCGCGCAACGCCCGCGCGGTCAGCCGCACGCTCGACCAACTGGTGGCCGGCACCGACGGCGTGATGGAGGACGGCCTGCCGCTGGCCAAGCTGGGCAACCGCGACGCGCAGGGCCACCTGTTCTTCCAGACCCGTCTGAACGACATCAAGCTGCCCGATGGCCTGCCGCAGGGCAAGGCGGACAACCAGATCCTGGGCGTGGTGTCCGCGCTGCAGCAGCAGCGCCCCGACCGCCATGTCGTGCTGGTGTCGAAAGACATCAACATGCGGATCAAGGCGCGCGCCCTCGGCCTGCCGGCGGAGGACTACTTCAACGACCGCGTGCTGGAAGACACCGACCTGCTCTACAGCGGCGTGATGTCCCTGCCCGCCGATTTCTGGCAGAAGCACGGCAAGAACATCGAAAGCTGGCAAGACCCGAAGGTCGGCACGACGTTCTACCGGCTGTCGGGCCCGCTGGTGCCCTCGTTCCTGGTCAACCAGTTCGTCTTCCTGGAGCCCAACGACGGCAGCCTGCCGCTGTACGCACAGGTCAAGGAGCTCAACGGCAAGACCGCCGTGCTGCAGACGCTGAAGGACTATACGCACCAGAAGAACAACGTCTGGGGCGTGACCGCGCGCAACCGCGAGCAGAACTTCGCGCTCAACCTGCTGATGCATCCCGAGATCGATTTCGTCTCGCTGCTGGGCCAGGCCGGCACCGGCAAGACGCTGCTCGCGCTCGCCGCCGGGCTCGAGCAGGTGCTCGACCAGAAGCTCTACAACGAGATCATCATCACGCGGGCCACGGTGCCGGTGGGCGAAGACATCGGCTTCCTGCCGGGCACGGAGGAAGAGAAGATGCAGCCCTGGATGGGCGCCTTCGACGACAACCTCGAGGTGCTGCAGAAATCCGACGACAACGCCGGCGAATGGGGCCGCGCGGCGACCCAGGAGCTGATCCGCTCGCGCATCAAGGTCAAGAGCATGAACTTCATGCGCGGCCGCACCTTCGTCAACAAGTTCCTGATCATCGACGAAGCCCAGAACCTGACGCCCAAGCAGATGAAAACCCTGGTCACGCGCGCGGGCCCGGGCACCAAGATCGTGTGCCTGGGGAACATCGCGCAGATCGATACGCCCTACCTCACCGAAGGGTCATCGGGCCTGACCTACGTGGTGGACCGCTTCAAGGGCTGGAGCCATGGCGGCCACATCACGCTGGCGCGCGGCGAACGCTCGCGCCTGGCGGATCACGCGTCGGACGTGCTCTAGCCACCACAAGGCAGCCGCCCGGCCGGCTGCCGACCTTGCTGCCATGGGGCCGCGCGTTTGCGCGGCCTTTTTTTTGCTGCTCACTGGGTACTCCCTTGTTTCAATGGAGGCCCGACCATGCATGTGCAGCGAAATCCGCAGTTCCGTACGCGCTCGACACTGCCGTCGGTCGCACTGGCGATGTTGTTGTCCGCCGGCGCGTCCGTTGCGCTTGCCGACAACCTCGTACCAAAGACCGCCGGCCAGATCAGCTACGTCTGCGGCGGTGTCGCGCAAGATGAACAGGAGGCCCTGAACGCCGAGGCGCGCAACTACAACCTGTCCCTGCTCTTCACGCAAGGGCCGCGCGGTGAATACCTCGCCGATGTCGACGTCCAGCTCACGCGGCACGGCAAGGAAGTCGCCAGCTTCCGCGCTGACGGACCGCGCTGCCTGATCAAGGCACCGCCGGCCAGCTACAACATCATCGCCACCTACGAGGGCGCGACCAAGCGCGCCACGGTGCAGACCGGCAGCACGCGCAACGTCCAGTTGCGCTGGTAAGCCGCGCCGTAACTGGGTCCGGCTGGACGGACCCGCACCGCGTCTGGCGTTGCGCCCTGCCAACACGCGGTTTGGCTTTCCCACGCGGGGCGCATAGCATGCGAGCTATCCGGACTTCATCGATCGCCCATGCCGAACCGGCACGGTTCTCCGCGCAGCAGCACGCAGTGGGCGGGCCTCGCGATCATCGCGCTGGCCTGCCTGCTGTCCGCCTGCTCCTCCACGCCCACCCGCTCCCTCACCTCGCGTGACGCGTCGGTGCAGCGCACGCACGGTGCGGCGATCAACGATCCGAGTGCCGGGCTGGAAGAAATCTCCATCGAAGCGATGGCGCTGGTCGGCACGCCATACCGCTACGGCGGCAACACGCCCGACAGCGGCTTCGACTGCAGCGGACTGGTGCGCTACGTCGTGCAGCGCGCCGCCTCGGTCAACCTGCCGCGCACGGCGGCGGAAATGGGCACGCGCGGCTTCGCGCTCGAGCGCCGCGACGTCGCATCAGGCGACCTGGTCTTCTTCAACACGACCGGCCGGCCGAATTCCCACGTCGGCATCTATGTGGGCCAGAACCGCTTCGTGCATGCGCCGGCCACCGGCGGCACCGTCCGGCTGGAAGACATGAGCAAGCGCTACTGGGCGAGCCGTTACATGGGCGCGCGCCGCGTGGTCGCGGTCAGCAACCTGCCCGACTTGCCCGCGTCCCCCGCTGCCGCCACGCAGAGCATCGCCGCCGGTGCGGCCGCGCCCGCCACCGCGCCAGCCCACGCGAACGACGACGACCCGCTTGGCACACTGGCGCGCGCCCGCGGCACGGAATCCTCGCCCCTGATGTCGACGCGCAACGCTGCGCCGGTTGTCGTACCGCCCGCGGACGACGACCCGATCGCACGCTTCGCCACGCAATAAGCGCCTGCTGCACCAAACAAAACGCCCACCGGATGGTGGGCGTTTCTGTTTGAACGGCTGCGGCAGGTTCAGAGCAACTGCCGTCCGATCCACCAGGCGATCGCCGCCATGAAGGCCGACGCCGGGATCGTCAGGACCCACGCCCAGACGATATTGCCCGCGACGCCCCAGCGCACGGCCGAAGCCTTCTGTGCCGCGCCCACGCCGACAATGGCGCCGGTGATGGTATGCGTGGTCGAAACCGGCACGCCCAGCGCCGAAGCAAAGAACAGCGTCAGCGCGCCACCGGTTTCAGCGCAAAAACCGCCCACCGGCTTGAGCTTGGTGATCTTCTGCCCCATGGTCCGGACGATGCGCCAGCCGCCCAGCAGCGTGCCCATGCCGATCGCTACGTAGCAGCACACGATCACCCAGATCGGCGGCGTGCTTGCCGTGGCCGAGGCATACCCCCCGGCGATCAGCAGCATCCAGATGATGCCGATGGTCTTCTGCGCATCGTTGCCGCCGTGGCCCAAGCTGTACAGCGACGCCGACAGCAACTGCAGCCGCCGGAACCAGCGGTCCACCTTGGAAGGCGGCGTGCGGAAGAACAGCCAGGACACCGCGATCATCAGGCAGGAGCCGAGGATGAACCCCAGCAGCGGCGAAATCAGGATGAACGCCACCGTCTTCAGCAGACCGCTGGCCACCAGCGAGCCCGTGCCCGACTTGGCCACGGCCGCCCCCACCAGCCCGCCGATCAACGCATGCGACGAGCTCGACGGAATGCCGTAATACCAGGTGACGATGTTCCAGGCGATCGCCCCCACCAGGGCACCGAAAATGACGTAGTGATCGACGATGCTCGGGTCGATGGTGTCGCGCCCCACCGTCGTCGCGACCTTGAGGTGAAAGATGAAAATGGCGATCACGTTGCAGGCCGCGGCCATCGCCACCGCCTGCTGCGGCTTGAGCACGCCGGTCGACACCACCGTGGCAATGGAGTTGGCCGCATCGTGGAAGCCGTTCATGAAATCGAACAGGATGGCCAGCGCCACCAGCAGGACAACCACCCAAAGACTGATCTGGAGTGTGTGCATGAGGCGTCGTCTCGTCAGGCGTTCTCGAGCACGATGCCTTCGATGATGTTGGCGACATCCTCGCAACGATCGGTGATGCTCTCCAGTTGCTCGTAGATCGCCTTGAGCTTGATCAGCAGCTTGATGTCGCTCTCGGTGCGGAACAGCTTGGCCATGGCGGCACGCATGACGCGGTCGGCTTCGGATTCGAGGCGATCGATTTCCTGCGCGATGGTCAGGATCTGCCGGCCATTGTTCATGTCATCGAGCAGCGCTACGGCCTTGCGCACCTCCTCGCAGCACGACACGCTGAACGCGGCCAGCTGGCGGGCCTCGTCCGTCACGTTGGTCACGTCGTACAGCGAGATGGTCAGCGACACGTCCTCCATCAGATCGATGATGTCGTCCATGGTCGTGATCAGCTTGTGGATCTCATCGCGATCCAGCGGCGTGATGAACGTCTTGTGCAGCAGCTCCACCGTGTCGTGGGTGATGCGGTCGGCCTTCTTCTCGATGTTCTGCACGTTGCGTGCATGCATCTCGGCATTGGGCAAGTCGTTGACGAGGTCCTTCAATGCGTGGGCCGCCGTCACGGCGCACTCGGCGTGCTGATTGAAGTATTCGAAAAACTTGCCTTCGGTGGGCATGAAGCGACCGAACATGATGTTCCTTGGAAAAGGGAGAACGCTGAAATGGGGGTAAAACAACGCCGGCACATTCGGCCGGCGTTGTCATAAAGACGCAATATTTTACCGGAGCCGCCGCCGTGCCAGTGACGCGACGTTGTGGCGGCCTGACATGGTGTTTGGCTTGCGTCAGGTGTCGTTATCGAAGAAGGCGTTGCCGCCGGTGAAGTTGTCGAACTTCGTGTATTCACCCAGGAACGTCAGCCGAACGGTACCAATCGGACCGTTACGCTGCTTGCCGATAATGATTTCGGCGGTACCCTTGTCCGGGGAGTCAGGATTGTAGACCTGGTCGCGGTAGATAAACAGGATCACGTCGGCATCCTGTTCGATGGCGCCGGATTCGCGCAAGTCCGACATCACGGGACGCTTGTTCGGACGCTGCTCCAGGCTCCGGTTCAGCTGCGACAGCGCGATCACCGGACAGTTGAGCTCCTTGGCCAGCCCCTTGAGCGAACGGGAGATTTCCGAGATCTCGGTCGCGCGGTTCTCGCCGCCGCCACCCGAGCCCGACATCAGCTGCAGATAATCGATGATGATCAGGCCAAGCTGCCCGCACTGCCGGGCCAGCCGGCGCGAACGCGCGCGCAGCTCCATCGGGTTCAGCGCCGGTGTTTCGTCGATGAACAGCTGCGCGTCGTTCATCTTCTGGATGGCATGCGTCAGGCGCGGCCAGTCCTCGTCGAGCAGGCGGCCCGTGCGCAGGCGGTGCTGGTCCAGCCGGCCGACCGAACCGAGCATCCGCATGGCGAGCTGCGTGCCCGCCATTTCCATCGAGAACACCGCCACCGGCAAGCCCTGCTCCACGGCCACGTGCTCACCGATGTTCAGCGAGAAAGCCGTCTTACCCATCGACGGGCGACCGGCCACGATGATCAGGTCACCGCCCTGCATACCGCTGGTCATGCGGTCCAGGTCAACGAAACCCGTCGGCACACCGGTGATATCGCTCTGATTATCACGGTGGTACAGCTCGTCGATGCGCTCGACCACCTGCGTCAGCAGCGGCTGGATCTCCAGGAAGCCCTTCTGCCCGCGCGCGCCCTCTTCGGCAATCGCGAACACCTTGGATTCAGCTTCGTCCAGCAACTGGCGCACGTCTCGACCCTGCGGGTTGAAAGCGCCCGCAGAGATCTCGTCGGCAATCGTCACCAACTGGCGCAGCACACCACGATCACGGACGATCTCGGCATAGCGGCGGATGTTGGCCGCGCTCGGCGTGTTCTGCGCCAATGCGTTCAGGTAGGCCAGGCCACCCACCTCTTCCGCCTTGCCCGCTGCCTGCAGCTGCTCGTACACCGTGATCACGTCGGCCGGCTTGGCCTGCGAAATCAGCTTGCCGATGTTGTGGAAGATCAGCCGGTGGTCGTAGCGATAGAAATCGTGCTCGTTGATGAAGTCGGCGATGCGGTCCCACGCGGCGTTGTCCAACAGCAGGCCGCCGAGCACCGACTGTTCGGCCTCGATGGAATGCGGCGGAACCTTGAGGGATTCGAGCTGGGGATCGGTGGGCGCGTTCATGGCGGGATTATAGCGGCGAGGCGCATTCATCAATCGGGGGCCCTGCGGCAAACAACAGACAGACGGCAACAAAAAAGGCAGAGACTTTCGTCCCTGCCTTCTTGACTCGCGCCGGCCGATCGCCCGGGCGACGCGAGGGTCCTGCGTACGTGCTTAGACGGTCTCGCCCAGCACCGACACGGTCACGTCGACCGACACATCGGTGTGCAGCGACACGGCGACCGGATGGTCGCCGACGGTCTTCAGCGGGCCGTTCGGCATGCGCACTTGCGCCTTCTCGACCTTGAAGCCTTGAGCCGTCAGCGCCGCAGCGATGTCGTGGTTGGTGACCGAGCCGAACAGGCGGCCGTCCACGCCAGCCTTTTGCGACAGTTGCAGCGTCAGGCCGTTCAGCTTTTCGCCTTCGGCTTGCGCGGCAGCCAGCCTTTCGGCGGCCAGCTTTTCCAGCTCGGCACGGCGAGCTTCGAATTCCTGGATTGCCGAAGCCGTAGCACGGCGGGCTTGCTTGTTCGGGATCAGGAAGTTACGTGCATAACCGTCCTTGACGCGCACCACGTCGCCCAGGTTGCCCAGGTTGACGACCTTCTCGAGCAGAATAATTTGCATTGTGTGTTCTCCTTATCCGCGTCGATTAGTGCTTGTGCTGATCGGTGTACGGCATCAGCGCGAGGAAGCGCGCACGCTTGATGGCCGTATCGAGCTGGCGCTGGTAGTGCGAACGCGTACCCGTCAGGCGGGCCGGAGTGATCTTGCCGTTCTCGCCGATGAAGTCCTTGAGGGTGTCCAGATCCTTGTAGTCGATCTGCTCGACGCCCGCCACGGTGAAGCGGCAGAACTTCTTGCGCTTGAACAACGGGTTTTGCTGCTGGAAGCGCTTCTTGTTCTTTGCGTCGCGCTGCTTCTTGTTCATGAATGCCATGATTCAATCCTTTACGAATACGTTACATCCGGAGATGTGAAAGACCAGTGCCTTACTGCTGCGATGCTTGCGAGCCAGGAATCCGACGCACTCCAGGACGGTGCCAGGAGCGATGCGGTCCAGAACCGAGGCCATCTTGCCGGCGCCCAGCGCTTCGATCGAAAACTCGACCTGTCGCGCTGCCTGCGCTTCCATCGCCTGCCCGCTGTAGCTCAGCAGGCAATTCACGATAGGCACGCCGGCCGGCGTGTAACGCATCACCTCGCGCTCGGCCAGCGTGGCAACGAGCTGCAGTCGGTTGATGGCGTTGTGCCCCGGGGTTCCGTCCATGGCTGCGGTACACAATTACGCGGCTGGGCTCCGCCCGGCCGGCTTGCGCGCCGCACCGCGCGACATCAGGCGGCCTGTTCGCTTTGCGCTGCAGCCTTCTTGGCTTCTTCGCGCTGCACTTCCTTCATCATCGGCGACGGTGCCGTTTCAGCCTTCTTGGTCTGAACGATGAGGTGACGCAGCACGGCGTCATTGAACTTGAATGCGTGCTCGAGTTCGGCCAGGGTTTCCTTGCCGCATTCGATGTTCACGCACACATAGTGAGCCTTGGCCAGCTTCTGGATCATGTAGGCCAGTTGACGACGGCCCCAGTCCTCGACGCGATGCACTTGGCCGCCTTGCGACGTGACCGTGCTCTTGTAGCGCTCGATCATCGCAGGCACTTGCTCACTCTGGTCCGGATGGACGATGAAGACGATTTCGTAATGACGCATTGACGCTCCTTCTGGATAAAGCCGCCCGGGCGTCACACTCCGGTGCAGCAAGGTTGGATAGCCTGCCATTATACGCAGACCTTGGCGATTTTTTCAATATCGATCAATGACTTGCTGCAGGGAGGCCGTTTCTGCCTGGGCACGGCCGGCGGCAATCAGCAGCATCAGGAGCACGCGCGCCTTGTACGGGTTGAGCGTCCCGGACGATGCCCAGCCCTGCCCGTCGGGATGCGCCGGCACCACGCCGGCCCCAGTCCGGGTCGAACGCAGCACAATCACGCCCCGCTTGACCGCCTGCTGCAGCGCAGCTTCCAGATTGGCGTGGATGGACCCCGCCCCTGTCGCTGCAATGACCAGCCCGCGCACACCGGCCGCCACCAGCGCGTCGACCAGGCGCGCATCGGGCTGAGCGTAGCTCGACAGCACCTCGACCCACGGCCATTGCCCGACAGCCGGCATCGGCAGCCCGTCAGCCGCGGCCGGCAGCTGGGCGGCGCGCTGGTATTGCACTGCGGCGTCCAGCACGAAGCCAAGCGGACCGACGTCCGGCGACACAAACGCCTCGACAGCGTAGGTGTGCCCCTTCTGCACGTCGCGCGCCGCATGGACGCGCTGATTCAGGGCCACCAGCACGCCACGCCCGCGCGAGGCAGGGCTGGCGGCTGCGCGCACGGCATTGAGCAGGTTCAGCGGACCATCCGCCGACAACGACGTCGACGGCCGCATCGCCGCGGTCATGACGATGGGCATGTCAGTCTGCAACACCAGGTGCAGCAGCATCGCGGTTTCCTCGAGCGTGTCGGTGCCGTGCGTGATGACCACGCCGTCCACACGCTCCACATCGATCCAGTGACGGATCCGCGCCACCAGACGCTCCCACACGTCGAAGGTCAGGTCCTTGCTGTCGATCTGCGCGACCTGCTCGGCGCGCACGTTGGCGATGCGTTCCAGGCCCAGCTTGCTGGCTGCCAGCAACTGGTCGATGGGCACGGCACCGGCACGATAGCGGGCCGCGGAAGCGGAATCGTCCGCCGAGCCGGCAATGGTGCCGCCGGTGGCGAGAATGGCGATAGTGGGCAACGAGGACATCGGCGCGACAAGCAGGAAATTGTGACGCGGCGCATTGTATCCGCCCGCCGCGCTTTCGCGCCAAATGAAAAACGCCGGCGCAAGGGCCGGCGTCCTGTTGGCAAGCAAACCCGCGTTACTTCTCGACGAAGGCGCGCTCGATCACATAGTCGCCTGCCTCGCCCATGCGCGACGAAATCTTGAAGCCGCGCGCATCCAGCAGCTTGCAGGTGTCTTCCAGCATGGCGGGGCTGCCGCAGATCATGGCGCGATCCACCGCCGGGTCCAGCGGCGCAAGGCCAATGTCGTCGAACAGCTTGCCGCTATCGGCCAGATCCGTCAGGCGGCCCATGTTGCGGAAGGGCTCGCGAGTGACGGTCGGGTAGTAGATCAGCTTCTCGCGAACCTGGTCGCCGAAGAATTCGTTGTTCGGCAGCTCGCTGGTGATGAAATCGGCATAGGCCAGTTCGCTGACCTGGCGCACGCCGTGCAGCAGCACAACCTTCTCGAAGCGCTCGTAGGTTTCGGGATCCTGGATGATGCTCATGAACGGCGCCAGGCCGGTGCCGGTGCCGAACAGGTAGAGGTTCTTGCCGGGCAGCAGGTCGTCCAGCACCAGCGTGCCGACCGGCTTGCGGCTGACCAGCACGGTGTCACCGACCTTCAGGTGCTGCAGGCGCGACGTCAGCGGGCCGTTCTGCACCTTGATGCTGAAGAACTCCAGGTGTTCTTCGTAGTTGGGGCTGGCGATGCTGTAGGCACGCATCAGCGGCTTGCCCTCGACTTCCAGGCCCAGCATGACAAAGTGGCCGTTATGGAAGCGCAAGGCTTTGTCGCGCGTGGTACGGAAGCTGAACAGCGATTCGTTCCAGTGATGGACGCTCAGAACGGTCTCTTGATTGAAAGCGGACATGGTGACGTTCGGGTACAGCCTTGCGGCAGTGCAAAATGCGGTCAAGGCCTTGATTTTATGCGATTCCCTCTTACCGCGCCTGCATGGATTGCACATAAGCTTCTAACCAGCCGCATGGGTTTTGACGCAGGTCAGGCGCCGGCGGATGGTCGATGCGTCCGCTCAACAACAAGTCACAATAAAATCACTTGCGCTCTGCTTCTCACTGTATAAAATCACAGCACCTGTTCAAATATACAGTGCACCGATGGCTACCCTCACCACTCGCCAGCAGCAGATCTACGACCTGATCCGCCAAACGATCCAGCGCACCGGCTTCCCGCCGACGCGCGCCGAGATCGCCGCGGAGTTCGGCTTCTCGTCGCCGAATGCGGCCGAGGAGCACCTGCGGGCACTCGCCCGCAAGGGCGTGATCGAGCTGACGCCCGGCGCATCGCGCGGTATCCGGCTGCGCGCGGAGGGCGGCGCATCGCCGCACCAGTTCTCGCTGCCGTCGATGGGGCTGATGCAGCTGACGCTGCCGCTGGTGGGCCGCGTTGCGGCGGGTAGCCCGATCCTGGCAGCCGAGCACATCGACCGGCAATACCAGGTCGACCCTTCCCTGTTTTCCAGTCGGCCGGATTTCCTGTTGAAAGTGCGCGGCATGAGCATGCGCGATGCCGGCATCCTCGACGGCGACCTGCTCGCGGTACAGCGCGCCGCCGAGGCCGCCAACGGCAAGATCGTCGTTGCGCGGCTGGGCGATGATGTCACGGTTAAGCGCTTTCAGCGCAAGGGCCGGCAGGTCGAGCTGATTGCCGAGAACCCTGATTTCGAACCCATCCACGTCGATCTCGACCGCGACGAGTTCCAGTTGGAAGGACTGGCGGTCGGCCTGATCCGGCCAGCCGCTCCATAACCACTCGGCGCAGCGCGCCGCTTCCCTCGCAGTTTTGCCCAACCCGGAGGTGAGCCTATGGCTCGCCGCGGCGGACTGTTGCCGTCCGCGCCTCCACCGAACCAAGAGGTCTGCCATGCGACTCGGATCGATGCCCTCCCGCCGCCATCCGGTGAAACCGGTGCCTTTCCGCCAAACCCAAGGCGTGCGCATCTATCAAGGGGAGCAGCGGCGCACGATGGTCGGCAGCATGGCTGCGATCTGCCGCATGCTGGATGATGCGATCCCGGCGGCGCCACGGGCTGCGAGCGCAGAAGGCTGCTGAAGACCAGCACGGGCACAGGCGATCAGGGCATACCCCAATGCTGTCGCCACAATCGATTTCATAAACTGGCCTTGCCCTGAGGACAGGGCTTTCTTCAACTGATTTTCGGCCCGCCGCTTGTGCGGGCTGTTTTTTGTAGCCGCATGTTGTTGCAGAGCCACATTCGACATCATCCGTCGGTAAACCGAACGTTTACCCGGATTTTGTTTGGCGCGGGGAACAGTAGTATTGCCACTGTCCCTCAGGGGCAATTGAGATCGCTGAATTCGAAGCCCGCAGGATTGCGGGCTTTTTTTTGCCCCGACCACACTGGGCGCCGTTTGCCCCCCTAAGATGCGCGCCTCACCGCGCCACAGGCATGCCGCACGTTCGCAGCCGAAGACGTCGCCAGCCGCCATCGCCGCGCTCCCGCATTTGCCGGCCACCCGGTTCTGCATGCCGACAGTCATGTCGAGCCGCACCAATAGCGCCGCCCCTGCCACCCACGTACCTATGGTGTGGCTTGCCCGGTGCCTGCGCGCTCAGCAGTGAACGACTTGCACAGATGACCTCGTGGCGCCGGGCCGACACTTATTGCATCGCCGGCAGGCTGCCGATACGGACCAGCATCTCGGTGAACATCTGCATGTCCAGGTTGAGATCCGGCACTTCCTTGTACTCCTTGGCGTTGTGCGCCGTGTACTTCTTACCCGGCATGGCCGGCCCGAAGTTGATGGCATTGGGCATCAGCTTGGCCGCGGTGCTGCCAGCCGTCGGCACCGGCCTGGCATCCAGGCCGGTGGTCTCGCCATAGATGTTCAGCAGCGTTGCAAGCCATGCGCCCTTCGGGTCGCGCGCCATCCAGTTGCCCTGATCGTGGCTGATCTCCACAGCGATGCGGCTGGCGCCGGCCCAGGCGTTGATCCTGCCGGCAATCTCACCGCGCAGGGCATCGGGCGTCTTGCCGCGTGGCATGCGCACGTTGACGGCCACTTCGACGCGGCCGTTCCTGTCGCCGATCGCATTGGGCGACATCGTCAGCGGCCCCATGAAATCGTCCTTGTAGGCGACACCCATCGGATTGCCAAGGTAGTCCGTCCCGTACAGATCGGTCAGGTAGCGCACGGCATGGGCATAAGCGTTGTCGGCCAGGTCGAGGCCGGCCGCGCGCAGGAACAGCGCCAGGCGCGGCAGCGGGTTGACGCCCTCCTCCGGCCGCGAGCCGTGCGCGGACGCACCGGTCACCTTGACGATGACACTGTCTGCGCTGCGCGTGACATCAATGGAGAACGCGCCTTGCGCGGCGAGGCCGCGGACGAAGGCATCGCGCTTCGCCTCCAATGCGGCAGCCGCTGCGCCCAGGTCACCGCCCTTGAGCGTTACGGTGGCGGTCTGGGGCACGGCGTTGGCCGAAGCGGCGCCCGTCATCGCCACGATAGCGAGACGGCTCATGTCCACCGGCAACGCGGGGAACGCCACTTTCAGCGCACCCGGGCCCTTCTCGGCCACCACGGCGGGATACTTGCTGTCGAGCACGATGTTGTACGCGGGCAGCCGGGTGCGCTCGCGGTAGTACTTCATGCCGTCGCCACCGGTTTCCTCAGTGGTGTCGATCATGAGCCGGATCGTCCGCGCGAGCGGCACACCGCTGTCCTTAACGGTCTTCATCGCATACAGCGCGGCGGCAACCGACCCCTTGTCGTCGATGGTGCCGCGCCCATACAGCAGGTTGCCAACACGCGTCACCTTGAACGGATCGAGCCGCGTACCGTCGTCCAGCACCCACTCCTCGGCACGCGCGGGCACCACATCGGCGTGCGTCAGAATGCCGAATTCGTCCTGACCGGTGCCGGGCAGCGTGATTTCGAAGACCCGGTGATCGACATTGCGGTAGCGCAGGCCGAAATCGCGTGCCATGCCTTCAACCAGCTTGCCGAATGCAACGATGGCGGGGCTTTCGTACTGCGGAATCCTGTCGTCGCGCACCGTAGGCAGCGCGACCATCTTCTCGATCGAGGCGATCGCCGCCTGCTGGTTGTGCAGGCGGTTGTACAGGCCCAGCAGCCGGCCGATGTTGACCAGATCATCGCCGGTGAGCGGCGACTGCCGCCGGTAGGCGGCAACACTGCCGGCGACCACGGGATCGGCCTTGGCAGCGGCCTCTAGAAAATCCGGCAGGTCGGACGATGCGGCGCTCGACTGCTCTGACAGGGCCAGCGCATCCAGCTCGGGCTTCTTGAGCGTGGCGGCACCGGCGGCCATGGCCAGCGACAGCCCCAACACCAAGGCGCACAGACCGGAGCAGGTGGTACGTTGCATCGAAACGGTTCCCTGAAAGCGAGCGAAGGCAGCATCATAGGCGGGATGCCCAGCCCGCGCATCCTCGGAGCGGCAATGCGGGACGGCAGGCTATGCTTGAGACTTTCGCAGGAGGCCGCCGCATGGAACCACACCTGGATACCGATCCCGCCCTGCTCGACGTGCTCGAGGAACTGCGGCGGCTGGAACCCATCTTCCACCGCCCGGAACACGGCACCCGCCGCGAGGATTTCGAGCGGATGACCGAAGACGATTTCTGGGAAGTCGGCGCATCGGGCCAACGCTACAGCCGCAGCTACGTGCTCGGCGTGCTCGATGCCCGGCACGGCCATATCGGCGACGCATTCTGGCAAACGAGCGACCTGCGCTGCCAGGCCATCGCACCCGACAACTATCTGCTGACCTATACGCTGGTCCAATCGACCCGGACAACGCGGCGCGCAACGATCTGGCGGCGCACCGCCGAAGGCTGGAAGATCGTCTACCACCAGGGAACGGTGGTAGCTGTGTAGCGAAATGCGACCGGAAAAAGCAAAAAGCCCGCTGATGCGGACTGTGTTGACGGAATCCTGGGATGGCTGATGGGACTCGACCCCACGACGACCGGAATCTCCATCTGAACCGCCAGGCACGCCTCTCTAGAAGGTACCGCGGGTGGATGATGGAAATATTCTGGTCGAATATACGTGTCATCCCCAAACCTCATGGGAAGGCGGCTCTATGGAAAATCCGCCATTCCCTGACCCAAACGGACCGATCCGCATGGATGCACAGCCCCACCTACAGCGAGCCGCGCAAATCGCCCGTGACGCCGGAACCCTGCTGGTCTGCGCCATGCTGCTGGCGAGCGGAGTGGCCCTGCTCGCCGGCATCGTCATGGCGATCCTGTCCAGCTTCCCCTACCCGTGAGCGCGGAAAGAACTGAGCGAATACCAGCAGCCAGAACAGCTGCATCACCATGCCGGTAAAACTCAGCATGTTTTCGAAGATGCAAAGCAGCACCAGCGTATTCAGCGTGGCAATCGCCGGCACGGCATAGGATGAACCGCCCAGAAGCCAGGTGAACACTCCGACAACGCCCGCCAGCGCGAAGAACATGATGGCGGCCCCAACCCAACCCATGTACGAGAACGCCCGCGCGTAGATGCTGGCTGCATTCAGCGTCGGCGCGACCCGGGCCACATCCTCGCGCGGAACGTCCATCGCTTCCAGGATCCGCTTGCCGATGAAGTCGGGCACCAGCTCGGCGGCCGCGAATTGCACGGCGCTCCCATTGGGGCGCTCACCGGCATCCACCGTGTTCTGCAGGTTTGCCAGCGGCGACGTGACGTAAATGTACGTCCACAAATAGGGCGTTGGCACAATCGACTTTTTGAACGCGCTGGACGGCTGCCCCACTTCCTCAATCGCGCCTGGCGAGCGGATATCCCCAAGCACGCCAAAGGCATACAGCGCGCCGATCCCCAAGACGACGCCCACGATCATTGAGCGCAAACGAGGCATGCCATGGTGCGACAGCCAGATGAAGCCGAAAGCGATCAGCGACATCATGGCCGTTCCGCGCGTGAAGGTGAGGACCGAGAATGCCAGCGGAATCAACGCATCAACCAGGTACCGCGTGCGCCGACTGATCAGGAAATCGGAAAACCTGACGGCGGCATAGGCCGACGAGAACGTCACCAGAATCACATGGAAGGTCGGGATGCCGAACTGGCTGTAATCGAAGTCACTGCCGGCCGCGACCATGAAAAGCGGAATGCCGCCTGCATATGCGATGTCGGCAATCATGCCGACCACCATCGCTTTGGTCATCCAACCGGGAAGAGCGGATTTCCGGCGACGCACGCATGCAAGACGCGGCCACACCACCGCAGCCAGCGGAAGCGCGGCCAGGAACGTCCAGATGAAGAACGACACCACGTCGCCGGACAGCCGGGGATAGAGGGTCGACCAGTCGAAGCCGTAGGCCAGCAGCGTACCGCCGAAGGCAAGGATGTAGACGATGAAAGGGTTGACCATGGCTGCTCCTACGAGGCGGCCATGATACAGGAGGGCCAACCAGGAACGTAGCGTTGGCCCCGTTGACCGGATAGTTGAGGGGCCCAGAAACGAAAACAGCGCCTGTCGCAGGCGCTGTTTTTTTAAGAAACCTTGGGGTGGCTGATGGGACTCGAACCCACGACGACCAGAATCACAATCTGGGACTCTACCAACTGAGCTACAGCCACCGTCGTTCGAGCAGCGAACCGCTGCTCGGCGAAAAACAAAATTATACAAACATTCTTCTGACGTGACTAGAGGGCTGCGCAATATTTATGGGGCGACCGCCTCTTCATCCGCCTCCGCGCCGCGGCGCAGGTGCGCGCGCGCCGTCTCGAACAGGGCTCGCGCGTCGTCCGGCGTCTTGACGCGGCCAAGCGCCTTGGCGTCCGACAGCACGCGCCGCCAGCCCCGGGCGCCGGCCACGCCGCGATACAGCCCCAGCATGTGGCGCACCGCCGCGCCGGCATATCCGCCCCGCGCCACCCAGCGGCCGATGTAATCGATCATTGCGTCTTCGACCTCGGCGCGCGTGGGCGCGACCGCGTCGGCACCGTAGTAGCGCGCATCGAAGCCCGCCATCAGGTGCGGGTGGTGATAGGCCTCGCGGCCGATCATCACGCCGTCGACGTGGGCAAGATGCGTGTCGATCTGCTCCAGCGTCTGCACGCCGCCGTTCAGCAGGATCTCCAGCCGCGGGAAATCACGCTTGAGCTGGTAGACCACCTCGTAGCGCAGAGGCGGGATCTCGCGGTTCTCCTTCGGGCTCAACCCCTTCAGGATGGCGTTGCGGGCGTGCACGATGAAGGTCTCGCAACCGGCCTCGGCGATGGCGCCGACGAAATCGCGCACGAAGTCGTAGGTCTCGATCGCGTCGATGCCGATACGGTGCTTGACCGTGACCGGGATCGACACCGCATCGCGCATCGCCTTGACGCCATCGGCCACCAGCTTCGGCTCGGCCATCAGGCACGCGCCGAACGCACCGCGCTGCACGCGCTCGGACGGACAGCCGCAGTTCAGGTTGATCTCGCGATAGCCCCAGCGCTCCCCCAAGCGGGCGGACTGCGCCAGGTCGTCGGGTTCGCTGCCGCCGAGCTGCAGCGCAACCGGGTGCTCCGCCTCGTCGAAGTCGAGATGGCGCGGCACGTCGCCGTGCAGGAGCGCGCCGGTGGTCACCATTTCCGTGTAGAGCCAGGTGTGGCGGGAGATCTGGCGATGGAAGTAGCGACAGTGGCGATCGGTCCAGTCCATCATCGGGGCAACGGACAGGCGACGCGGATTCGGCGTAGAGCGTTCAGCAGACACGGCAATTCGGTAATTCGGTTCAGGCGCGCAAGTTTACCGGTTCTAGTCCGACAGCCCCAGCAGCGGATGCTGCTCGCGCCGCCACGGCGATGCGAAGAACGCGGCCACCTCGTCTTCGCGCACGGCGTCGACGCTGGCGTGCTGCCACCGGGGCGCATGGTCCTTGTCGACGGCCAGCGCGCGGATGCCTTCGATGCCGTCGCCAGCGTCGAACACGCGCGCCATCATGTCCAGTTCGCGGCGCAGTTCGTCGGCGAGCGTGGTGTGGCGGCCGCGGCGGATCTGCTCGAGCGTGACCGCCATCATCAGCGGTGAGCGCCGGGCCATCTGCTGCCCGGTCTGCGCAGCCCAGCCGGCATCGGGGCTGCCGGCCAGGTCGGCGAGGATGGCGGGCACCGTGGCCTGGCTAAAGCACGCGTCGATGGCGGCACGGTGCGGCGCGATCACGGCCCGGGTCGCGTCGGGATCGGTCGCGGCCTCGGCGAAGCAGGCGGCGATCTGCTCGGCGCGCTGCCAGGTGCCGTCGCGCAGGCGGCGGACCACGGCGGCCAGAGTGTCCGCCGGCACATGGCAATCGGCCAGGCCGACCGACAACGCGTCCGCCGCGTCGATCACCTGCCCGGTCACCCCCAGGTATTCGCCCACGTGCCCCGGCAGGCGCGCCAGGAACCAGCCACCCCCGACATCGGGAAACAGGCCGATGTTGGTCTCAGGCATGGCCATGCGCGTGCGCCCGGTCACCACGCGCAGCGAAGCGCCCTGCGAGATGCCCATGCCGCCGCCCATCACCACGCCGTCCATCAGCGCGATATAGGGCTTGGCGTAGCGGAAGATCAGGTGGTTGAGGCGGTATTCCTCGGCGAAGAAGGTGATCAGTTGCGGATCGCGCGCGGTGGCGGCGCGGTGGAAAAAACGGATGTCGCCCCCGGCGCACAGCGCCTTGCCGCCCTCGCCGCGCAGGATCACGGCGCGCACCGCCGGATCGTGCTGCCACGCCATCAGCGCATGCGACAGCGCGCGAATCATCTCCAGCGACAGCGCATTGAGCGCCTGCGGCCGGTTCAGCGTCAGCCAGCCGATGCCGCCGTGCACCTCGGCGATCACGTGGGCCTGGGTGTCGGTCTGCGTGGCGGCGGAAACAGTCGAGGAAGCGGTCGATGCGGTGGATTCCATGTCTCGCGTCTGTGCCTGTCGTTACGGGAATGACGGCTCGCACTGTACACGAGCCGGCAGGTTTGCGAGGAAGGGCTCTAGCCGGCCCTCTTTGCGGACGCACGCGTTGGGCGTATAGCTGCCGGCTGGAGACGCGCCATCATCACAACCATCCCGATGCCCACCGCCAACGGCGCCGCCGGCGCGCCCCATTTCGACCCGGGGCTGATCTTGCTGGCCTTCGCGCCGGTGTTCCTGCTGACCATCGCCGCAGAAGCGTGGTACTGGCGGCGGCACCGCGACCCCACCGTCTACCGCCGCAAGGACACCGTTTCAAACGCCTGCCTCGCACGGATGCACCAGGCATCCGATGCCTTCTTCCTGTGGCTGATGATCAAGACCGCGTATGCGTGGGTGTATGCGCACGGCCTGCGCGCGATGCCCTAGACGGGGTGGTCGTTCGCCCTGCTCCTGCTGCTGCAGGATGGTCTCTATTGCGGTTTCCATCGCGCCGCCATCGCGTGCGCTGGATGTGGGCGTCGCACGTGACGCATCACGCGTCGGAAGGGATGCACTTCTCGACCGAGTTCCGCCAGAGCCTGACCTACCCCATCTCGGGGATGTGGCTGTTCTGGCTTCCGCTGGCATGGATCGGCTTCACGCCGGACTGGGTGATTGCGGTGGCGCCCGGGTTCGAATCCCCACCCTGAGAGCAGGCAAGAAAAAAACGCCCCGACGGATCGGGGCGTTTTTATCGGCAGATCGGCGCGCGATCAGACCGCTTCTTCACGCGAGGCGCGCTTGCGCTCGTGTTCCTTCAGGTGACGCTTGCGCAGACGGATGCTCTTGGGCGTGACCTCGACCAGTTCGTCGTCGGCGATGAATTCCACCGCGTATTCCAGCGACATCTGGATCGGCGGCACCAGGCGCACGGCCTCATCGGTGCCCGAAGCACGCACGTTGGTCAGCTGCTTGCCCTTGATCGGGTTGACGACGAGGTCATTGTCACGGCTGTGGATGCCGATGATCATGCCTTCGTACAGCGCATCGCCGGGCGACACGAACATGCGGCCGCGATCCTGCAGCTTCCACAGCGCGTAGGCCACGGCAGCGCCGTCGTCCTGCGAGATCAGCACACCGTTGTGGCGCTCACCCAGGTCGCCTTCCTTGACCGGCGAGTAGTCGTCGAAGATGTGGCTGATCAGGCCGGTGCCGCGCGTCAGCGTCAGGAACTCACCCTGGAAGCCAATCAGGCCGCGCGCCGGAATGCGGTATTCCAGGCGGGTCCGGCCCTTGCCGTCCGACGCCATGTCGAGCAGCTCGCCCTTGCGGCGGCCGAGCTCTTCCATCACGCCGCCCTGGTGGCCGTCTTCCACGTCCACGGTCAGGCGCTCGAACGGCTCGTGCTTCACGCCGTCGATTTCCTTGAACACCACGCGCGGACGCGACACGGCCAGCTCGTAGCCCTCGCGGCGCATGTTTTCCACCAGGATGGTCAGGTGCAGTTCGCCACGGCCCGACACTTCGAAGATCGTGTCGTCGCCGGTGTCCTTCACGCGCAGCGCCACGTTGGACTTCAGCTCGCGGTCCAGGCGGTCGCGCAACTGGCGGCTGGTGACGAACTTGCCTTCGCGGCCCGCCAGCGGCGAGGTGTTGACGCAGAAGTTCATGGTCAGCGTCGGCTCGTCCACCTTCAGCATCGGCAGGGCGTCTTGCGCGTCCGGCGCGCACACGGTGCAGCCGATGCCCAGCTCATCAATGCCGTTGATCAGCACGATGTCGCCGGCTTCCGCTTCCTGCACCAGCTCGCGCTCCAGGCCACGGAACTTCAGCACCTGGTTGACGCGGCCCTTGATCGGGGCACCTTCCGGGCCGAACTTGACCACCACGTCTTGCAGCGGACGCACGCGGCCGCGCGTGATGCGGCCCACGCCGATCTTGCCGACGTAGCTCGAGTAATCGAGCGAGATGATCTGCAGCTGGAACGAGCCGTTCGGGTCGTCGTTACGCTGCGGCACCTTGTCGAGGATGGTCTCGAACAGCGGCTTCATGTCGCCGCTGCGCACGTCGTCGGTCAGGCCGGCATAGCCGTTCAGGCCCGAGGCGTACACCACCGGGAAATCGAGCTGATCATCATTGGCGCCCAGCTTGTCGAACAGGTCGAAGGTCTGGTTGATCACCCACTCCGGACGGGCGCCCGGACGGTCCACCTTGTTGATCACGACGATGGGCTTCAGGCCCAGCGCCAGTGCCTTGCGCGTCACGAAGCGCGTCTGCGGCATCGGACCTTCCACCGCGTCCACCAGCAGCAGCACGCCGTCGACCATCGACAGCACGCGCTCCACTTCGCCGCCGAAGTCGGCGTGGCCCGGGGTGTCGACGATGTTGATGTGCGTGCCGTTGTACTCGACCGCGCAGTTCTTGGCCAGGATCGTGATGCCGCGCTCTTTTTCGATGTCGTTCGAGTCCATCACGCGCTCGGCGATCTGCTCGTTCTCGCGGAACGTGCCGGCTTGGCGGAGGAGCTGGTCGACCAGCGTGGTCTTGCCGTGGTCAACGTGGGCAATGATGGCGATGTTGCGAAGCGCGCGCATGGATATGAACTCGGAAACGACGTGACACGAGCCAAAAATGGGGGGCGAAAAGGCGGCTCGCGGAATAACCCAATATTCTAGCATGCTGCAATGCGCAACAGATGACATGTCAACACGAAAGCCGAGAACGATTCTCAAATGGTGATCCATGAATCGCCAATTATTTCTGTATCCGCAATCACCTATTCAGTACCTTGCCCTTTAGTGCGCTGGTTCGTATATTTGTCCGGACAATGATTGCGCATACATAAGATGTCCGGACAATCAAGACCCGCCACCGAAACCGCTCCCGGCGCCCTGTTCCGGGTGGAGGACTACCGCATGTGCGAAAGCGTGGGCTACCTCCTCGGGCGCGCCAAGACGGCGCTGTCCATGGCGATCGAACAGGAAGTCACGCTGATGGACGTGACGCACTCCCAGGCCAGTTGCCTGATGCTGCTCGCCAACGGCCGCTGCCAGACCGCCACGGACCTCGGCCGGGAACTGAACACCGACATCGGCTCGCTCACCCGCATGCTGAGCCGCATGGAGAAGCGCGGCCTGATCGAGCGCATGCGCAGCGAATCCGACCGGCGCGTCGTCCACCTGGCGCTGACCGACGCCGGCCGCACGCTGGCCGAGCGCATGCCGGCCATCTATACGCAGGTGCTCAACCGCTTCTTTGCCGGCTTCACGCAGGCCGAGGTGAAGACCCTGCGCGGCCTCCTGCGGCGCGCGCTCGACAACGGCACCGACGGCGCGCGGATGCGCCCCTCCGGTGCCTGACATCGCGTTGCCCCCGACTTTCCGCTACCCGACATGGCTCCGCATACCAACATGAACGCCCCCACATCCACCCCGCGGGCACGCGCCGCGCACTGGCCGGCGCGCCTGGCCGTGGCGCTGAGCGCCATCGCCCTGGCCGCGCTGGCCGGCTGCGCCGACTTCGGCAACGCGCACAGCACGCAGACGCTCACCGCGCCCGGGCAACTGGCCAGCGACAGGACGCTGCCGTCGCAGGGCGGCCAGTGGCCGTCGCAGAACTGGGTGGACCAATTCAACGACCCGCAACTGCGAGCGCTCGTCGACGAGGCCATCCACGACAGCCCGAACCTGCAGGTCGCCTTCGCCCGCGTGCGGGCCTCCCGCGCCATGGCCGACGCGGCGCGCGGCGACCTGTATCCGAGCGTCGGACTGGATGCGGAGATGACGCGCCAGCGCTTCTCTTCGTATGACCTGTTCGAAGGCACGCCGCTGGGCGGCAACTGGGTCACCGAGTCGAAGATCCAGCTCGGCGTGAGCTACGACCTCGACTTCTGGGGCAAGAACCGCGCCGCGCTGGAATCCGCGCTGTCGGACGACAAGGCCATGGAGGCCGAGAGCCAGGCCTCCCGGCTGATGCTGTCGACCTCGGTGGCACGCACCTATGTCAAGCTGGCCGCGCTCTACGCCCAGCGCGACGTGGCCGAGCGGACCATCGCGCAGCGCCGCGAGCTGGTGTCGCTGTCGGGCCAGCGCCTGCGCGCCGGGCTGGATACGCAGGTCGAGACCACGCAGGCGCGCGCCAACATCGCCGCCGCGCAGACCGAACTGGAGCAGGTGGACGAGCAGATCGCCCTGGCCCGCAACCAGCTCGCCGCGCTGCTGGGCAAGGGTCCGGACCGCGGCCTCGCCATCGCCCGGCCGACCCTGCTGGCACAGCCCACGCCCAAGCTGCCGGACCACCTGAGCATCGACCTGATCGGCCGCCGCCCGGACCTGGTGGCCGCGCGCTGGCGCGTCGAGGCCACCGCCAAGGACATCAACGTGGCCAAGGCCCAGTTCCTGCCCGACATCAGCCTGACCGCGTTCCTGGGCCTGGCCTCCATCGCGCCCGAGAACCTGCTGCTGGGCAACGCGCGCCAGCTGGGCATCGGCCCGGCGCTGCGCCTGCCGATCTTCGAGGGCGGCAAGCTGCGCGCCAACCTGCGTGGCAAGTACGCCGGCTACGACGCCGCCGTGGCCAGCTACAACCAGACGCTGACCGAAGCCCTGCACGACACCGCCGACCAGATCACCTCGCTGCACAGCATCGACACCCAGATCGACATCCAGCGGACCGCGCTGGCCGAAGCCGAGCGCGCCTACAGCCTGGCCCGCACACGTTACGGCGCCGGCCTCGGCACCCAGCTGACAGTCCTGAATGCCGAGAGCACCGTGCTGCAGCAGCGCAGGCTGGCCGCCCTGCTGCAGGCGCGCCGCCTGGATGCCCAGATGGCCCTGATCAAGGCGCTCGGCGGCGGCTACACCGCCGAAGCCCTGCCCGGCGCCACGCCCGACACCCGCACGACCGGCGACGCCGCCCAGATCGCGCCGTCGCACAGCTGAACCGAACCGAGCGTTCCAACGCCTTCTTTCGAGCCCACATCATGAGTGACAACACGCCCCAAGCCGCCCCCTCCGCTGCCCCCGCGCCGGCAGCCCCCGCGGCCATCCCGAACGGCAGCGGCAACGGCAAGCGCAAGCGCATGCTGACCACCCTGGCCGCTGCCCTGGTGGTGGCCGGCATCGGCTACGGTCTGTACTGGGGCCTGTATGGCCGCTGGTTCGAGTCGACCGACGATGCGTACGTGCAGGGCAACGTGGTGCAGGTGACGCCGCAGGTCGCGGGCACCGTGGTCGCCATCCGCGCCGACGACACGCAGCTCGTCACCGCGGGCCAGCCGCTGATCGAGCTGGATCGCGCCGATGCCCGCGTCGCCCTGGAACAGGCCGAGGCCGCGCTGGCGCAGGCGGTGCGTCAGGTGCGCACGCTGTATTCGAACACCGGCGCCTACACCTCGACGCTCGCCATGCGCGAATCCGACCTCGCCAAGGCCAAGGAAGACCTGGCCCGCCGCAAGCAGATCGCCGGCACGGGCGCGGTATCGCAGGAAGAGATCGCCCACGCGCAGACCTCGCTGCAGGCCGCCGAGGCCGCCGTCGAGACCGCCCGGGAGCAACTGCAGGCCAATCGCGTGCTGACCGAGCAGACCACGCTGGAGCGCCACCCGAACGTCCTGCAGGCCGCCGCCAAGGTACGCGAGGCCTACCTTGCCTATGCGCGGACCAGCCTGCCCGCCTCGGTCACGGGCTATGTCGCCAAGCGTTCGGTGCAGGTCGGCCAGCGCGTGGCCCCGGGCACGCCGCTGATGGCGATCGTGCCGCTCGACCAGCTGTGGGTCGACGCCAACTTCAAGGAAGTGCAGGTGCGCCACATGCGGGTCGGCCAGCCGGTCGAACTGGTGGCCGACGTCTACGGCAGCAGTGTGACCTACCATGGCAAGGTGGTCGGCTTCTCGGCCGGCACCGGTTCGGCGTTCTCGCTGCTGCCGGCGCAGAACGCCACCGGCAACTGGATCAAGGTGGTGCAGCGCCTGCCGGTGCGCGTCTCGCTCGATCCGAAGGAACTCAAGGACCATCCGCTGCGCGTGGGCCTCTCGATGGAAGCCCGCGTCGACATCCACGATGAGGGCGGCCAGAGCCTGGCCTCGACGCCGGCCACCCCGCCGCTGCAAACCTCGGTGTACGACCAGGCCGGCCAGGAAGCCGATCAGGTCATCGCCAGCATCATCGCCACCAACGCCGGCCGCGGGGCCGCCAGCGCACCGGCCGGCGCCGGTGCGATCGCCCCCGCTTCGTCGTCGCGCGCGGCACAACCCGCCCCCAAGGTCTGACCCATGACAACCGCCACGCCCCGGCCGCTCCAGCCCCTGACCGGCGCCAAGCTGGCGATCGGTACGGTGGCGCTGTCGCTGGCCACCTTCATGAACGTGCTGGATTCGTCCATCGCCAACGTGTCGATCCCGGCCATCTCGGGCGACCTCGGCGTCGCGCCGAACCAGGGCACGTGGGTCATCACCTCGTTCGCCGTGGCCAACGCCATCTCGGTGCCGCTCACCGGGTGGCTGACGCAGCGCTTCGGGCAGGTGCGCCTGTTTGTCACGTCGATCCTCCTGTTCGTGCTGTCGTCGTGGGCGTGCGGGCTGGCGCCCAACATGGGCACGCTGATCGCCGCGCGGATCCTCCAGGGCGCGGTGGCCGGCCCGATGATCCCGCTGTCGCAATCGCTGCTGCTGTCCACGTATCCGCCGGCCAAGAGCTCGATGGCGCTGGCGCTATGGGGCATGACCACGCTGGTCGCGCCGATCATGGGGCCGATCTTCGGCGGCTGGATCTCGGACAACATGACCTGGCCGTGGATCTTCTATATCAACATCCCGGTCGGCATCCTGGCCGCCTATGCGACCTGGGTCATCTATAAGGACCGCGAATCGCCCACGCGCGCGCTGCCGATCGACCGCATCGGCCTGGCGCTGCTGGTGATCTGGGTCGGCTCGCTGCAGCTGATGCTCGATCGCGGCAAGGAGCTCGACTGGTTCAACTCGGCCGAGATCGTCACGCTGACCGTGGTGGCCGTGGTGGGCTTCGCCTTCTTCCTCGTGTGGGAGCTGACCGAAGACCACCCGGTGGTGGACCTGACGCTGTTCAAGGGCCGCAACTTCAGCGCCGGCGTGGTCGCCATCTCGGTAGCGTACGGGCTGTTCTTCGGCAACCTCGTCATCCTGCCGCTGTGGCTGCAGACCATCGTCGGCTACACGGCCACCGATGCCGGGCTGGTGATGGCGCCGGTGGGCATCTTCGCCATCCTGCTCTCGCCGGTGATCGGCAAGAACCTGCCGAAGATGGACGCGCGTTGGGTCGCGACCACGGCCTTCATCACCTTCGCGCTGGTGTTCTGGATGCGCTCGCGCTTCACGATCCAGGTCGACACCTGGACGCTGATGGTGCCGACGCTGATCCAGGGCGCGGCCATGGCGATGTTCTTCATCCCGCTCACGTCGATCATCCTGTCGGGCCTGCGGCCCGAGCGGATTCCGGCCGCATCGGGCCTGTCGAACTTCGTGCGGATCATGTTCGGCGGCATCGGCGCGTCGATCTCGACCACGGTGTGGGACAACCGCTCCGCCCTGCATCACGCGCAACTGGTCGAGCGCGCCAACCCGTACAACCCGGCCTACGCCTCGTCGCTCGGCGACTACACGCAGATGGGCATGCCCAGCCTGCAGGCCAACGGCGCGATCGAGCGGATCATCTCGCAGCAGGCCGCAATGATGGGCGCCAATGACATCTTCTGGATTTCGGCGGTGCTGTTCATCGTGCTGATCGCCCTGATCTGGCTGACGCGACCCGCGAAGTCGGCGGGCGGCGCGGAAGCGGCGGCGGGCGCGCACTGACACGGCCGCGCATCCCGGCCCAAGAAAAAAGCGCCACACATTGCCGCGTGGCGCTTTTTTGATTCCGGCACCGCGTTGCTCAGAGATGCACGAGGCGTTCAGGCCGCAGCACGCCGCCCTGCCACGCCGCCACGCCCAGCAGCGAGGCACCGGCCTCGCCACGCGCGCCATAGACCCGCACCTGCTCCGCACTGGGCAGCGACAGCTGCAGCGGCAAGCGCTGCCCGTGCAGGAAGCGGCGGCTGTCCTCGGCGCCGAGCTCGACGCGCGGCAAGGTCTGCAGCAACGCATCGACCGGCGCCAGCAGCGCGGCACGCTGGTCCTCGGACGCCGCCTCCAGCGCTTCCAGCGTCACTGCGCCGTCCAGCGTGAGGCTGCCGACCTGCGTGCGGCGCAACGCGACGAGGTGGGCGCCACAGCCCAGCCCCTCGCCGAGATCCTCGCCGAGCGTGCGGATGTAGGTGCCCTTGCTGCAGCACACGCGCAAGGTCACCGTCGGCGCGGCGGCATCGAGATCGGTGGCCAATACGTCGATGGCGCGGATGGTCACCCGGCGCGCCGCGCGCTCGACCGTCTGGCCGGCGCGCGCATATTCGTACAGCGGCTTGCCGTCCTTCTTCAGCGCCGAATGCATCGGCGGCACCTGGTCGATCTCGCCGACGAAGCGGCCGATGGCGGTGCGCAACTGCTCGGGCGTCACCGCCACGGGCCGCTCGCTCAGCACCTCGCCCTCGGCATCCGCCGTGCTGGTCCGGATGCCCAGGCGCACCACGGCCTCGTACGTCTTGTCGGCCTCGAGCAGGTCTTGCGAGAACTTGGTCGCCTCGCCGAAGCACAACGGCAGCAGGCCGGTCGCCAGCGGATCGAGCGTCCCGGTATGCCCGGCCTTCTTGGCCCACAGCAGGCGCTTGGCGCGGATCAGCGCATCGTTGCTCGACCAGCCGATCGGCTTGTCCAGCAGCAGCACGCCGTGCACGTCGCGGCGCGGCTGTTTCGCCTGTTGGGGCGGGCGTTGCTCGGTCATCGTCAGTCGTCTTTGGCGCGCGAGGCGTTGGCCTGATCGATCAGCCGCGACATCTCGATGCCGCGCTCGACCGAACCGTCGTAGTGGAAATGCAGCGTGGGCACGGTATGGATGTGCAGGCGCTTGAACAGCAGCGAGTGCAGATAGCCGGCCTTCTCGTTCAGGATGGCGGCGGCGGCATCCGGTTCGGCGCCCAGCACGGTGAAATAGATCTTTGCGTGCGCGTAGTCCGGCGTGAGCGACACCGATTGCAGCGTCACCAGGCCCATCGCCGGGTTCTTGATTTCGCGCTGGATCAGCTCGGCCAGATCGCGCTGGATCTGGTCGGCGATGCGCAGGTTGCGGCCCGAGGCCGATCCCGATTTCTTCGGCATAGTGTGTTCCTCGACACGGTGGACGCCCGGCGGCAGCCTGCGCCCAAAAGACAAAACGGTGGCGCGGGACGCGCCCGGGCCACCGTCGCAAAACCACGCCGGACGCCGAAGCGTCCGGCCACAGCGTTACAGCGTACGCGCCACCTCGGTGATCTCGTAGATCTCCAGCTGGTCGCCTTCCTTGACGTCGTTGAAGTTCTTGATCGACAGGCCGCACTCGAAGCCTTGCTTCACTTCCTTCACGTCGTCCTTGAAGCGCTTGAGCGACTCCAGCTCGCCCGAGAAGATGACCACGTTCTCGCGCAGCACACGGACCAGCGACGAACGCTTGACGACACCGTCCAGCACCATACAGCCGGCCACCGCGCCCACCTTCGGCACGTGGAAGACCTGGCGCACCTCGACGAGGCCGGTGGTCTCTTCCTTCCTCTCCGGCGACAGCATGCCCGACATCGCCGCCTTCACCTCATCCACGGCGTCGTAGATGATGTTGTAGTAGCGGATGTCGATGCCCTGATGCTCGGCCAGCTTGCGCGCCCCGGCATCGGCCCGCGTGTTGAAGCCGATGATGACGGCCTTCGACGCGGTCGCCAGGTTGACGTCGGATTCGCTGATGCCACCCACCGCACCGTGCACGACCTGCACGCGCACTTCGCCGGTCGACAGCTTGTTGAGCGCATGCACCAGCGCTTCCTGCGAGCCCTGCACGTCGGCCTTGATGATCAGCGGCAGCGTCTTGACCTCGCCTTCGCTCATCTGCTCCAGCATGGTCTCGAGCTTGGCGGCCTGCTGGCGAGCCAGCTTGACGTCGCGGAACTTGCCCTGGCGGAACAGCGCGATTTCGCGCGCCTTGCGCTCGTCCGGCAGCACGATGACTTCCTCGCCGGCGCCCGGCACTTCCGACAGGCCCTGGATTTCCACCGGAATCGACGGACCGGCTTCCTTGGCCGGCTTGCCGTTCTCGTCCAGCATGGCGCGCACGCGGCCATAGGCCGTGCCCGCGAGCACCACGTCGCCGCGCTTGAGCGTACCGCTCTGCACCAGCACCGTGGCGATCGGACCCTTGCCCTTGTCCAGCTGGGCTTCCACCACCAGGCCCTTGGCCGCCGCGTTGATGGGCGCCTTCAGTTCCAGCACTTCAGCCTGCAGCAGCACGTTTTCCAGCAGGTTCTCGATGCCCTGGCCGGTCTTGGCCGACACCGGCACGAACGGCGAATCGCCGCCGTACTCTTCCGGAATCACGCTCTCGCTGACCAGCTCCTGCTTGACGCGATCCGGGTTGGCCTCGGGCTTGTCGATCTTGTTGATCGCCACCACGATGGGCACACCGGCCGCCTTCGCATGGGCGATGGCTTCCTTCGTCTGCGGCATGACGCCGTCGTCGGCGGCCACCACCAGGATCACGATGTCGGTCGCCTTGGCGCCGCGCGCACGCATGGCCGTGAAGGCCTCGTGACCCGGCGTGTCCAGGAACGTGATGACACCGCGCGGCGTTTCGACGTGATAAGCGCCGATGTGCTGCGTGATGCCGCCGGCTTCGCCCGCCGCCACCTTGGCGCGACGGATGTAGTCCAGCAGCGAGGTCTTGCCGTGGTCGACGTGGCCCATCACGGTCACGACCGGCGGGCGGGCCTCGGCCTCGACGTTCTGCTGCTCCTGCACCCCTTCGACCAGCAGCGCTTCCGGATCGTCCAGCTTGGCCGCGACCGCCTGGTGGCCCATTTCCTCGACCACGATCATCGCGGTCTCCTGGTCCAGCACCTGGTTGATCGTGACCATCTGGCCGAGCTTCATCATCTGCTTGATGACCTCGGCCGCCTTGACCGCCATCTTGTGCGCCAGTTCGGCCACGGAGATGGTTTCCGGCACGTGCACTTCACGCACGACCGGCTCGGTCGGCGCCTGGAAGGCGTTGCGGTTGTCGTCGCCATGGCGGTTGCGGCCGCCCTTGGAGCCACGCCAGCCGTCGACGCCGCCGCCCGTGTCGCCACGAGTCTTCAGGCCGCCGCGCTTGTTGCCGCGCGCATCGTCCTGCCAGCCGCCGGGCTTGCCGCCACGGCCGCCCTTCTTGTCGCCGGCCGGCGTTGCCGCCGGGGCCGCAGCCGGAGCCGCCGCCTTCTTGGCTGCGGGCGCGGGACGCGCTTCGCCGGCCGCCTTGACCGGCTTGTGCAGCGTGCCCGACTGCTCCGCCTTCTTCTCTTCGGCCTTGCGCTCGGCTGGCGTCTTCAGCACGCGCGCCGGCGCATTCATCATTTCGCGGATGGCGCGGGCCTCGGCCTCGGCCGCCTCGCGGCGCTTGCGTGCACCGTCTTCCTCAGCCTTGATCTTGTCGGCTGCGGCGCGTGCCTCTTCGGCGGCCTTCTGCGCAGCTTCACGCTCGCTGGCCAGACGCGCGGCATCCTCTTCCGCCTTGCGGCGCGGGGCTTCGTCCGACGCTTCCGCTGCAGCGCGGGCAGCTGCGGCCTCCTCTTCCGCCTTCTTGGCGGCGAGTTCGGCCTGGCGACGCTGCTCGGCTTCGGCCGCCTCCTGGCGGGCGCGGCGCTCGGCTTCCTCGCGCTCCATCGCCTCCTGGCGGGCCTTCAGCTCGGCCTCCTGGCGCGCCAGCAGTTCGGCCTGACGACGCTGTTCTTCCTCGCGGCGCGCGACTTCCTCGACGTCGACCACCGGAGCAGCGACCGGCGCCGGGGCTTCCGCCTCGGCCGGCGCGGCACCCGCCTCATCGCGCTTCATCAGCACGCGCTTTTTGCGCACCTCGACCTGCACGGTGCGAGTCTTGCCGGTGGCGTCCGCCTGGCGGATTTCGCTGGTCTCGCGCTTGGTGAGCGTGATCTTCTTGCGCGCGCCATCCTCGGCGCTGCCGTGAGCCCGCTTCAGATAGTCGAGCAGACGCGTCTTGTCCGATTCGGTGATGACGTCTTCGGGCGTCGCCTTTTGCACGCCCGCGGCCTGCAACTGCTCCAGCAGCGCGGCTGCGCTACGGTTCAGTTCGCCAGCGAGTTGGGCAACTGTTGTGCTTGCCATTCAAACCCTTTCGATGCTTGGTTTCAGTGAGGATTGCGGAACGTTCAACGCTCGGCAGGCTCACGAAAACCAGTGTTCACGCGCCTTCATGATCAGCGCCTTGGCCTGTTCTTCGTCGACGCCGGTCATGTCGACCAGTTCGTCCACGGCCAGCTCGGCCAAGTCGTCACGCGTCTGGATGTTCCCCTCGGCCAGCTTGCCGATCAGCTCCGGGGTCAGCCCCTCGAGGTCGCGCAGGTCTTGCGACACCTTCTCGACCTTCTCTTCCTTTGCCAGCTCCATCGTCAACAGCACGTCGCGGGCGCGGTTGCGCAGTTCGTTGACGGTGTCTTCGTCGAACGCCTCGATCTCCAGCATTTCCTGCAGCGGCACGTAGGCCACTTCCTCGAGCGAGGTGAAACCCTCTTCGATCAGGATGTCGGCGACTTCCTCGTCCACGTCCAGCTTTTCCATAAACAGCTTGCGCACCGTGGAGCTTTCCTCCGCCTGCTTCTGCGCGGATTCGGCCGGCGTCATGATGTTGATCTGCCAGCTGGTCAGCTCGGACGCCAGGCGCACGTTCTGCCCGCTGCGACCGATGGCGACGGCGAGGTTCTCCTCGTCGACCACCACATCCATGCTGTGCTTTTCTTCATCCACGACGATGGACTGCACCTGTGCCGGCGCCAGCGCGCCGATCACGAACTGCGCCGGGTCTTCCGACCACAGCACGATGTCCACCGCCTCGCCGCCGACTTCGTTGCGCACCGCGGTCACGCGCGTGCCACGCACGCCGACGCAGGTACCGATCGGGTCGATGCGCTTGTCGTGCGCCACCACCGCGATTTTCGCACGCACGCCCGGATCGCGCGCGGCTGCCTTGATCTCCAGCAGACCCTGCTCCATTTCGGGCACTTCGTTCTCGAAGAGCTTGATCAGGAACTCGGGGCAGGTGCGCGACAGCTCGATCTGCGGGCCACGTGCGGTGCGGTCGACGTTCAGGATGTACGCACGCACGCGGTCGCCCGTGCGCAGGTTCTCCTTCGGAATCATCTGGTCGCGCGCAAGCAGTGCCTCGACACGGCCGGATTCGACGATCAGGCCCTTCTTGTCGGCACGCTTGATCGTGCCGGTCATGATCTTTTCGCCGCGCTCGAGATAATCGTTCAGGATCTGCTCGCGCTCGGCATCACGGATGCGCTGCAGGATCACCTGCTTGGCCGCCTGCGCACCGATCCGGCCGAATTCGACCGACTCGATCTGCTCTTCGATGAACTCGTCGAGATTGATGCCGGGATTCTGCTCGCGGGCCTCGAACAGGAGAATCTGCTTGTCCGGCTCCTGCAGACCGGCATCGTCGGGAACGACCAGCCAGCGGCGGAAGGTTTCGTGTTCGCCCGACTCGCGGTCGATCGCCACGCGCACCTCCACGTCCTCTTCAAAGCGCTTCTTGGTCGCCGAAGCCAACGCGGCCTCCAGCGCCCCGAACACTACATCTTTGTCGACGTTCTTTTCACGCGCAAGCGCATCGACGAGCAACAGAACTTCGCGGCTCATTGCTTGTTCCCTTTGTTTCGATTTCCTTTGAAGTCCAGCACAGGCACCAGCCGGGCGCGATCGAGCTCCGACAGCGTGAATTCCAGCAGTGCGGGGCCATCCTTGCCCTCGAATTCGAGGCCGATCCGTTCCTGGCCGGGCTCCCCCGCGGGAGCCTGAACAATGCCTGTGAAATTCTTCTGGCCGTTGACCGGCAGGCGCAACGTCACCTTGGCCTCCAGCCCCGCGAACCGCGCAAAGTCCACCAGCGTGCGCAACGGCCGGTCCAGCCCCGGCGACGAGACTTCCAGCCGCTCGTAGTTCACGTTTTCGACTTCGAATACGCGCGTGAGCTGGTGGCTCACTTTTTCGCAATCCTCAATGACGATGCCGGTTTCCGCCTGATCGATGTACACGCGCAGCAACCCGGCCGGCGCACGTTCCACTTCCACCAGCTCATAACCCATAGCGGTGAGGGTTTTTTCAATCAGATCAGTCAGATGCACGTTTTTCCTGAAGAATTTCCCGGTGCTGCCAACCTGCCGAAGCAAAAAAAAATGGGCGCAATGCCCATATCATTCGCCCATCTTCTGCAGGATGACTTTTGATTAGACTCGTATTGTAATGCGTCTCGGGGCAAAACGCAAAATGTGCCCCAAGACGCCCGCCGGATTGTGGCGCAGCGGCGTATAACGCACGCAACGCCGCCGCCGTCAGCGCTTGCCGCGCTTGCTGCCGCCACGCGCCTTGTTGCCGTTCGGCAAGCCGCCACCACCCTTGGCCGGACGCTTGTTGCCCGGCGCACGGTTGCCATTGCCGCTACCACCGCTATTGCTGTTGCCGGCACCCGGCAGGCCACGGCCACCGCCCATGCGGGTCCGCGCGGTCAGCGTGGTCGGTCCGCCAACGTTGATGTAGCCCATCGAGGTCTGCATCGGGTCCGGCTGACGCGGGTTGGACTGGCGACGCGGAGCCGGCATCGCACGGTTGCCGTTTTCGATACCCTGGCCGCGCGACTGGAACGTCGCCTCGCCCGTGAAGCCCGACGACATCGGCCCCATCAGCACCGGCTGCGCCTCGCGGCGACGGTTACCCTGTCGGCCACCCTGACTACCCTGGCCGCCGCTGGCACTTGCCGAAGGCACTTTCAAGCCCAGCAACCCCATCAGCCCCCGGACATCCTCGGCCGACACCTCCTGCCAGCGGCCGCGCTTGAGGCCGCGCGGCAGCACGAAACTGCCATAGCGCGTGCGGATCAGGCGCGACACCGTCAGGTTGACGGCCTCGAACATGCGGCGGACCTCGCGGTTGCGACCTTCGGTCAGCGCGACGTGGTACCAGTGATTGACGCCCTCGCCACCGCCATCCGCGCAGCGCAGGAAATTCGCTTCGCCGTCATCCAGGCGGATGCCCTGCAACAGTTTCTGGCGGTCGGACTCCGGCAGCTCGCCCAGCGTGCGCACCGCATATTCACGTTCGACGCCGTAGCGCGGATGCATGAACCGATTGGCGATATCGCCCGACGTGGTGAAGATCAGCAAGCCTTCAGTGTTGAAGTCCAGGCGGCCCACGGCGACCCACTTGCCGGTCTTCATGCGCGGCAGGGAATCGAACACGGTCGGACGGCCCTCGGGATCAGACTGGCTGACGATCTCGCCGGCCGGCTTGTGATACAGCAGCACGCGCGGCGGCTTGCTCGGCAGCTTGCGCTGAATGAGCTTGCCGTTGACGCGCACCTGATCGGTCGGCAGGATGCGCTGGCCAATATGCGCCGGCAAGCCGTTCACGGAGACGCGGCCCTGCAGGATCAGGTCTTCCATGTCGCGACGCGAGCCCAGGCCCGCATCGGCGAGAATCTTGTGCAGCTTCGGGGCGTCGTCCTCGGCAGTGAGTTCGCGCACCTTGGTCGACTGCGGCGCGCCGCCCACATCCGCGTCAGCATCATAGGCGCCGGAAATCACGTACTGGAAGACGTCCTCGGCACCCTTGCCGCCCTTGCCCCGGCTCTGGCCGGCCGCCTTGCCTTGCCCCTTGGCGCCACGGGTCGGGCGGGCGTTCTTACCCCGGCCGCCGTTGCCGCCGCCGGCATTGCCGCCCTGACCTTCCGCGCGATCGCCGGCCGGCTGGCCCTCAGCCTGGCGGCGGCCCTTGCCGAAGCGGCCACGCGCTCCCCGACGCTCGGCCGAGGCCTCCGCCGCGGACGGCCGCCCTTCCGCCGACAAACTCATCGCCTCCGGAATGGCCACAACCTCGCCCGCTGCGGCATTCGCCTCTTTCGGCTTGCGGCTGCGCGGTGCGCGAGCCTTGCGCGGCGCTTGCGCGCCTTCGCCGGCGCTCGCCGCACCCTCGCCCGCGGGCTCGCCTTCGGCGCGGCCCTCATGCTGCTGCCGCCGCGCGGCGACTAGGTTGCGCAGGCCGCGGCGCAGACCCTTGCGGCGCGGCGCGGACGATTCCTCGCCCTCTCCGGCGCCATCCTGGCGAGGCGCCGCTGCATTGGCATCGGCCGACATACGTGTATCCATGGAATCTGGCAGGGTACTCACAGCGTCATTCAGATCAAAAAGGGGTTCAGGCCATGCACCGGTCGCGCGGCAGACACGGCCTATGGATGTTCGTTGCCGGTAGCCGCCTTGCGGTCACCTTCCGGCGTGGCGTGGGATTCGGCGGCGGCCGTCGGCACCTCGCCTTCGGCTCGAGCCACCGGAAGCTCCGTTGCGGCGACATCGACAACCGCATGCGGCTCCACCTCGGGCGACGCCGCATCCGCCGCGACTTGCGCGCCGAGCCGTCCGACGGCCGAAGCCATCGCCGATGCTTCCGCAACCTCCGGCACGGCATCCCCTGCCGGTGCGGCCGCATCGCCGGCCGGCGCCGACGCCGCCCCCTCCGCGGGGGCAGCGTCGGCGCTCGCGTGATCGACCATGGCGGTCAGCGCTTCGACGGAGACCGTGCCGCCCTCGAATTCGATCGCGCCCTGCTCCAGCAGGCTGGCCTGGGCCTGGGCCCGGGCGTCTTCGAGCGGCGGCAGCTCGTCGAGCGAGCGCAGGCCAAGATCGTCGAGAAACTGCTTGGTGGTGGCATACAGCGCCGGGCGGCCGGGCACATCGCGATGGCCGATCACCTCGACCCAGCCGCGGTCCTCGATCTGCTTGATGACCTGGGTGTTGACCGTCACGCCGCGGATGTCTTCGATATCGCCCCGCGTGACAGGCTGGCGATAGGCGATGATGGCCAGCGTCTCCATCACGGCACGCGAGTACTTGGGCGGCTTTTCCGGATGCAGGCGATCGAGATAGGCCCGCATTTCCGGCCGGCTCTGCAAGCGCCAGCCCGAAGCCAGCGCCACCAGCTCCACACCGCGGTCGAGCCAGTCCTGGCGCAACTCTTCA
Source organism: Ralstonia nicotianae (assembly GCF_018243235.1). Lineage (NCBI taxonomy): Bacteria > Pseudomonadati > Pseudomonadota > Betaproteobacteria > Burkholderiales > Burkholderiaceae > Ralstonia > Ralstonia nicotianae. Next base: position 2,219,649 of record NZ_CP046674.1, read on the forward strand.
AGCAGCACACGGATAGTGTCTGCCGAGACGTCTTCGTCGAACAGCTTACGCAAGTCGCTGACTCGCAACGGATCCTGCGCGCAGATCAGCGCGGTCTCGAGGACGATTTTCGCCTCTTGGGTATTCATCGGGTTGAGCGGCTCGTCATTGCTCGCGCACGGCACATGCCGTCACGCTTGAAAGTTTCCGTTCCGCCGCGATTACGCGGCATGCTGAATATGCTGCTGCCCGCCCGGGCCCGGCGCGCGTCGGCCGTTTGGCCTCGCACCGAAACACAGTGGCTGTTGCCCACTAAAGGGCCGGAGGAGCGAGTTGATCCGGTGCCAGTCGGCACCACAAGGGCAATTTCTACCGCCGCCATGGGGACGGCTGCTGCACCGGACGGCTGCCTCAGATGACCGGCGACCCGCCCGAATCGACAGTCCAGGGCGGCTGGGCCACCGGACAGCTTCGCCTATCGCCGCGCTTGGGATTTTGATCTGCGCGACCGGTGGCGAGTCGAATTGCGGTTGATTGTAGGCCATATTCCGGCGCGGCCGCAACCGGGAATATCGCCTAACCGCAAAGCCGGCAGCACCGCCGCCCCTGATGTCGGGCCAAACGGTCAAAGTACCAGGCAGAATCCATGTGCGTTGAGCATCTCGGGCAGCCACGCGGCACACACGAGTCCCCAGATGCCGAATGCGGCGATTCCGATGCCCGCGACACCGCGAGCCCAGCGCATCCGCGACACGCCACGCAACCATCCGGCCACGCCCGACATCATCAGCAGGTTCGGCAGCGTACCCGCGCCGAACGCCAGCATGACCACCGCCCCCGATGCCGCGTTGCCCGCCAGCAACGCGACGGCCAGCGCGCCATAGACCATGCCACAAGGCACCAGCCCCCAGGCCAGCCCGGTCAGATACCGGCCCGCCAACGGAAAACGCGCACGCAGCGACGACGCGCGCACCCGCGAGGCAACGGCCGCCAGCCCGCCGGACAGGCGCCCAAGTATGCGTTCGAGCCAGGCGCCACGCCAGACATCGGCAGCCGTGCGCGACAGCAGAAGCACCCCATAGGCGAGCAACAGCGCGCTCGCCAACGCAAACAGGCCACGCTGGATGGGCAGCCACTGCTGCCGCCACACCGTCGCGCCGAGTGCGCCCATCGCGGCCCCGAGCAGCGCGTAAGTGGTGAGCCGCCCCAGATGCATCACCAGTTGCTCGAACCACAGCCGGCGACGCGAAACGATGCGCACGGCAGGCTGCGCGCGCTCCGCGGCAAGCGCAATACCGCTGCACATGGCAAGGCAATGCACGCCGCCGAGCAACGCAATCAGAAAGACACTCAATAATGCTGCCGCACTCATGAACCGGGCCTCGACCGAACCGGCGCAAATCGTGGAGGATTGCTGTCGTAGTTCAAATGAAATTCTCTTAAAACTGAACATCGAAGACCGCCGATAACAGCGGGGGCGCCGTTATAATGCGGCTGCGGTTGCTCACAGATTTTCGATCTCACTTTCCTCGGAATTTCTTCGCCCCCGTGCTCACACGAATCGCACTCACCGATCAAACCTCCCGTTGCTCCACCTGCGTGCTCGGACAAATCTGTCTGCCGGTAGGCATGAACGCGGACGACGTGCGCAAGATGGATGATCTGGTCACCGAACGCATCCGCATCAAGAAAGGCCAGGTGCTCTACGCACTGGGTGAACCGCTGGAAGCGGTCTACGGCATCCGTTTCGGCACACTGAAAACCCATCTGACGCTGGAAGACGGCCGCCACCAGATCACAGGCTTCCATCTGCCCGGCGAAATCGTCGGGCTCGACGGCATCGGCGAAATGCGCCACGTATCGGATGCCACCGCACTGGAAGATACCGAAGTCTGCGTGGTGCGCTATGCCGAACTGCAGCAGCTGTCGCGCCGACTGCCTTCGCTGCAGCACCAGTTCCTGCGCATCATGAGCAAGGAGATTTCGCAGGATCACCTGATGCTGCTGACCCTAGGCTCGATGCGCGCGGAAGAGCGCCTCGCCGCCTTCCTGCTGAACCTGTCGCGCCGCTCGGCTGAGCGTGGCTATTCCTCGACCGAATTCGTCCTGCGCATGAGCCGAGAAGAACTCGGCAGCTATCTGGGCCTGAAGCTGGAGACCGTCAGCCGCCTGTTCTCGCGCTTTGCCGAAGCCGGGCTGATCCAGATCCGCCAACGCCACGTCAAGCTGATCGACATGGCCGGCCTGCGCCAGGTGATGACCGGCCACGCCGGCTGATCGCCTACCACGGCATCCGCTCAGATGAGCGGATGTTCGTGCGCTTCCAGCTTGCCGATTCCCGGCGACACATACAGCGTCAGCGCGCTCGACAACCCGCAGATCACCCAGAACGCAAAGAACGATACGGTGTAGACCGCTTCGGAAGACACCGTGATCTGCTGACCGAAAAAGCGCAGGTCCGCCGGATCCACCACCGAGAAGACCACCAGCTCGGCCAGCGCCGCGGCTAGGAATGCCGGCCACAAGATCCACATCAGCAGGCGGCGCTTCATCGTACCGCTCCGTGAACGGCGCGTGCCGGCACGGAAACAGCCTTCTCCACCACCAGGCCGCGCCGCACGACGTTATCCTGGATCGCAGGATCGGGGTGCGTGGCGGCCAGCCAGATCGTCACACCGCAGCCGATCATGGCCGCGAAGGGGCCCGCCATCAGCAGCCACGGCCAGGGCTCGCGCCACCAGGGCCGCGCCTGCGCCGCGGAAGGTTGGATTGCTTGCATCAGGAACCTCCTGGTCGGAACGCCGCACTAGCGCGGCACGATAAAGCTGGACGGCTCGCGCAGCACGAGACTGCCGCCGTCCTTGTCTGCCTGGATCACGAAGCGGATCTTGTGCGAGCCGGGCTGCACGTCGTCTGCGGGACGGCGTACGCGGATCGGCACGAGACGGTTGGCCGCCGGAGCCAGCTCGAGCGTGGTCGACTCGCCTCGTCCGCCCTGCACTTCAAGCTGCGGCAGGCCTTCGGCAGTGATGGTCACGCGCATGGGCTGCTCGGATGCATTCATCAGCTGCAGCCGATAGACGTTCTCGATCTTGTCGCCGTCCACTTCGCGCGCCAGCGCGCCGCGGTCGCGGATCACGTCGACCTTCAGCGGTGCGCGCAAGGCCAGCGCCACGATCAGGCCCGCCGCCAGGGTCAGCAGGACCCCACTGTAGATCAGCACGCGCGGGCGCAGCAGATGCCGGCGCGCCTCGCCCGGGGGCAGCCGGTCGCGCATGGCGCGCTCCGAGGTGTAGCGGATCAAGCCGCGCGGGTAGCGCATCTTGTCCATCACCTGATCGCAGGCATCGATGCAGGCGCCGCAGCCGATGCACTCGTATTGCAGGCCCTGGCGGATATCGATGCCGGTCGGGCACACCTGCACGCAGATGCTGCAATCGACGCAGGCCCCGAGTCCCCTGGCCGCGAAATCCTCGTTGCGCGAGCGGCTGCCGCGCGGCTCACCGCGCTGCGTATCGTAGGTGACCACATAAGTATCGCGGTCGACCATCACGCTCTGGAAACGCGCATACGGGCACATGTAGCGGCAGACCTGCTCGCGCATGAAGCCCGCATTGCCCCAGGTCGCAAAGGCATAGAACAGCATCCAGAAGGTCTGCCACGGCCCGAGCGACAACGTCCAGACCTCCATGCCCAGCTCGCGGATCGGCGTGAAGAAGCCGACGAAGGTGAAGCCGGTCCACAGCGCGATCAGGATCCAGACGCTGTGCTTGGCCGTCTTCAGGCGCAGCTTGCGCACGCTCCAGCGCTCGCCATCGAGGCGGATGCGGGCGAAGCGGTCGCCTTCGATATGCCGCTCGATCCACATGAAGATTTCGGTGTAGACCGTTTGCGGACAGGCGTAGCCACAGAACAAGCGCCCCGCCACCGCCGTGAACAGGAACAGCGACAACGCCGACAGCACCAGCAGCACCGTCAGGTAGATCACGTCCTGCGGCCAGAGCACCAGGCCGAACAGGTAGAACTTGCGCGCACCGAGATCGAACAGGACAGCCTGCCGGCCATGCCACTGCAACCACGGCAGCCCATAGAACACGGCCTGCGTGGCCAGCACCAGCCAGACGCGCCAGCGCGCGAATGCCCCCGTGACGGCACGTGGATAAATCTTGCGCCGCACCTCGTACAGCATTTGCTCGGTGGGCGCATCCTGGCTGTCCGCCGCTGCGGTGGCGGGCGACATGGGGCGCCAGACAGGCTCGTGTTCACTCATTGCTGTGTGGCCGATTGTGCGTCAAGACCCGCGGCACCGCTGTTGGACAGGCCCCATACGTAGGCCGCGAGCAACCGGATCTTCTCGGGCGACAACAGGTTTTCATGCGCCGGCATCGTGTTGTCGCGCCCCTTCAGGATGGTCTCGACGATGGTCGACTCCGAACTGCCGTACAGCCAGATGCGATCGGTCAGGTTGGGGGCGCCCAGCGCCTGGTTGCCCTTGCCGGTCGCCATGTGGCACGCCGCGCAGACCGACTTGAAGGTCGGCTCGCCGCGTGCCGCCTTGATCGGGTCATAGGCCAGCCCCGACAGCGAGCGCACATAGTGGGCCACATTGACGGCCTGGTTGCCATCCACCACCGCGGCCAGCGACGGCATCACGCCATGACGCCCCTTGGTGATGGTCGCCAGGATCGTCTCCGGATCGCCACCATAGAGCCAGTCGTTATCGGTCAGGTTCGGGAAACCCTTCGAACCGCCGGCATCGGAGCCGTGGCACTGCGCGCAGTTGTTGAGGAACAGGCGCTGCCCGATCTCATGGGCCTGGGGGTCGGCAGCGATCTGCTTGATGTCCATTCCGGCATAACGCGCATACAGCGGCCGCACCTGGGCCTCGGCGGCGGCGCGCTGGGCAGCCAGTTCGCCGCGGCTGGAAAAGCCCAGCATGCCGCCATAGGCGCCCAGCCCCGGATACAGGATCAGATAGGCCACGGCGAAGACGCACGACAGCAGGAACATCCACATCCACCAGCGCGGCAGCGGATTGTTCAGCTCGCGCAGGTCGCCGTCCCATACGTGTCCGGTGTCGCCGTCGGGCTTCTGCCCCGGCGCGAGCTTGATGCGGCGTTGAGAAAGCAGCAGCCACGCGCACCACACGATGCCCAGCAGGGCGATCGCCGCGATGTAGTAGCTCCAGAAATCGGAAATGAAGTCGCTCATGATCTGGCGGTCCTTATTGATTTGGGCGGGACGCATCCATGCGTCCGGCGGCGACCTCGGCTTCGTCGGGCAGCAGGAACGGCAGCATCGCCGATTCCGCGTTGGCATGACGCCGATGTGCCGAATAGGCCCACCACGTAATCGCGATGAACAGCACCAGGAACACCGCCGTGGCAATTGCGCTCAGCATGGCCATGGCTTACTCCTTGGCGGCGGCGGCAACCGGAACCCCGGCCACATCGCGCACGTTGCGCAGTTCCACGCCCAGGCCCTGCAGATAGGCCACTACGGCGTCCTCCTCGGTCTTGCCGGCCAACTGCTCGCGGGCGCCTGCGATCTGCGCGTCGGTGTATGGCACACCCAGCTTGCGCAGCACGCGCATCTTCGCTTCGATGTCATGGTTATCGAGCGGCGTCTTGGACAGCCATGCATAGGACGGCATGTTGGACTCGGGCACCACCATGCGCGGGTCGCGCAGATGGATACGATGCCAGTCGTCCGAGTAGCGCTGGCCGACGCGCGCCAGGTCCGGGCCGGTCCGCTTCGAGCCCCACAGGAACGGGTGGTCGAACACCGACTCGCCCGCCATCGAGTAATGGCCGTAGCGCTCGGTTTCGGCGCGCAGCGTGCGCACCTGCTGCGAGTGGCAGCCGACGCAGCCTTCGCGGATGTAGATATCGCGCCCGGCCAGCCGCAGCGGCGAATACGGCGCGATGCCCTTGACCGGCTCGGTGGTGGAGTGCTGGAAGAACAGCGGCACAATCTGCACCAGCCCGGCGATGCTGACCACGACCAACGTCATGATGATCAGCAGGCCGATGTTCTTTTCCAGCGTCTCGTGCGAGAAGAAGCGGGAAGGTTGGTTGCTCATGTCGGTCTCCTCACTGTGCCGCCGGCAGGGGCATCTGCGCGGCTTGAGGAATCGGCGCATCCACGGCCCGGCTGCCCTGGAGGGTCTTGAGCACGTTGAAGGCCATCAGCAGCATGCCTCCGAGGAAGCACAGGCCACCCAGCAGACGGATCGCGTAGAACGGATACGTTGCCTTCACCGCCTCGACAAAGCTGTAGGTCAGCGTGCCGTCGGGCTCGGTGGCGCGCCACATCAGGCCCTGCATCACACCGGCGACCCACATGGCCGCGATATAGAGCACCACGCCGATGGTGGCCACCCAGAAGTGCACCTCGATCAGCCGCGTGCTATACATCTTCTGCCGCCCGAACAGGCGCGGGATCATGTAGTACATCGAGCCGATGGTGATCATCGCCACCCAGCCCAGCGCGCCGGAATGCACGTGGCCGATGGTCCAGTCGGTGTAGTGCGACAGCCCGTTGACGGTCTTGATCGACATCATCGAGCCCTCGAAGGTCGCCATGCCGTAGAACGACAGCGCCACCACTAGGAACTTGAGGATCGGGTCGGTGCGCAGCTTGTGCCAGGCGCCGGACATCGTCATGATCCCGTTGATCATGCCGCCCCACGACGGCGCGAGCAGGATCAGCGAAAACACCATGCCCAGCGACTGAGCCCAGTCCGGCAGCGCGGTGTATTGCAGGTGGTGCGGGCCCGCCCACATGTAGGTAAAGTTCAGTGCCCAGAAGTGGACGATCGACAGGCGGTACGAATAGATCGGGCGCTCGGCCTGCTTGGGCACGAAGTAGTACATCATGCCGAGGAAGCTGGTGGTCAGGAAGAAGCCCACCGCGTTATGGCCGTACCACCACTGCACCATCGCGTCCTGCACGCCGGCGTAGGCCGAGTACGACTTCCACATCGACACCGGCAGCTCGGCGTTATTGACGATATGCAGCAGCGCGATGGTGAGGATGTAGGCGCCGAAGAACCAGTTGGCGACGTAGATGTGCCGGGTCTTGCGCTTGAGGATGGTGCCGAAGAAGACGATGGCGTACACCACCCACACCACGGTGATCAGGATGTCGATCGGCCACTCCAGCTCTGCATACTCCTTCGAACTGGTGTAGCCCAGCGGCAGCGTGATGGCCGCCGCCACGATGACGGCCTGCCAGCCCCAGAACGTGAAGGCCGCGAGCGCGTCGGAAACCAACCGCGCCTGGCAGGTGCGCTGGACGACGTAATACGACGTGGCAAACAGCGCGCTGCCGCCGAAGGCGAAGATGACGGCATTGGTATGCAGCGGACGCAGTCGCCCATATGTCAGCCAGGGCACCCCGAAATTCAGTTGCGGCCAGATCAACTGTGCCGCGATCAGCACGCCGACCGCCATGCCGACGATGCCCCAGACGATCGTCATGATCGAGAACTGGCGGACAACGCGGTAATTGAACGTCTGGGCGTGCTGTAACGCGCTGGATGCATCCATGCTCGCTCCCCGTGATGGTTGTAGTGATATGCACATGTTAAAAATCAGATGCCTTGCAGGTTTTGATATGCGTCAAGGCACCCCCGTCCAGCGAGCCGGACGGCCCTCGCCCCTGCTATGGAGCGTCGTCGCGCGGTGACACATCGGGCGGCAGGTCGCGGTCCAGCAGGATCGATTCGGCCGGCGCCTTCAGGTCGTCGTACTGGCCGGTGCCGACGGCCCACCACAGTGCGCTGACGATCACTGCCACCGCCATCAGCGACAGGGGCACGAGCAGGTAGAGGGTTTCCATATCAAAGCTCTATGCGACGCGCGACAGCCGCCACGCGTTGAGCGCCACCAGCAGCGAAGACACCGACATGCCGATCCCGGCTTCCAGCGGCGACAGCCAGCCCAGCGTCGCCAGCGGGATGCTGACGGCGTTGTAGGCGAAGGCCCAGCCCAGGTTCTGGCGCACCACACGCAGCGCGCGGCGGCCGATCGAGACGGCCTCGCCGATGGCGGGCAGGCGCGGCTCCGTGAGGATGGCGTCGGCACCGGCCTGCGCCAGCGGCGCGCCCGTGCCGATGGCGATCGAGACCTGCGCCTGCGCCAGCAGCGGTGCATCGTTGATGCCGTCGCCCACCGCCAGCACGCGAGCGCCGCCGGCCTGCAACGCGCGCACATAGGCACGCTTATCTTCGGGACTGGCGCCGCCCACGGCATGCGCGATGCCCAGGCGCGCGGCCCACCAGCGCACGGTCTGCGGCGCATCGCCGGAAACGAGATGCAGCCGCAGGTCCTGCGCACGCAGCGCATCCAGGCAAGCCGCCGCATCGGCACGCGGCGTATCGGCAAGAACGAAGCGGGCCAGCGGGTGGCCGTCGCAGCCGAGCCAGATTGCCGTGCAGGCGGCGGACGGCACGTCCTCCGCCGGCTCGCCGCTGACGTGCGCGGTGGCATGCGGCGGCTGCCCATCGAACGCCTGGGCCGCGAACGCCTGGGTGCCCAGGCGGATGTCCTGCATCTGCAGCCGGGCACGCACGCCCTGCCCCGGCACGTTGAGCACGTCGCTCACCGCCACCGCCGGCACCCGCCCCTGCGCGGCGGCGGCACGCAGCGATTGCGCGATCGGATGGTTCTCTGCCTGCTCGAGCGCACAGGCCAGCGCAAGACACTGCTGCGCGTCGGGATCGTCGAAGGTTTCGATGCTGAGCAGGCGCAGGTGGCCCTGCGTCAGCGTGCCGGTCTTGTCGAGCAGCACGTCGGTCACGGCGGCCAGGCTTTCAATGGCGTGCCCGCGCGTGACCAGTATGCCGCGCCTGGCCAGCGCGCCGCTTGCCGCCGCCAGCGCGGACGGTGTCGCCAGCGACAGCGCGCACGGGCAGCTGACCACCAGCACGGCCACCGTCACGGCGAACATGCGGTCCGGATCGATCCACCACCACGCAAGCGCCGTCAGCACGGCCCAGCCGAGCAACACCATCACGAAACGCCCCGCCACGCGATCGGCGAGCTCGGCCATGCGCGGCTTGTCGGTCAGCGCGCGCTCGAGCAGTTCGACGATCGCCGCCAGCCGCGTCTGCGCCCCCACGCGATGCACGCGCAGCCAAATCGCGCTGGCCGCGTTGTAGCTGCCTGCCAGCACCATCGCGCCGATGCCGCGCGGCTGCGGCACGCTCTCGCCGGACAGCAGGGATTCGTCGATCTCGGTCGTGCCGCGTTCGATCACGCCATCCGCCGGCAGGATCTCGCCGGCGCGGACCTCCACGCAATCGCCGACCTGCAGCGCGGCGACCGGAACGGTCTGCGTCGCCTCGGCGCCATCGGCGATGCGCCGGCAGGTGGCCGGCAGTTGCCGCACCAGCGCCTCGGTGCCGGACGTTGCGCTCTGCCGCGCGCGCAGTTCCAGATAGCGCGCCGCCAGCAGGAAAGCGACGAACATCGTCACCGAATCGAAGTAGGTTTCGCCGTGGCCGCGCACCATGGCGGCCACGCTCGCGGCAAAGGCCGCGCCGACGCCGAGCGCCACCGGCACGTCCATGCCGACATGCGCGTGCCGCACCTGGCGCCACGCATTGCGGAAGATAGGCCCGGCGGAGAACAGGACGACCGGTGTGGTCAGCGCGAGACTGGCCCACTGCATCAGCATGACCTGGTCCGCGGGGATGCTGCCGCCGTGCAGGTAGACCGGCCACGCATACATCATCACCTGCATCATGCCCAGCATGGCGATGCCCAGACGGATCAGCAACTGGCGCCGCTCGTGCGCCTCGGCCGCGCGGCGCGTGGAAGGCTGGTCCGGCCACGCCTCGTAGCCGACGTCGGCGATGGCGGCGAACAGGTCGGCGAGCCGGACCGCACCGGCGTCGGACACGATGCGCACGCGCTCCGTCGCGTAGTTGACGATGGCCTCGCGCACACCGGGCACGCGCGCCAGCGCGCGTTCGATGAGCCACACGCAGGCGGCGCAGCGCATGCCGGCCAGGGTCAACGACACCTCTTCGGCGCCATCCTTGCGCGTGCGGACGAAGCGCTCGCGCATGACCGGCAAGTCGTAGGTCGCCCACGCGGCTTCGGCCTCGGTGCGTACCTCGCCGTCGATGGGCCGTGCGAAGGCGATCGGCCCGTCGTAGACGTGGCCCATGCCCGACGCGTGCAGCGTCATGGCGATGGTCTGGCAGCCGGCACAGCAGAAGTCGCGGGACTGGCCGGCCATCTCGGCATGCAACGCGGCATCGCCATCCAATGATGCGCCGCAGTGATAGCACGTGACGTGTGACGCCTGCGCATCATCCGGCCGGCCGGATGAGACCGAACCGACACCGGGCGCGGCGGCAAGGATGGGGGCGAGCGTCGTTGTCATTATGGTGAACATGCTAATCAGCGCGCCCCACCCAACCTTTGATGCGCATCAAGAGCGACCCCACAAAAATCCACGCAGAGATGCGGCGCCCGCGGCACGCCATCCCGCCGGCCGGCCTGTCGCAAAATCTTTGGCGTCCTATAGTGATAGTTCGACTGGGCAACCAGGAGGACCGTATCCGTGGCAACCGAATTCAGCCTGTACAACGTCCATTGCGAATGGGGCGAGCACGGTGCATCCGCGCTGGCACCGCATTGCGACGTGGTGATCGTGGTGGACGTGCTGTCCTTCTGCACGTGCGTGGACATTGCGGTGGGGCGCGGCGCGCGCATCTACCCCTATCCGTGGCGCGATGGCAGCGCCGAGACCTTCGCCCGCCGCGCGGGCGCCATGCTGGCCGGCACCAACCGCAGCCAGCCGGGCTATACGCTGTCGCCGGCCTCGCTGCGCGGCCTGCCGATGGGCAGCAGCCTGGTGCTGCCCTCGCCCAACGGCGCGACGCTGGCCCTGGCGACCGGCTCGACGCCCACCTTCGCGGGGTGCCTACGCAACGCGCGCGCCGTGGCGGAAGCCGCCTCGCGGCACGGGCGGCGCATCGCCGTGGTGGCTTCGGGTGAGCGCTGGGCCGACGGCAACCTGCGGCCGGCGCTGGAAGACTGGCTGGCGGCCGGTGCGATCGTGCATCACCTGTCGGAAACCATCGCGGGTTTCCTGCCGCATGCGCTGTCGCCGGAAGCACTGGCGGCCCGCGCGGTCTATCGCGAGGCGTCCCAGACCGGCATGATGAAGGCTTGGCTGCTCGATTCCGTGTCGGGCCGCGAACTGTGCGAACGCGGCTTCGCGGAAGACGTGACGATTGCCGCGCAGACCGACGTCAGCACGGTGGCGCCGATGCTGGTGGAAGGCGCGTTCCGCAACGCCACGCCCAAGTCCGAAAGCATGCTGTCACCGGACCTGCTCGGTGCCGCCGGCCTGCGCGCCTTGCGCCCGACGCCGGCCTCGCATCGCAACCCGATGCCGCCGCGCTGAGGCGGCATCAGGTCAGTGTCGTATCGACCGCGCGGCGCGGTGCCTCGAGGTATTCGCGCGACTGCATCTCGATGATGCGCGACACCGTGCGGTGGAATTCGTTGGCCATCTGGCCTTCGGTGTAGAGCGCGTCCGCCGGCACCTCCGCCGACATCAGCAGCTTGACCTTGTGGTCGTACAGCACGTCGATCAGCCAGGTGAAGCGGCGCGCCTCGGAGGCCATGCGCGGCGTCATCTTCGGCACATCGGCGAGGATGACGGTATGGAAACGCGCGGCGATCTCCAGGTAGTCGTTCTGCGAGCGCGGTCCGCCGCACAGCGTGGCGAAGTCGAACCACACCACGCCGCCGGCCTTGCGCTGCGCGCGGATCTCGCGGTGCTCGATATGCAGGATGGGCGATTCGTCCGGCGCCTCGGCCACCGCGGCAAACGCGTCGCGCAGCGCCGAGTTGGCCTGGGCGCCCAGCGGCGTGTGGTAGGCCTGCACCTGCTCCATGGCACGCTTGCGGTAGTCAATGCCGGCATCGACATTGAGGACGTCGAGCTTTTCCTGCAGCAGGGCGATGGCGGGCAGCACGCGGTCGCGGTGCAGGCCGTCCGGGTACAGCAGGTCCGGGCGGTAGTTGGACGTCATCACGAACTGCACGCCGTTGGCGAAGAGCTGATCGAGCAGGCGGTGCAGGATCATCGCATCGGCGACGTCGCTGACGTGGAATTCATCGAAGCAGATCAGGCGATAGCGCTTGGCGATGCGCCGTGCGAGTTCGTCGAGCGGATCGGCGCGGCCACGCAGCTCTTCGAGCTGGCGGTGCACCTCGCGCATGAACTCGTGGAAGTGCAGGCGCGTCTTGCGCACCACCGGCACGCAGCTGTAGAAGGCATCCATCAGGAACGACTTGCCGCGCCCCACCCCGCCCCACATGTAGACGCCGCGCGGCAGCTCCGGGCGCACCAGCAGCTTGCGCAGGGCGCTTGAACGCCTGGCCTTGTAGGCCACCCATTCGTCGTAGCACAGCTGCAGGCGATCGACCGCGCGCTGCTGCGCCTCGTCGGGCTGGTAGCCGCGCGCCTTCAGTTCCTTCAGGTAGGTTTCCTGGACGTTCATCTGCGTGGGGCCGGCCGTTCGGTGGCCCAAATGGACCGATGCCCGGCATCTTGTGGATGACCGGGCACCGTGCTCGCCTGATGGCGTGCGATTACATGTTCAGCTGACGCTTGTCGACGGCCAGCGCGGCCTCGCGCATCACTTCGGACATCGACGGGTGCGGGTGGCAGATGCGGCCGATGTCTTCCGCCGCGGCCTTGAACTCCATCGCCACCACGGCTTCGGCGATCAGGTCCGACGCGTTGGCGGCCACCACGTGCACGCCCAGGATCTCGTCGGTCTTGGCGTCGGCGATCACCTTGACGAAGCCGTCGGACGCGCCCATGCCCAGCGCGCGGCCGTTGGCCATGAACGGGAACTGGCCCGCCTTGATCTCACGGCCCTCGGCCTTGAGCTGCTGCTCGGTCTTGCCGACCCAGGCGATTTCCGGGAAGGTGTAGATCACCCACGGAATGCAGTTGTAGTCGATGTGCGGCTTCTGGCCGACGATGCGCTCGGCCACGGCCACGCCTTCGTCTTCGGCCTTGTGCGCCAGCATCGGGCCGCGCACCACGTCGCCGATCGCCCACAGGTTCGGCAGCTTGGTCGCGCAGTGGTCGTCCACTTCGATGAAGCCGCGCTGATCCGTCGCCAGGCCGATCGCGTCCAGGCCCAGGTTGTCGGTGTTCGGCACGCGGCCGATCGAGACGATCAGCTTGTCGCACTCCAGCACCTGGGCGGCGCCGGTGGCGTCGGTGTAGTTCACCTTGACGCCCTTGGCCGACGATTCGATCTCGCCGACCTTGACGCCGACGTTGATCTTCAGGCCCTGCTTGTTCAGCAGCTTGTTGGCTTCCTTGGCGACCGACTCGTCAGCCGCGCCGAGGAAGCTCGGCAGTGCTTCGAGAATCGTCACGTCAGAACCCAGGCGACGCCACACCGAGCCCAGCTCCAGGCCGATCACGCCGGCGCCGATCACGCCCAGCTTCTTCGGCACTTCGCCGAACTTCAGCGCGCCTTCGTTGTCGGCGATGGTCACGTTGTCGACCGGCACGCCCGGCAGGTGGCGGGCCTTCGAGCCGGTGGCGATGATCACGTGCTTGGCGGTCACGACTTCCGTGCCGGCCTTGCCCGCGATCTCGACCTGGTAGCCGGCGTCGGTCTTGCCGACGAACTTGCCGTGGCCCTTGAGCAGCGTCACCTTGTTCTTGCGGAACAGGAACTCGATGCCCTTGGTCATCTTGCCGACGATGTCGTCCTTGCGCTTGAGCATCTTGGCGACATCGACGCGGGCGCCGTCCACCGTGATGCCGTGGTCGGCCAGGTGGTGGTTCACGTTCTCGAATTCTTCCGACGAGGCCAGCAGCGCCTTGGACGGAATGCAGCCGACGTTCAGGCAGGTGCCGCCCAGGCGCGGCTCGCCCTTCGGATCGTCGTAGGCGTTGTCTTCGCAGCAGGCCACGTTCAAGCCCAGCTGGCCGGCGCGGATCGCGGCAATGTAGCCGCCGGGGCCGGCGCCGATCACCAGCACGTCAAATTGTTTGCTCATGGAGAAATCCTTGAATCGGACGCTGCCGCGCGCGGTGGGCGGCGGCGTCTCGGGTCATCAACGCGGTCGATTACAGGTCCAGCAGCAGGCGTGCGGGATCTTCCAGCGCTTCCTTCATCGCCACCAGGCCCAGCACGGCTTCGCGGCCGTCGATGATGCGGTGGTCGTAGGACATGGCCAGGTAGTTCATCGGGCGGACGACAACTTGGCCGTTCTCCACCACGGCGCGGTCCTTGGTGGCGTGCACGCCCAGGATGGCCGATTGCGGCGGGTTGATGATCGGGGTCGACAGCATCGAGCCGAAGGTGCCGCCGTTGGAGATCGAGAACGTGCCGCCGGTCAGGTCGTCCAGCGTCAGCTTGCCGTCGCGGGCCTTCTGGCCGAATTCGGCGATCTTCTTCTCGATGTCGGCCAGGCTCATCTGGTCGGCGTTGCGCAGGATGGGCACCACCAGGCCGCGCGGCGAGCCGACCGCGATACCGATGTCGAAGTAGCCGTGGTAGACGATGTCGTTGCCGTCCACCGAGGCGTTGATGACCGGGTACTTCTTCAGCGCGTGGACGGCAGCCTTCACGAAGAACGACATGAAGCCCAGCTTCACGCCGTGGGTCTTCTCGAACTGGTCCTTGAACTTGGCGCGCAGGTCCATCACCGGCTTCATGTTGACTTCATTGAAGGTGGTGAGGATGGCGTTGGTCGACTGCGACTGCACCAGGCGCTCGGCAATGCGGGCGCGCAGGCGGCTCATCGGCACGCGCTCTTCCGGACGGTCGCCCAGGGCGGCGAAGTCCACCGGGGCGGCCACTTGCTGCAGGGCCGGACGCGCGGCCTGCGGGGCGGCGGCCGGAGCCGGCTTGGCACCGCCGGCCACGGCACCCAGCACGTCGCCCTTGGTGATGCGGCCATCGCGGCCGGTGCCGGCCACTTGGCCGGCCGACAGGTTGGCTTCGGCCATCAGCTTGGCAGCCGACGGCATGGCCACGCCGCCCGTGGCGGCTGCGGCAGCCGGCGCGGCGGCGACCGGAGCCGGTGCGGCGGCCGCCGGGGCAGCGGCGCCCGCCTTGCCTTCGGTGTCGATCTTGGCCAGCAGCTGTTCCGACGTCACGGTGGCGCCATCGGCCACCAGCACTTCGGCCAGCACGCCGGCCGACGGAGCCGGCACTTCCAGCACGACCTTGTCGGTCTCGATTTCGACCAGGACTTCGTCCACGGTCACGGCTTCACCCGGCTTCTTCTTCCAGGAGATCAGCGTGCCTTCTTCGACGGATTCGGAAAACTGCGGGACCTTGACATCAACGATAGCCATTTCGGTGGTTCCTTGGATCATGTGCGCGGCGCCCCTGCCGGGCGCGCCGCTTCAATTCAATGCGTGTATGCGATGGAATGCGGGAGGCGAAGATGCGCCAAGGCGACGGTCGAAGCCGCCGCCCTGGTGCATTGGTCGCGTTACTTGGTCAGCACGAAGCCCTTGAGCTTGGCGAAAGCGGCATCGATCAGCGCCTTCTGCTGCTCGTTGTGCTTGGCGTAGTAGCCCACGGCCGGCGAAGCCGAGGCCGGACGGCCAGCGTAGCCCAGCTTCTGGCCCTCGCTCATGTTCTCCATGATGTAGTGCTGCACGAAGAACCAGGCGCCCTGGTTCTGCGGCTCATCCTGGCACCACACCACTTCGGCGAGGTTCGGGTACTTCTTGAGCTCGGCCGCGAACGCCTTGTGCGGGAACGGATACAGCTGCTCGACACGGATGATGGCGGTGTCGGTCAGGCCACGTTCCTTGCGCGCGTTGACCAGGTCGTAGTAGACCTTGCCCGAGCAGGCCACGATGCGCTTGACCTTGGCCGCGTTCAGCTCTTCGTGATCGGCGATGACCGTCTCGAAGTGGCCCTTGGCCAGATCGGTCAGCGGCGACACGGCGTCCTTGCTGCGCAGCAGCGACTTCGGCGTCATGATGATCAGCGGCTTGCGGAACAGGCGGATCATCTGGCGGCGCAGCAGGTGGAAGATCTGCGCCGGCGTGGTCGGCTGCACCACTTGCATGTTGTGGTCGGCGCACAGCTGCAGGTAGCGCTCCATGCGCGCCGAGCTGTGCTCCGGACCCTGGCCTTCGTAGCCGTGCGGCAGCATCAGCGTCAGGCCCGAGGCACGGCCCCACTTCACTTCACCCGACGAGATGAACTGGTCGATCACGACCTGCGCGCCGTTGGCGAAGTCGCCGAACTGGGCTTCCCAGATCACCAGGGTGTTCGGCTCGGCCGACGAATAGCCGTACTCGAAGCCCATCACGGCCTCTTCGGACAGCACCGAGTCGATCACGGTGAACGGTGCCTGGTTGTCCGACACGTTCTGCAGCGGGATGTACGAGCCGGCGTCCCAGCGCTCGCGGTTCTGGTCGTGCAGCACGGCGTGGCGGTGCGTGAACGTGCCGCGGCCGGCGTCCTGGCCGGTGATGCGCACCGGGTAGCCCGAAGCCACCAGCGAGGCGAAGGCCAGATGCTCGCCCATGCCCCAGTCCAGCGCCTGCTCGCCCTGGCCCATCTTGGCGCGGTCGTTGACCACGCGCTCGACCAGCGGGTGCACCTTGAAGTGGTCGGGGATGGCGGTGATGCGCTCGGCCAGGCGCTTGAGTTCGGCCATCGGCACGGCGGTATCGGCCGAGTCCGTCCACTTGCGGTTCAGGAACGGCAGCCAGTCCACCGCGAACTTGTTCTTGAAGTTCGACAGCACCGGGTCGACCGTGTGCTTGCCGGCGTCCATGGCGGCGCGGTATTCCTGCACCAGGCCGTCCGGCTCCTCGGTCTTCAGGGTGCTCTGCGTGACGAGCTTGTCTGCGTACAGCTTGCGCGTGCCGGGGTGCTGGCCGATCTTCTTGTACATCAGCGGCTGCGTCATCGCCGGCGTGTCCTGCTCGTTGTGGCCGAGCTTGCGGAAGCAGATGATGTCGACCGCGACGTCCTTCTTGAACTCGGTGCGAAAGTCGATCGCCAGCTGCATGGCCAGCACGACGGCTTCCGGATCGTCGCCGTTCACGTGCAGCACCGGCGCTTCGATCATCTTGACCACGTCCGTGCAGTACAGCGTGGAACGCGAGTCGCGCGGGTCGGAGGTGGTGAAGCCGATCTGGTTGTTGATGACGATGTGGATAGTGCCGCCCGTGCCGTAGCCGCGCGTCTGCGCGAGGTTGAGCGTTTCCATCACGACGCCCTGGCCGGCGAAGGCCGCGTCACCGTGCACCTGCACGGCCAGCACCTGCTCGCCGGTCTTGTCGCCGCGGCGTTCCTGGCGCGCCTTGACCGAACCTTCCACCACCGGGTTGACGATTTCCAGGTGCGACGGGTTGAACGCCAGCGACAGGTGGACGGGGCCGCCCAGGGTCGTGACGTCGCTCGAGAAGCCCTTGTGGTACTTCACGTCGCCGGCCGGCAGGTCGTCCACGTGCTTGCCTTCGAATTCGGCAAACAGGTCCGCCGGCATCTTGCCCAGCGTGTTGACCAGCACGTTCAGGCGGCCGCGGTGGGCCATGCCGATCACGATTTCCTGCACGCCCTTCTCGCCGGCGTGCTGGATCAGTTCGTCCATCGCCGCGATGAAGCTCTCGCCGCCTTCGAGCGAGAAACGTTTCTGGCCGACGTACTTGGTGTGGAGGAAGCGCTCGAGGCCTTCGGCGGCCGTCAGGCGCTCCAGGATGTGCTTCTTCTTTTCAGCGGAGAAGGTCGGCTTGGAGCGGATGCTCTCCAGGCGCTCCTGCCACCAGCGCTTCTGCGCCTGGTCGCTGACGTACATGAATTCGGCGCCGATCGAGCCGCAATACGTTTCGCGCAGGTTGTTGAGCAGCTCGCGCAGGCTCATCGTTTCCTTGCCGAAGTACGTGTTGCTGGCGTTGAAGACGATGTCCTGATCGGCTTCGGTGAAACCGTAGAAGGCCGGGTCCAGATCCGGCACCGGCGGGCGCTCCTGACGCTTGAGCGGATCCAGGTCGGCCCAGCGCAGGCCCACGTTGCGGTAGGCGGCGACCAGCTGCGTCGCGGACACGCGCTTGCGGCCCATGTCGGAATCGGCAGACGCGACGATCGTCTTGATCGGGCCTTGCTTGGCGCGCTCAGCGAACGACGTAACGATGGGGGCGTGGGCGATATCCCGGGCGTTGGAGCCGTCGACGGCGGGGATGTTCTGCAGCGCATCGAAATACGCGCGCAGAGCCTCGCTGACGGAAGTGGGATCCTGGAGATAGGCTTCGTACTGGTCTTCAACGTATGCGGCATTGCCGCCGGACAGGTACGAAGTGTCCAGATACTGCTTGTACAGCTCAGTCATGGGGCGCTCACCTTTCTCCGGGTCTGCCGGAGTTCAGCGGGTTCATCAACCTTCCGCGACACGGCTTGACCGGTTAGCGGATCGCAAACTTTGAGTCGCCTGAAATCACCTGGTCGGACCGCATCGCGCGTGGCGGGGTGAGGCACCGAAACAGCTTTGACAGACAAGTTGTGCGGGAAGGACCTAAAGTCTTCGCGGCAAAAAGTATAGCACGTTTATGGGCAATATTCTGATTCCTTGGCACAACAATAAAACGTTGCTTTGTTGCATCAGAAAGCGGCGCCGTCACGTGCCGGATGGTTCGATGCAGTCGACCCGGTCGGTGATCAGGCCGTCCAGTCCGGCGCCCCACAGCAGGCAGGCCCGTTCCACATCGTTGACGGTATAGCAGCAGACGCGGAAGCCCGCCGCATGGGCAGCGACGATCACCTCCGGCGTCAGGGCACGATGGTTGGCATCGAGCGCGACGCAATCCAGCGCGCGCAGGCGGTCCAGCCAGTCCGCCGGCAGGGTGTCCAGCAGCAAGGCGCGCGGCAGCTCCGGCGCGGCCTCGCGCGCGGCGGCCAGCGCCGTCTCCGAGAACGACGATAGCAGCGGCGGCACCCCGGCGTCGGCCCACAGGGTGCGGGCATCCAGCGCGAGCGCCGCGCCGGTCCGCCACTCCGTGCCGGGCACCGGTTTGATCTCGATATTGGCCAGCAAGCCGTTGGCGCGCAGGTAGCGGGCGACGGCGGCCAGCGTCGGCACCGGCTCGCCGGCAAAGGCCGGGCTGTGCCAGCTGCCGGCGTCCAGCTGCGCGATCTGGCCGAACGACAGCGCGTCGATGCGCCCGTGGCCGCTGGTGGTGCGCTCCAGCGTGGCATCGTGCAGCAGCACGGCCACGCCGTCACCCGACAGCTTCACATCGAACTCGAACATGCGGTAGCCGAACCCGGCGCCGTGGCGGAACGCTGCCAGCGTGTTCTCGGGCGCGAGCTTGCCCGCGCCCCGGTGGGCAATGGCGCGCGGATACGGCCAAGCCGGCAGGGCGCGTGCTTCGCTCATGCCAGGGCCTCGATGCGGCGGGTGGTCTGCGGGTCGAACCAGTGCAGATGGTCAGCCGAGGCGGTGATGGGCAGCCGGTCGCCGGCCTTGACGCTGGCGTGCGGGTCCAGCCGGACGACGACCGGATGGCCGGCCAGCGCGCCATAGGCAAACGCATCGGCGCCGAGCGCCTCGACCAGCCGCACCTCGACGAAGGCGATGGCCCGGTCGGCGGCGCACGGCTCGATGTGCTCGGGACGCAGGCCCATCAGCGCGTGCTCAGGCAGATGCAAACCCATCGGCAAATGGCCGAGCGTGGCGGGCGCATCGCCCGCCTGCGCGCCGTCGACACGGATCTGGGCGCCCTCGCCCGCGTGACGCGACACCGGCACGAGGTTCATCGGCGGCGAGCCGATGAAGCCGGCGACGAAGGTGCTGGCCGGGCGCGCATAGACTTCCAGCGGCGTGCCGATCTGCTCGACGCGGCCGCCGCTGAGCACCATCATGCGGTCGGCCAGTGTCATCGCCTCGACCTGGTCATGCGTCACGTACAGGCTGGTGGTGCGCAGGCGGCGGTGCAGCTCCTTGAGCTCCAGCCGCATCTGCACGCGCAGCTTGGCGTCCAGGTTGGACAGCGGCTCGTCGAACAGGAACACCGCCGGCTCGCGCACGATGGCGCGGCCCATCGCCACGCGCTGGCGCTGCCCGCCCGAGAGTTGGCGCGGCTTGCGCTCGAGCAGCTTGCCGAGCTCGAGGATGCCGGCGGCCTGCTGCACGCGCGCCAGGATCTCACTCTTGGGCAGCCCGCGGATCTTCAGGCCGTACGCCATGTTGTCGAACACGGTCATGTGCGGATACAGCGCGTAGTTCTGGAACACCATGGCGATGTCGCGCTCGGCCGGCTCCAGTTCGTTGACCACGCGATCGCCGATCCAGACCTCGCCGCCGGTGATCGCCTCCAGGCCGGCCACCATGCGCAGCAGCGTGGACTTGCCGCAGCCCGACGGCCCGACGATGACGATGAACTCCCCGTCGCCGATCTCCATGTCGATGCCGTGCACGACCTGCAGGCCGGCGTAGTGCTTCTGGACGTTGCGTAGAGACAGTTTTGCCATGGGCGGGTCGCCTTCTTTTTGCGCTGTTTGCTATTTTTCGGTTTCCACCAGGCCCTTCACGAACCACCGCTGCATGCCGATCACCACCAGCGCCGGCGGCACCATGGCCAGCATCACGGTGGCCATCAGCAGGTTCCAGTCGGTGGCGGAATCGCCCGAACGCGAGATCATCTGCGTGACGCCCAGCACGATCGGCGTCATGTCCCGCTCGGTGGTGACCAGCAGCGGCCACAGGTACTGGTTCCAGCCGTAGATGAACTGGATCACGAACAGCGCCGCGATGCTGGTGCGCGACAGCGGCAGCACCACGTCCCAGAAGAACTTGAGCGGCCCGGCGCCGTCGATGCGCGCGGCCTCGGCGAGTTCGTCGGGAATGGTCAGGAAGAACTGGCGGAACAGGAACGTGGCGGTGGCCGAGGCGATGATCGGGATGGTCAGGCCGAAGTAGCTGTTGAGCATGCCGAGGTCCGACACCACCTTGTAGGTCGGCAGGATGCGCACCTCCACCGGCAGCATCAGCGTGACGAAGATCAGCCAGAAGAAGGTCTTGCGCAGCGGAAAGCGGAAATAGACGATGGCGAAGGCCGAGATGATGGAGATCGCGATCTTGCCCAGCGAGATGCCCAGCGCCATGATCAGGCTGTTCATCAGCATGGTGCCGACCGGCGTGGCGGCGTTGCCCATGCCGTGCGCGAGCACCTCGCGGTAGTTGTCGATCAGGTGCGGGCCGGGGATCAGCGTCATCGGCGCCTGCAGCACGTCCTCGGCCGTCAGCGAGGACGCGACGAAGACCACGTAGACCGGAAAGGCGACCACCACCACGCCCAGGATCAGCACGAGGTGGGTCAGGACATCCAGGAACGGGCGGCGTTCGATCATGGTCGCGCTCCTCAGTACTGGACCTTGCGCTCGACGTAGCGGAACTGCACGATGGTCAGCACGATCACCACCGCCATGAGGATCACCGACTGCGCGGCCGAGCCGCCGATGTCGAGCCCGCGCACGCCGTCCTGGTACACCTTGAACACCAGCGTCTCGGTCGCCTTGAACGGCCCGCCCTGCGTGACCGAATCGATGATGGCGAAGGTGTCGAAGAAGGCATACACCACGTTCACCACCATCAGGAAAAAGGTCGTGGGCGACAGCAGCGGAAAGACGATCGACCAGAACCGCTTCCACGGGCCCGCGCCGTCGATGGCCGCCGCCTCGATCAGCGATTTCGGGATGCTCTGCAGCCCGGCCAGGAAAAACAGGAAGTTGTAGCTGATCTGCTTCCACGCCGCGATGACGACGACCAGCAGCAGTGCCTGCCCGCCGTTGAGCACGAAGTTCCAGTCCACGCCCATCCTGCGGATCACGAACGAGACGATGCCCAGCGACGGGTTGAACAGGAAGCTCCACAGCACGCCCGCCACGGCCGGCGCGACCGCGTAGGGCCAGATCAGCAGCATCTTGTAGAAGGCGCCGCCGCGCAGTGCGCGGTCGGCGAAGTAGGCCAGCGCCAGTGACGTGGACAGCCCCACGACGGCCACGCCGATGGCGAACACCGCCGTGGTCCGGAACGACCCGAGGTAGGTCGGATCGGCGAACAGGTCGGCGAAGTTCTCCAGCCCGACGAAGTCGAGATTCATGCCGAAGGCATCCTGCCGCAGCAGCGACTGGTACAGCGCCTGCCCCGCCGGCCAGAAGAAGAACACCAGGGTGACGGCGATCTGCGGGGCCACCAGCACATAGGGCAGCCAGCGCGACCGGAATACGACCCGTTTTTCCATGGGGATTCCCAAAACGCGCCGCCGCCCCCGCGCATGCGGGACCGGCGGCTGACGGCACGCGCAACCGCGCGCTTACTCCTTGACGGTCTTCTCGAAGCGGGCCAGCAGATCGTTGCCGCGCGCGACCGCGCTGTCCAGCGCTTCCTTCGGCGACTTCTTGCCCGCCCACACGGCTTCGAGTTCTTCGTCGATCACCGAGCGGATCTGCGGGAAGTTGCCCAGGCGGATGCCGCGCGACTTGTCGGTCGTCCTGACGATCATCTGCTTGACGGCCACGTCGGCGCCCGGGTTCTTGTCATAGAAGCCCGACTGCCGGGTCAGTTCGTACGCTTGCATCGTCACCGGCAGGTAGCCGGTCGACTGGTGCCAGTCGGACTGGATCTCGGGGCGCGACAGGAAGGAGAAGAACCGGGCGACACCCTTGTACTCTTCGGGCTTGTGGCCGCCCATCACCCACAGCGAGGCGCCGCCGATGATGGTGTTCTGCGGCGCGCCCGGCACGCCCGCCTCGTACGGCAGCGGCGCGGGGCTGAAGCTGAACCTGGCGTTCTTGCGGATGTTGGCCAGCGCCGCCGACGAGCCGGTGTGCATGGCGCACTCGCCCGCGATGAACTTGGCCTTGGGCTCGTCCTTGCGGCCGGCATAGGTGAAGTAGCCCTTCTTCTCCATGTCGAGCAGATGCTCGATGTGCTGCACCTGCACCGGACCGTTGAAGATCAGGCGCGCCTTCGCGCCGCCGAAGCCGTTGTTCTCGGTCGCGAACGCCACGTTGTGCCACGCCGAGAAGCTCTCCAGGTGCACCCACGACTGCCAGTCGGTGGTGTAGCCGCACGCGAAGCCGGCCGCCTTGAGCTTGGCCGCGTCGATGGCGACCTCCTGCCACGTCGCGGGCGGCTTGTTCGGGTCGAGGCCGGCCTTCTTGAAGGCGTCCTTGTTGTAGTACAGGATCGTCGTCGAGCTGTTGAACGGGAACGACAGCATCTCGCCCTTGTTCGACGTGTAGTAGCCCGCCACCGCCGGCACGTAGGCCTTGGGGTCGAACTTCTCGCCGGCGTCCTTCATCACCTTGGCGATCGGCACGATGGCGCCGCGGGCGTTCATCATGGTCGCGGTGCCGACCTCGAAGACCTGCAGGATGGCCGGCGCGTTGCCGGCGCGGAAGGCCGCGATGCCGGCGGCCAGCGATTCGTCGTACTGGCCCTTGTAGACGGGCACGACCTTGTAGTCGGGCTGGCTGGCGTTGAACTTGTTGGCAAGCTCGTTCACCTTGTCGTTCAGGGCGCCCTCCATCGAGTGCCACCACTGAATCTCGGTCACGGCATGCGCGGCCTGCGCAAACGTGCAGGCCGCCAGCACGGCCACTGCCCCCGCAATCTTCCGGATCATCATCGCTCCTCCTCGGTTATGGCTTCCCGGCGGGCCTTTGCCGGCCCGCGACGCGCCCGACTCTATCCGGCCGGTCGGGCATTTTTTATGACAGCGGCATGTTACGTGGCTTTGCGCCGCAAAGAAATCGGGGATTCCCTCCAGGGCCGGCCGGCGCAGCACCGTTAGAATGAATTGAAGCCGACTCTCTTCGCAACCGCAGCATGCTCGCCCCGACCACCACGCCCGCCAACGCCCCCGCGTCCACGTCCGCGCTTGCCGCGCGCCGCATCCCGCTGGCCCTGCACCAGCTCTCCGATGATGCGCTGCGGCATGTCGTCGGGGTGTTCACCGATGTCGATGGCACGCTGACCACGCGCGGCAAGCTGCCGGCCCAGGCCTACACCGCGCTGGAGCGCCTGCACCGAGCCGGCGTCAAGGTCGTGCCGGTGACGGGGCGATCGATCGCGTGGTGCGAAGTCATCGCGCGGCTGTGGCCGGTCGATGCGGTGATCGGCGAGAACGGCGCCTTCGCCATGCGGGTCGACGCACTCGGCCATCTGGCGTCCGATTTCGTCGACGACGCCCAGACCCGCCTGCGCAACCTGGAGCGCATCCGCGAAATCGGCGCGGAGATCCTGCGCGCGGTGCCCGGCACGGCGCTGGCCACCGACCAGGCGTGGCATGCCGCCGACCTGGCCATCGATCACGCCGAGCAGGTGCCCCCGCTGCCGCAGGTGGCCATCCGGCACATCGTCGACATCATGCGCACGCACGGCATGCATGCGACGGTCAGCTCGGTCCACGTCAACGGCTGGTTCGGCAGGCACGACAAGCTGAGCGCCAGTATCGCCCTGGGGCGGCGCGCCTTCGCCATGGACCTGCATGCCGAACGCGAGCACTGGCTGTTCGTCGGCGACTCGGCCAACGATGCCGCCATGTTCGAGTTCTTCCCGCTATCCGTGGGCGTCGCCAACGTACTGAATGTGATCGATACGCTGCCGGTGCCGCCGGCCTATCTCACGTCGGGTGAAGGCGGCGCGGGCTTTGCCGAGGTGGCCGAGCGCATTCTTGGGGCACGCGCGCCCGCGCTGCCGGCCCCGCGCCCCTGAGCGGCGCATCCGGGATGGTCGCCCGGACCGTCCCGCCCGCCTTCCGATGTACCGGCTCCGGCACGCGGCACGCCGCTTGCGCCAGTCTTGGGCGCTGCACCGTTTCGCGCCACGCATTCGCCTCATTGTGGTGCGTTCGCAGCGTTCCTTTCCCATTCGACAGGAGCCTCTGATGCAAACCCAGAAACTACGCCAGCGTTTCGAACACGCCGAACACACCATTGCGGAACTCGCCCAGGCCTGCGCCACGCACGACAACGTGCCGGACGCGCTGAAGCAGTCGATCCAGCAGCTGGATGAGCAGGCCCGCCAATATCACGCGCGGCTGGAAAGCGCCAAGGACGAGCAGTCATTCGTCGAGGCCATCGACAGGCTGGAAGCCGCATCGGACCGCGCCAAGATGGCCTGCCAGAGCGCCGGCAAGGTCGACCACACGGTCCAGACCGCTGTCATGCGCACGTACGCAGAGCTGTCGCAGCTCAAGCATCGCCTGCACTGAGCGGACCCTGTAGATAAAAAAAGAGGCGGATTCCCTTGCGGAAATCCGCCCAATCCCAATCGCCAAGCTCGACGATATCCGGTTGGACCGGCTTCGCTGCGGTGTCAGTCGAAGCCGAGTTCCTGCAATTTGCGGGTGATGGTGTTGCGGCCGATGCCCAGGCGCGTGGCCGCTTCGACCCGGCGCCCGCGCGTGACGCCGAGGGCGGCTTCGAGGATGGCCCGCTCGAAGCGGCGGGTCAGCGCATCCATGACATCGGGCTGGCCGGCCTCGAGCATCGCCTTGGCCTCGCCGGCCAGCGCGCGCTCCCAGCCGGACACAGCGGAAGCCCCCGCCGCCGCGCCCGCGGCCACGGGTGCCTCGGCGCCGGCGGCATGGGCATCGGCGCCGAAAGACGGCTCGCCCGCCACCGCACGCCCCGCCGCCATCAGCTCGGCCGTGCCCGGCAGCATCTGGCTGGCGCCGCGCACGAGGTCATGCGGCAGATCCTTGATCTCGATGGTCTGCGCCGGCGCCATCACGGTCAGCCAGTTGCAGAGGTTCTCGAGCTGGCGCACGTTGCCCGGGAACGGCAGCGTGGCGATGTGCGACAACGCCTCGTCCGACATGCGCTTGGGCTCCACGCCCAGCTCCTTCGCGCTCTTCTGCAGGAAGTGCCGCGCCAGCAGCGTGATGTCTTCCGGACGCTCACGCAACGCCGGCAGCCGCAGGCGGATCACGTTGAGGCGGTGGAACAGGTCTTCGCGGAACAGGCCGTCCTTGACGCGCGTTTCCAGGTTCTGGTGCGTGGCCGCGATGACGCGCACGTTGGCCTTGAGCGGATTGTGGCCGCCCACCCGGTAGAAATGCCCGTCCGACAGCACGCGCAGCAGGCGCGTCTGCAGGTCGAACGGCATGTCGCCGATCTCATCGAGGAACAGCGTGCCGCCCTCGGCCTGCTCGAAGCGGCCGCGACGCATGGTCTGCGCGCCGGTAAAGGCGCCACGCTCATGGCCGAACAGCTCGGATTCCAGCAGGTCTTTGGGGATCGCCGCGGTATTGAGCGCGATGAACGGGCCGCTTGCACGCGGGCTGTGCTTGTGCAGCGCGCGCGCCACCAGCTCCTTGCCGGTGCCGGACTCGCCGGTGATCAGCACCGTCACGTTCGACTGCGACAGCCGGCCGATGGCGCGGAACACATCCTGCATCGCCGGCGCCTGACCGAGGATCTCGGGCGCATCGCCCAACCGGTCGTCGATCTCTTCCTCGCGCAGGCTCTCTTCCAGCGCGCGGCGGATCAGCTCGACCGCGCGGTCCACGTCGAACGGCTTGGCGAGATATTCGAAGGCACCGCCCTGGAACGCCGCCACGGCGCTGTCCAGGTCGGAATACGCCGTCATGATGATGACCGGCAGGCCCGGATGCCGGCCCTTGATGGCCTGCAGCAGGTCCAGCCCCGAGCCGCCCGGCATGCGGACGTCGGAGATCAGCACCTGCGGCGTTTCTTCTTCGAGCGCGTTGAGCGCGTCGCGGGCATTGGTGAAGCTGCGCGACAGCAGGCTCTCCCGCGCCAGCGCTTTCTCAAGGACCCAGCGGATGGATTGATCGTCGTCGACGATCCAGATTGGCTTCATGTGTTGTGTGTCAGCTTGACTTCAGATCGCCTGGGCCCCCGATGCCGCCGCCGTCAATGCAGCGGCACCAGGATGCGGAAATCGGTCAGGCCCGGCCTGCTGTCGCATTCGATCAGGCCATCGTGCTGCTGCACGAAGGTCTGCGCCAGCGTCAGGCCCAGCCCGCTCCCCCCCTCCCGTCCTGACACCAGCGGGAAGAAGATGCGCTCGCGGATGTCGTCCGGGATACCAGGACCGTTGTCCACCACATGCAAGTCCAATGCCAGCTTGTAGAGATGCTTGGCGATCGTGACCTGGCGCGCCACCCGCGTGCGCAGAATGATTTCGGCATTGCCCTGCGCGATGCGCGGCCCCAAGGCATGCGCCGCGTTGTGGACGATGTTGAGCACGGCCTGGATCAGTTGCTCCTTGTCGCCGCGGAACTCGGGCAGGCTGGCATCGTAGTCGCGCACGATGCGCAGGCCCTGCGGAAACTCCGCCAGCACCACCGAGCGCACGCGCTCGAGCACCTCGTGGATGTTCACGTCGCCGACGATGTGCGGATGCCGGTGGGGCTCCAGCAGGCGGTCCACCAGCGTCTGCAGCCGGTCGGACTCCTTGATGATGACCTGGGTGTACTCGCGCAGCGCACGCTCGGGCAGCTCGAACTCCAGCAACTGCGCCGCGCCGCGGATGCCGCCCAGCGGGTTCTTGATCTCGTGCGCCAGGTTGCGGATCAGTTCCTTGTTGGCGGAGGTGAGGTCCAGCAGGCGCTCTTCGCGCTCGCTGCGCATCTTCTGCTCGTTGGGTAGCAGCTCCAGCAGGGCGCAGCCCGGCTCGAAATCGATGGTGCCGACCACCGCGTGCACGTGCAGCGCCTCGTGGCCCGGCCGCTCGAGCGTCAGGTCGCGGCGCTTGGCGTCGAACAGGCGGCTCGCCACCGTGCCGATCATCTCCATCAGCTCGACCGGATCGGCGAACAGCTCGTGCAGCGACGTGCCCACCAGTTGGCGGCGCGACACGGCCAGCGTGGCCTCGGCGGCGGGATTGGCGTAGAAGATCGTCAGCGACGGATGGCGGACGAAGAGGACGGGATTGGGCACGGCATCGAGCCCGGGATACGACGGCGGCGCACTGTGCGAGAACGGCAGAGGCGGCATCGCCGACGCGGCGCGGCCGCCGGCCGGAGCTTCCGGAGCGGCGGTGGGCGGCGCGGATGGCGTCGTCTGTTCCTGGTCATCGCGGTGGGCCGCTTTGCGGATCAGTCGACGCGTCACAGTACTACTCCTTCAGGTTGGACAGCTCCCGGCGGATGGATTCGACATTGGCCTGGCTACGCTCGATGTCGCTCTTCAGCTGCGCGGTGCGGTCGAGATATTTCTGATAGTTACGTTCGTTGCCCTGGCGCTCGGGCTGGCCGTTGTTGTACTCGGCCTGCAACGCCTGGAGCTTGCGCTCCTCTTCCGACAGCTCGGCCTCCAGCACGCGGCGGCGTTCGCTGTCACGGCTCTTCTGCGTCGCGCTGTCGACGCGCGGGAAGCTGCCGCTCGACTCGGCCGGCGCCGCCGCCCCCCCGCTGCGCGGACTGCGCGTGCCCGGCACCGTGACCACGTCGGGCAGCGACAGCTTGCGGCAGCCCTTCACGTTGCCGCTGTTGCGGTACTCCGGCACGCCGTTCGGGCCGGTGCACAGATAGACATCATCCGCATGCGCGGGAACCTGCACGGACAGCGCAGCAAGCGCCGCGGTAGCGGCAAGCAGCCCGGATGCGATGCGGGAAGAAGGACGGAACATGAATGGAACCTGGCTGAAACGTCGATTGAGCGCCGGAATCCGGCGGTCGCCCATTCTAGCCATAATCCCCCGCTTCACAAAAAGGAAGGGCGACCTGCGCCGCCCTTACCCCTCAACACTGTCGCATCCGCGCCCCGCTGCCGCATCGCGCGGGGCGCCCGCCTGTTACAGCGAGTAGTACATCTCGAACTCGACCGGGTGCGTGGTCATGCGGAAGCGGGTGACTTCTTCCATCTTCAGCTCGATGTAGGCGTCGATCATCGAGTTGGTGAACACGCCGCCGCGGGTCAGGAACTCGCGATCCTTGTCCAGGTACTCGAGGGCCTGATCCAGGCTCGAGCACACGGTCGGGATCTTTGCGTCCTCTTCCGGCGGCAGGTCGTACAGGTTCTTGTCGGCGGCTTCGCCCGGGTGGATCTTGTTCTGCACGCCGTCCAGGCCGGCCATCAGCAGCGCGGCAAAGCCCAGGTACGGGTTGCACAGCGGATCCGGGAAGCGCGTTTCGATGCGGCGACCCTTCGGGTTGGCAACGTACGGGATCCGGATCGAAGCCGAACGGTTGCGAGCCGAGTAAGCCAGCTTGACCGGTGCTTCGAAGCCCGGCACCAGACGCTTGTACGAGTTCGTGCCCGGGTTGGTGATAGCGTTCAGCGCGCGAGCGTGCTTGATGATGCCGCCGATGTAGTACAGCGCGAATTCCGACAGGCCGGCGTAGCCGTTGCCTGCGAACAGGTTCTGGCCGTCCTTCCACACGGACTGGTGCACGTGCATGCCCGAACCGTTGTCGCCCACGACCGGCTTCGGCATGAACGTGGCGGTCTTGCCGTAGGTGTGCGCGACGTTCTGGATCACGTACTTTTGCAGCTGGGTCCAGTCGGCGCGCTGCACCAGCGTGCTGAACTTCGTGCCGATTTCGTTCTGGCCTTGGCCCGCCACTTCGTGGTGATGCACTTCAACCGGAATGCCCAGCGATTCCAGGATCAGGCACATTTCCGAGCGGATGTCCTGGAACGTGTCGATCGGGGCGACCGGGAAGTAGCCGCCCTTCTTGCCCGGACGGTGGCCGGAGTTGCCGTGCTCGAATTCCTTGCCCGACGACCACGGCGCTTCTTCGGAATGAATCTTCACGAAGGAGCCTTGCATGTCGACGTTCCAGGTCACGCCGTCGAAGATGAAGAATTCGGGTTCCGGACCGAAGTAGGCGGTGTCGCCCAAGCCGGTGCTCTTCAGGTAGGCTTCAGCGCGCTTGGCGATCGAGCGCGGGTCGCGGTCGTAGCCCTTGCCGTCCGACGGTTCGATCACGTCGCAGGTCATGACCAGGGTCGGCTCTTCGTAGAACGGGTCGATGTGGGCGGTGTTCGCATCCGGCATCAGCAGCATGTCCGAAGCTTCGATGCCCTTCCAGCCGGCGATCGACGAGCCGTCGAATGCGTGGCCGCTTTCGAACTTGTCTTCGCCGAAATGCGACACGGGAACCGAGACGTGCTGCTCTTTACCCTTGGTATCGGTGAAGCGGAAATCGACGAACTTGACGTCGTTTTCCTTCACGAGCTTCATCACGTCTGCAATGCTTTGGGACATGCCATTCTCCTGGTAGCGCTATATCGCAACATTGTGAGCCGGTTGTGTGACGGATCGTAGCGCCCCGCCCCCACGCACCGGAACATCTTCTTCCTAGCAGGACCGTCCGGCATGGCTGGACGCCCCTGAAAAAGACCGCGACAACTTTAGCAGAAACCATGCCAATTCCTGCCCCAGGTCGCGCCTGGTCTCCCGCAAATAGTGCAGGATGGCGCCGGACCATGACTGGCACGGTGCGGCCGGACCGGAATCGTGCATCGTCCAGCAGCCCGGCCTCGCGCGCGGCGCACCGGAGGCTGTCCTGGCGGACCAGCCTACGCACCATCATAGTGCGCAACGGATCGATCGGCACACTATTTGTGCCCACCTCATCTTTTTGCACCAATCACGGGAAACCCCGCCGTCCGCTGCTGTGGCGGCATTAAAATGCGGCTTTTCCACCCCACCGATTGCCATGACCGCCACCACGCCTACCCGCGAAGCCCTGCTCGATGCCGCCGCCGCGCGCCGCGAAGCCGGCCAGTTGCCGTACTTCGGTGCCCTGACGCCCGAAGAGACCGCCGCGCTGCTTGCCGCCGATCCGCAGGCCCGCCTGGTGGACGTGCGCACCCGCGCCGAGCTGGACTGGGTCGGGGCGCCGCAGGTCCCGGCCGGCCAGTTCGTCCATGTGGAATGGAACCGGTATCCGGGCGGCGTGCGCAACCCGGACTTCCTGGCTGAACTGGAAGCCGCCGTGCCGAAGGATGCGCCGGTGCTGTTCCTGTGCCGCAGCGCCGCGCGCTCCAAGCACGCGGCCGCCGCCGCGACGCAGGCCGGCTATGCGCTGGCGATGGATGTGCTGGAAGGCTTCGAAGGCGCCAAGGATGCCGCGGGCCACCGCAAGACCGTGGAAGGCTGGTGCTTCCGCGGCCTGCCGTGGCAAGGCGCCTGACGGGAACGTCCCCAGGCTGCCGCGCGGCGCGCTCCCGGCTCGCGAGATTCGCCACGCGCGTCGGCGGCGGCGCTGCGCGGGCACGCTCCGGGCGCCGGCGCGCCTGAGGCCCCGCCGCTCAGGACGCGGCGGCGGCGTCCGCCTCCAGAATCTCGCCGCCGAGCGCCACGGCGCCTTCACGCAGCACCGCATAGGCGCGCGCCACCGCGTCGGGCGGCCCCTTCACGCCGAGGTCGATGTGGCTGCGCGCGTAGCGCTCGCCGCGCGCCGCATCGCCCACGCTGGGCAGGCTGAACACCTTGACCCCGCCGAACTCGGCTTCGATGCGCTCCATCAGCGGCGTCAGCCGCGACTCCGGCAAGCCGAACACCAGGAAGGAGCGCTCTTGGCGCGGAGCGCTGTGGAACAGGTGGGCGTAGTAGGTATCGAGCACCCACTCCATCATCGGCCATGCCATCACCGGAAAGCCCGGCATGAAGTGATGGTCGCCCACGGAGAAGCCGGGGATGCGGTTGTAGGCGTTGGGGATGATGCGCGCGCCTTGCGGAAACTCGCCCATCTTGAAGCGGTGCTGGTTCTCGGGCGTCGACAGGTCCGCCTTGAGCGGGTCGCCGGCGGCGGTCTCGGCGATGCGCAGCGTGATCTGCTCGCGCGCATCGGGATGCAGCGCCAGCGGCACGCCCAGCGCGGCGGCGGCGCATTGGCGCGTGTGGTCATCGGGCGTGGCGCCGATGCCGCCGGTGCAGAACACCACGTCGCCGGTGGCGAAGGTGCGCTTGAGCACATCGGTGATGCGCGCGGGCTGGTCGCCGACGTACTCGGCCCATTCGAGCGACAGGCCACGCGCGCGCAGCACCTCGATCAGCTTGCGCAGATGCTGGTCTTCGCGGCGGCCGGAAAGGATCTCGTCGCCGATGATGATCATGCCGAAAGCCATGGGATCGTTTCCTGTCTTATTCGCGCGGGAGGCCGGGGGTGACGTCGATCACGGTCGACTCGATCACGCGGGTCGGCGGCGGCGCCTCGCCGCGCAGCCGGGTCAGCGCGCGCAGGCAGAAGTGGCCGAACCACAGCGCCGAGAAGATGAAGATCAGCACGTACAGCCAGATCACTGCGATGGCGATGATCGGGAACAGCACGATGGTCACCACCGACGACACCCACAGCAGCGTCGGCGCCGAGCCCAGCATGCCGACGGCGACGCCGATGCCCAGCAGCGGCAGCCGGTAGCGCTGCATGATGATGCGGCGCTCGTCGGCGGAGGCATGCTCGGACAGCGCGTCGTAGGTCATCACGCGGTAGGTCAGCCAGCCCCACAGCAGCGGCGGGATCAGCGCGAAGAACGGCGGGATCAGCCACAGCGGCAGCGTGACGACGGCCACCACGGCAAACACCAGCGTGCAGCCCAGCGAATGCATCACGCTGCCGAACACCGAGCCGCCCTGGCGGCGCTCCAGCAGCGGATAGCTGCGATCGAGAAAGCGCATCACGGCCGGCACCGAGGCCGCACCGACGAACACCAGGATCGACACGACGATCACCGGCACCAGCACCGCGATCACGACCAGCGGCGTGAGCACGGCGCGGAAGCCCGTCATGCCCAGGCTGTCCATCCCGCTGTAGATCCAG
This sequence comes from Ralstonia nicotianae, assembly GCF_018243235.1. Lineage (NCBI taxonomy): Bacteria > Pseudomonadati > Pseudomonadota > Betaproteobacteria > Burkholderiales > Burkholderiaceae > Ralstonia > Ralstonia nicotianae. Next base: position 2,252,406 of record NZ_CP046674.1, read on the forward strand.
TGCGTGAGCGGCAAGCCCTCCAGCATGCCGCGCGCCACCTCCATCACCGGGTTCCAGCCGAAATAGAGGATCGGCCCCCACACCAGCAGCGCCACGATGAACGGCAGCACCGTCATGAACAGCATGCGCGGATGCAGTTGCGACAGCAGCGCACGGCCAAACGAGCGGATGAGGTCGTTCATGCGGAAATCGGGAGTTCAGGATGCGGACAAGCCTAGCACAGCAGCGCAGCGGACCACGCCGCTGCACGCACACGCTCAGGCGCGGCCGAGCAGGCGCTTGACGCCCAGCCACTGCTGGCGCAGCACGCCGCGCCCGTAGTCGCGCGAGCGGCCGCGCGGCGCGGGCAGCTGGTCGCGGATGCCGGTGGCGTGGTATTCGGGCGAGAAGACGGCGGTGCCGAGCAGCATGTCCCACCACGGGAACAGCACGCCGAAGTTGCAACCGCCCAGCACGCCCGGCTTGCCCGGCACCTCGTGCCCCAGGCCGATGGCGTGGTGCAGCCGATGGAAGCGGGGCGAGATCAGCAGCCGATCGCCCAGCCAGCCGAAATGCAGCCGCACATTGGCATGCTGCAGGCTCTGCAGCAACTGCGAGATGGCGACCAGCAGCACGTACTGCGACGGCTCCACGCCGATCACCAGTGCCGCGACGGCGAACACCGTGCCATGCAGCAGATCGTCGAAGAGATGATTGCGGTCGTCGGACCACAGTGTCATCTGCTGCTGGCTGTGGTGCAGCGCGTGCAGGTTCCACCACCAGTGGAAGGTGTGCGACAGGCGGTGGTACGCGTAGTCGAGCAGGTCGAACAGCACCAGGTAGACCAGGAAGCTGACGATGGGGATGGAGGTCACGCCGGGCCACCAGTCCTCCACGTTCAGGTGGGCCCAGCCCCAGAAGCGCAGCTTGCCGTCGAGCGCGTCGATCAGCGGCTGCAGCGTGAAGAACAGCAGCAGCGGGAACAGGCCGAGCCGGTGGAACAGCGTGTAGACGATGTCCGCCCGCACGGCGCCGCGATCCTGCATCGGCTCCACGGGGCGCCAGCGCTCCAGCGGCCGCAGCACCAGCAGCATCACGGCAATCTGCACCAGGCCCATCAGCAGCCATTCGGTGCCGGGATAGGCATCCTCCACGTAGCCGCCCATGCCGATGGCATAGGTGAGCGGCATCACGACATGCTGGAACAGCAGGTCCTGCGCTTGGGTGAAGGTGTCGGCGACCCAGTCGAACATGTCAGCGGGCCGGCGGGTGGGCGGCGAACCACGCCTGGTACTGCGGATGGTCGCGCAGCGTGGCGAAGCAGAAGCCCTTGCGCTCCAGACCGGTGATCAGCGGCTCCAGGTCGGCCGGGGCCCACGGGGCCTTGCGCGACCAGATGCCCAGGTGGGCCATGGTGATGTCGCCGTCGCGCAGGTTGGCCAGGGCCTTGTCGAGCAGCATGGCGTTCGGATAGCGCTCGGAGGGCAGCTCGTCGCCGAGGAAGCCGGCCGGGGCCCACGCCACATGCGCGAAGCCGCACTGCTTGGCCCAGCCCTCGGTGACGGCCGACAGGTGACCGCCCGGCGCGCGCCACAGCGGGTCGATCGGCTGGCCGGTCATGGCATGGAAGCGATCGGCGCTGCGCTTGAGCTCGGCGCAGAATTCCGGCTCGCCCCAGACGACATTGCGGCCGCCCTGCGCGCCGAACTGCGGGCGGAAGCGGACCTTGTCCGGACCGGCCTCGCCCTTGTAGTAGACGTGATCGAAGGTATGCGTGCCGAAGGCGTGGCCATCGGCGGCGAGCGACTTCCAGTACGGCGCCCAGGCGTCGTCCAGCGTGCTGTCGCCGTGGATGGTCTGTTCGTTGGCGAGGAAGAAAGTGGCCCGGATGCGGTGCCGGCGCAGCGTGTCGGCAATCAGCTGAGCCTGGCTCATGCTGCCGGTGTCGAACGTCAGGTAGACCGTGCCCTTGCACGCGCCCGCATTGACGCCGCCCGGCGCCGCCACGGCGAACGCGCAGGCTCCGAGGGCCACGGCGGCGGCCACCGAGCGCAGCATCGGCAGAACGGACTGCATGGCCATCCCCTCAGATCAGCGGCGCGCGCGTGCGGAAATAGATGCCGTGCGGCGAGCGCCCCACTTTGATTTCTTCGACCACCTTGCGGCTGGCCACGTCGACGATCGCCACGCGCTTGGCCCAGCGGCAGGTCACCCACAGCTGCTTGCCGTCGGCGGTCAGCTCCATGTCGTCCGGGCCCGGCGGCAGGCCAGTGATGTCGCCCACCTTGGTGAGCGTCTGCTCGTCGATGATGCTGATGGTGCCCGAGACGCGGTTGGACAGGAACAGGTGCCGCTTGTCGCCCAGCGCGCGGAAGTTGTGGGCGCCCTTGCCGGTGGGGATGCGCTTGACGCTGGTGCGGTTGCGCCAGTCGATGACCTCGACGAAATCCGCGCCGGTCATGCCGACCAGCAGGTATTTCTGGTCGGTGGTCACCCACACGCCGGCGGGCGCGGCGCCGGAGGTCATGCGCCACATCACGGTCTGCGTGGGCAGGTCGATGGCGACCACTTCGTTGGAATCCTGCAGCGTCACGAACGCCACCTTGCTGTCGGCGGTGAAGGCGATGTGGCTGGGCGTCTTGGCCAGCGGCAACTGCTTGGCGATGGTCAGCGCGTGGCCGTCCCAGCGGTAGATGTCGACGCGGTCAAGGCGGTTGCCGGTGGTCAGGAACCATTTCTGGTCGGGCGAGAAACCGATCTGGTACGGATCGTCGATGCGCGGCACGCGCTGCTGGATCTTGCCGGTGACCGGGTCGAGGAACACCAGCTCGTTGCCGACCGCGTTGGCGACGATCAGCGACTTCTCGTCCGGCGTGGCGATCAGGTGATGCGGCTCCTTGCCGATGGGGAAGGTCTCCAGCACCCGGCGTGAATCCTTGTCGATCAGGGTGACGCTGGCGTCTCCCGAATTGAGCACGGTCACGACTTCCGCATGTGCGGCAAGCGGCGCGAGCACACCGGCCGAGAGCGCCAGCAGCGAAACCCAACGGGAAACAAACGAAATGCGCGAGGCAGACATAGTGAGAAGATTCAGCAACTTAGCCCGCCATTTTAACGGCTGGCCTCGCGGCACCGATGACGCAAAATCAAAAAGAAAAGCAAAGAAATGGGGGAACTTTTTGTCTTGGCGCAAGGCATTGCGCTGCCGCGACCGATGGCGGGCTAACGCTGCATCGACTCCCACACTTTCTGCAGCCGCTTCACCGACATCGGCACCGGCGTGCGCAACTCCTGCGCGAACAGCGCGATGCGCAGCTCCTCCAGCATCCAGCGGAATTCCTCCATGCGCGGGTCGCCCGCCGCAGCTCGGCCCTGCCCCTGCACACGCAGCTGCTTCTCGGCGCGCTGGTACTGCTGGAACAGCGGCGCCATCTCCTGCATGCGCTGGGTGTCGCGCGTCGGATCGGCCTTGAGCTTGTCGATGCGCATGGCGATGCCCTTCAGGTAGCGCGGGAAGTGCGCGAGCTGCGCGTAGGGCGTCGCCTCGATGAAGCGCTTGTGCATCAGCGCCTTCAGTTGCGCATCGATGTCGGCATACGCGGCGCCGAACGGCTTGGCGATCTGCAGCTTGCGCGGCAGCTGGGCGTATTCGGCCAGGATCGCGCCGGCCAGCCGGGCGATCTCCTGCGCCAGCAGCGTCAGGCGCGTGCGGCCCTCGTCCTTGCGGGCGCCGAAGCCGGCGTCGTCGGCGGGTAGCGGGTCCTGCAGGCAGGCGCGGTCGAGCGCGGCGTCCAGGATCTGGTTGCGCAGTTCGTCCTGCGTGCCCAGGGTCATGAACTGGATCGCCATCTGCGACAGGCCAGGAATATTCTTTTCCAGGTACTTCAGCGGCTCGCGCAGCTGCAGCGCAAACAGACGGCGCAAACCCAGGCGGTGGATGCGCGCGGCCTCGGCCGGGTCGTCGAAGACTTCCACGTCGCAGTGGTCGCCGCCGTCGACCAGCGCCGGGTAGCCGAACAGCGTCTGGCTGCCCTTGCGGACTTCCAGCAGTTCGGGCAGCTCGCCGAAGTTCCAGGTGGTCAGGCCCGAGTACAGCGCGGGGTTGGCCGGGGCGTCCGGCTTGCCGCCCTTGCCCGGCCTGGCGCCGGCGCCATCGCCCGGCGCGCCGGCCACCGCCGCGTCCTTGGCGGCGATCGACTGGAAAGTCTGCTGCGCCCGCCCGCCGAGCTCGGCGCGCAGCTGGGCCAGGTTGCGGCCCATGTCGAGCTGGCGGCCGTGCTCGTCAATCACCTTGAAGTTCATGAAGTGATGCGCGGGCAGCGTTTCCAGCTTGAAGTCGGCGCGCTTGAGCGGCGTGCCGGTCTGCTCGCGCACGTCGGCGATCAGGCGGTCGAGCAGGTCGCCGTCACCCAGCCTTACGCGCGACACGAAGCCAGCGGCATAGTCGGGCAGCGGCACGCAGTGGCGACGCAGCTTCTGCGGCAGGCTCTTGAGCAGCAGGTGCGCCTTCTCCTTGAGCATGCCGGGCACCAACCATTCGGCGCGCTGCGCGGGCACCTGGTTCAGCGCGTAGAGTGGCACCGTCAGCGTCACGCCGTCGCGCGGGCTGCCGGGCTCGAAGTGATACGTGAGGCCCATGTCGATGCCGGCGATCGGCAGCGTCTTGGGGAACAGGTCGGTGGTGATGCCGGCCGCCTCGTGGCGCATCAGGTCGTCGCGGTTCAGGTACAGCAGCTTCTGGCTGGCCTTGGCGGCCTCGGCGTACCAGCCCTCGAAGGCGACGGTGTTGTGGATGTCGGCCGGGATCTGGCTGTCGTAGAAGGCGTGGATCAGCTCGTCGTCGACCAGCACGTCCTGGCGACGCGACTTGTGCTCGAGGTTCTCGATCTCGCGCACCAGACGCTGGTTGTGCGCGAAGAACGGCAGGCGCGTCTCGAACTCGCCGTCGACCAGCGCGCGGCGGATGAACAGCTCGCGCGCCTCCCTGGGCTGCATCGGCCCGAAATGCACGCGGCGCTGCTGGTAGACCGGCAGGCCGTAGAGCGTGCCGCGCTCGAAGGCCATCACCTGGCCGGCCTTCTTTTCCCAGTGCGGGTCGCTCCACGACACCTTCAGCAGGTGCGCGCCGACCTTCTCCACCCATTCAGGCTCGATGCGCGCCAGCGTGCGGCCGAACAGGCGGCTGGTTTCGATCAGCTCGCCGGCCACCATCCACTTGCCGGCCTTGCGCGCGATGGCCGAACCCGGCCACAGGAAGAACTTGATGCCGCGCGCGCCGAGGTATTCGCGCCCCTTGCCATCGGCTTCTTCGATGCGCACGCCGATGTTGCCGAGCAGGCCCGTCAGCAACGCCAGGTGCAGCTGTTCGTAGGTCGGCTCGGATTCGTTGAGCTTCCAGCCCTGCTCGGCCACCGTGGTATGCAGCTGCGAATGCACATCGCGCCACTCGCGCAGCCGCAGGTGCGACAGGAAGTGCGCGCGGCACTGGTCCTGCAGCTGCTTGTTCGATTTCTTGTGCGCGACCGCCTCTTCAAACCACTTCCACAGCTTGACCCAGCCGAGGAATTCGGATTTCTCGTCGGCAAACTGACGGTGCGCCTGGTCGGCCTGCTGCTGCAGTTCCTGCGGGCGATCGCGCGGGTCTTGCACGGACAGGGCGCTGGCGATGATGAGCATCTCGCGCAGGCACTGGTGGTCGCGGCCGGCCAGGATCATGCGCGCCACGCGCGGGTCCAGCGGCAGGCGGGCCACCTGCTTGCCCAGCGGCGTCAGCGCGTTCTCATCGTCGACCGCGCCCAGCTCCTGCAGGAGCTGGTAGCCATCGGCGATCGCACGGCCCAGCGGCGGCTCGATGAAGGGGAACTGCTCCACATCCGTCAGCCGCAGTGCCTTCATGCGCAGAATGACGGCGGCCAGCGACGAACGCAGGATTTCCGGATCGGTAAAGCGCGGGCGCGCGATGAAGTCCGCCTCTTCATACAGGCGGATGCACACGCCGTCGGCCACCCGGCCGCAGCGGCCCGCGCGCTGGTTGGCGGCGGCCTGCGAAACCGGCTCGATCTGCAGCTGCTCGACCTTGTTGCGGTACGAATAGCGCTTGACGCGCGCCAGCCCGGTATCGACCACGTAGCGGATGCCCGGCACCGTCAGCGAGGTCTCGGCCACGTTGGTGGCCAGCACGATGCGGCGCGCGTTGGACGGGCGGAACACCCGCTCCTGCTCCTGCACCGACAGCCGCGCGAACAGCGGCAGGATCTCGGTGTGCGCCGGGTGGTGCTTGCGCAGCGCCTCGGCCGCCTCGCGGATCTCGCGTTCGCCCGGCAGGAAGATCAGCACATCGCCGGCGCCTTCGCGCGCGAGCTCGTCGACCGCGTCGACGATGCCGTCGTAGAGGTCGCGCTCCTTGTCCTTCTCGTCGCGCTGCACGGGGCGGTAGCGCACTTCGACCGGATACAGCCGGCCGCTCACTTCGATGATCGGCGCGGGCCCCTTGGGCCCGGCGAAGTGCTCGGCAAAGCGCTGCGCGTCGATGGTGGCCGAGGTGATGATGACCTTCAGGTCGGGCCGGCGCGGCAGCAGCTGCTTGAGGTAGCCGAGCAGGAAATCGATGTTGAGGCTGCGCTCGTGCGCCTCGTCGATGATGATCGTGTCGTAGCCGCGCAGCAGCGGATCGTTCTGCGTCTCGGCCAGCAGGATACCGTCGGTCATCAGCTTGACCGAGGCGCCGGCCGACAGCGTGTCGTTGAAGCGCACCTGGTAGCCGACGTGCTCGCCCAGCGGCGAGCCGATCTCCTGGGCGATGCGCTTGGCGGTGGAGGTGGCGGCGATGCGCCGCGGCTGCGTATGGCCGATCAGCCCGGTGCCGCCCGCGCCGATGCCGCGCCCGATCGACAGGCAGATCTTGGGCAACTGCGTGGTCTTGCCCGAGCCGGTCTCGCCGCTGACGATCACCACCTGGTGCGCGGCGACGGCCCGGGCGATCTCGTCGCGCCGGGCCGAGACCGGCAACGCTTCGGGAAAGCTGATCGGCGGCACCGCGTTGGCGCGCGCGCGGCGGGCTTCCAGCGCGGCGGCGAGCGCTTCCGGCGTCGGCTTCTGCCGGCGCGGGCGACGGCCGCCGGCGTCGGCCTGGCCCGCCTGGCGCGTGGGCCGGCTGGCGTCGTTCGGGGAGGACTGGGAGGGTGCCGCCGGCGGCGGCGAGACGTGGGAATCTGACATCGGCCGGGATTATAATCCGCGCATCTTTCCATTGCCGGCCCGCCCCCCCTGCCGCGGCCCGGCCAGCACACTCCATCCGCCCGTGACCGCACGCCCTTCCGCCCCCGCATCCGGCGTCTCGCTGGTGGCGCACACGCCCGCCACCGCCGACGTCGCTCCGATCCCGCCCACGCCCGAGCAGCAGCAGTTCGTGGACTGGCTGCGCGCGGTGGCACCCTATATCCACGCCTTCCGCGACAAGACCTTCGTGATCGGCTTCGGCGGCGAGCTGGTCAAGGCCGGCATGCTCGGGGCGCTGGTCAACGACATCGCGCTGCTGCACGCCATGGGCATGCACATCGTGCTGGTGCACGGCTCGCGGCCGCAGGTGGAAGAGCAACTGGCGCTGCGCCACGTGCAGACCCAGTTCGTCGACGGCATCCGCGTGACCGACAACGCCGCGCTGGAATCGGCCAAGGAGGCCTCGGGCGAACTGCGGCTCGACATCGAGGCCACCTTCAGCCAGGCGCTGCCCAATACGCCGATGGCGGGGGCCCGCATTTCGGTGGTGTCGGGCAACTTCGTGACGGCGCGGCCGGTGGGCATCGTCAACGGCGTCGATTTCCAGCACACGGGGCTGGTGCGCAAGATCGACGCGGAATCGATCCAGCACTCGCTGTCCAACCGCAAGATCGTGCTGCTGTCGCCGCTGGGCTTCTCGCCCACGGGGCAGGCGTTCAACCTGTCGATGGAAGACGTGGCCACCAACACGGCGACCGCGCTCAAGGCCGACAAGCTGATCTTCATCACCGAGGTGCCGGGCATCATGGACCGGGTCGGCAAGCTGCAGCAGGAGCTGTCGATGGAATCGGCCATCGAGCGCCTGCGCGAAGGGCGGCTCTCCGCCGACACCGCGTACTACCTGCAGCACATCGTCAAGGCCATGCGCGGCGGCGTGCGCCGGGCGCACCTGATCCCGTTCGCGCTGGACGGCAGCATCCTGCTGGAGCTGTTCCTGCACGACGGCGTCGGTACCATGGTCTCGCACACCGACCTGGAATACCTGCGCGAGGCCACGCTGGACGACGTGGGCGGCATCGTCCAGCTGATCGAGCCGCTGGAAGCCGACGGCACGCTGGTGCCACGCGAGCGCCGGCTGCTGGAGCGCGACATCGCCAACTTCTCCGTGATCGAGCACGACGGCATCATCTTCGGCTGCGCGGCGCTCTACCCCTACCCGAAGGAAGGCGTGGGCGAGATGGCCTGCCTGACGGTGGCGCCCGATACCCAGGGCACCGGCGACGGCGAACGCCTGCTCAAGCACGTCGAGGCCCGCGCCCGCGCCGTGGGGCTCAAGCGCCTGTTCGTGCTCACCACGCGCACCGAGCACTGGTTCCTCAAGCGCGGCTTCGTGCACGCCACCGTGGACGACCTGCCGGAAGACCGCCGCAAGCTGTACAACTGGCAGCGGCGGTCGATGGTGCTGATGAAGAAGCTGTAAGCCCACACGCTGCAGCGCGCCGATCGCGGCGCCTCAGGCCATCACGTCCTTCTCGTGCTCGCCGCCGGCCGAGGAGAGTTCAAGCCGATACGCCAGCGCGATGAACAGGCTTTGCGCGAGCCCCATCGTCGCCGTCAGCGCACGGAAACCGAAGGTGGTGCTGTCCTGCACCACGAGCGTGACCTCGGCCTCGCGCGCAAGCGGGCTCATGCGGCTGTCGGTCACGGCGATCATCCGCGCGCCCCGTTGCCTGGCCTGCTGCGCCACCTCGATGGTCTCCTCCGCATTGGGCATGAAGGAGATCGCGATCAGCACATCGCCCTCGCGCACCGAGCGGATCTGCCCCAGGTGCATGCTGCCCAGCGCGCTGAACAGGCCGACCCGCTTGTCCGTGTGCTGCAGCGCGTAGTCCAGGTACACGGCGACAGGAAACGAGCGGCGCGAGCCGGCAATCCAGATCGCCTGCGTGTCCGCCAGCATGTCGACCGCCTGCGCAAAGGCTTTCTGATCGAGCGCCTGGCGCAATTGCTGCATGCCGGCAATGCTGCCCTTGATGAACTCATCGACGATCTGCTCGGGCTGCAGGCTCGCAGAACCCGACTCGATCACCTCGCGCAAGCGAAGGTTGTAATCCCGCCCGGGCGCGATCTGCTGCACGAGCCCGTCGCGAAACAGCCGCTGCATCTCGGAAAAGCCCGAGAAGCCGAAATGCTGGGCGAAGCGCACCACGGCCGACGGCTGGACGCCGCACTGGGCGGCCATCGACTGAATGCCCTCCAGGCCCAGGTGGTCTCGATGGGTCTCGACATGGCGGGCGATCAGCTTGAGGCGCTTGCTCAGCCCGTCGTATTCCTGCGTGAGGCGCTGCAGGAACGCATCGATGGTGGCGGGAGGCTTCTCGGATGGATTCATCGGATGACGCGATTTGGACAGTCCCGACATTCGGTTCGCTCAGTCGGGAAACCAGCCCAACGCGTATCAGGAAACAATGCGAAGGCCCATTTTAGACCCGCGGCGGCCGGTTCTTCAAACCATGCCGGCACTCAACGATAGTCGACCCACACGCCGCCCGCATCGGCCGAACGCACGCAGTTCTCCACCCAGCGCACGCCCTCGACGCCCGCATGGATGTCCGGATAGCGGATGCCACGCAATGCCGCCGCGTCGTCGCGGTCGGTCGCATCCATCGCGAGCGCGAACCGGTAATAGAGGTTCGACCATGCCTCGAACAGCCCTTCCGGGTGCCCCGCTCCAATGCGGTCGTCGTGCAGTGCCGCCGGATGCAGATAGCCCATGCCGCGATCGAGCACCTGCGCCGGCTGTCCCTGGACCTCGTAGCGCAGTTGGTTCGGGTGCTCGTCCCACCATTCCAGGCTCGCCTTCGAGCCGATCACGCGGATCTTCTGGCCATGCATCGAACCGGCGTTCACCGCGCATGACCAGGCATAGCCGATCGCGCCGCCCTGGTATTCCATGATGGTGAACGCGTTGTCCTCCAGCGGCGCGCGGGTCTTCACGAAGCTCTGCCGCGAGCACAGCAGCCGCGCGATCTTCAGCCCGGGCAGCATCACTTCGGACAGGTAGAGCGGATGCGTGCCGATGTCGCCGAGCACGTAGCTCGGGCCGGCGAAGGTCGGGTCCATGCGCCAGCGGGCGGCCGGGTTCGCGGCTTCGACGCCTTCGCTGTGGAAACCGTGCGAGAACTGCATCTGCACGATGCGGATCTCACCGAGGTCGCCGCGCGCGATCATCTCGCGCGCGTGCTCGATCAACTGATGGCCGGCGTAGCCGTAGGTCACGCCGACGATCTTGCGCTGTTCGCCGGCCAGGCGCTGCAGTGCCTGCGCCTCGGCGGTCGTGAAGCACAGCGGCTTTTCGCAGACCACGTGCAGCCCCGCATGGAGCGCGGCCCGGCAGATGTCGAAGTGCGTGTTGTTCGGCGTCGCGATCGAGACGGCGCGGATGCCGTCCGGGCGGCGTGCCTCCGCCTCGAACATGGCCCGGTAGTCCGGGTAACAGCGCTGCGCGCTCACACCCAGCCGCTGGCCGAATTGGCGGCCACGCTCCGGGTCGAGATCGAATGCGCCGGCAACGAGCCGGAAGCTGCCATCGCGCAGCGCGGCCGAGCGGTGGATATAGCCGATCTGGCTGCCCTGCCCGCCACCGACCATGCCCCAGGGCATCGAATGGCCGAGCCGGATCTGTCCGTCGATCATGGTGTTTGCGCTCCTCGTTTGCAGATGAAATGGCGTTCAGGCAAAACCCACCGTGGCGAGAAATTCACGGCTCGCCGCCACATCGCGCAGGCTGGAGCCGGCGTTGCGCGGATCGCGCTCCTGCTCGATCGTGATGTAGCCGGCGTAGCCCAGTGCTTCCAGCGTGCGCTTGATGGCCGGGTAATCCAGCACACCCTGGCCGATCGGGCACATCACGCCGCGCGCGCAGGCCTCGAAGAAAGCGATCCGTTCACCCAGCACCTGCCGGTACGTCGGGAGATCGATGTCCTTGAAATGCACGTAGTCGAGGCGCGCGGCATGCCGGCGCAGCCAGCTCGCCGGGTCCATGCCGGAGTAATAGAGGTGCCCCGTATCGAGGCACAGCCCGGCCGTTTCGGCGGGGATATCGGCGACGATCCGGTCGATCTCGTCGTCGAATTCGAGATAGCCGCCGGCATGCGGGTGGATGACCGCGCGCACGCCGAACTCGCCGCGGGCCACCTCCGCGATCTGCCGGATGTGTTCGACCATGCCCGCCCACTGTGCATCGGACAGCCGCGGCGCGCGCTCCGGGTGGCCTGCCGTGTAATCACGCTCCGGGTGCCCCCAGTCCATCACCACGAGGTACGGCGCGGGATAACGCTGACCGGCCTGGGTCGGCAATGGCGGCAGTTGCCGGATCAGCGCGCAGATCTCGCGCGTCTGGCGCAGCAGGCTCGGCAGATTCTCCGGCGACACCAGGTCGTCGAAGATCGTGCCGGCCGTGATGCTCAGGCCCCGCGCGTCCAGCTCGGCCCGCACGACATCCGCCTCCAGCGGGAGATAGCCATAAGGTCCGAGCTCGATGCCCGAGTAGCCCGCCAGCGACGCTTCGGACAGCACCCGGCGCCAGGGCGGCAGGTGCGGATTCCTCACGTCGTCCACGCCCCAGCAGCAGGGCGCACAGCCGATTTTCATCGTCATATCGGTGGATTCCATTCGTTGGGGCCGCGGCCGGACTCAGCCCCGATAGAACGCTGGCCTCGCCGCCATCTCGATGCGCTCGATCGCGCCGCTCTTCTGTGCCCGCACGCAGGCGTCGGCGGCAACCGCCGCGGCATAGCCATCCCACGCCGATGGGCCGGTCAATGCGCCCCCTTGCACGCCATCGATGAAGGCCTGCAACTCGACGTCGTACGCGGCGATGAAGCGGTCCTTCCAATCGGTCAGGATCGCGATCGCATGCCTGGCCGCATGTTTGAGCGACACCGCCTGCGGGTCCGGCAGCGTGGCAATCCCGTTCTCGCCAACCACCTCGCACTGGATGTCGTAGCCATACTGGCAGTTGACGAAAATCTCCACGTCGATGCGCGCGCCCTGCGCCGTCTCCAGCAGCACGATCTGCGGATCGGCGAGATGCGAAGACGCGTGGCGCGTCTTCCTCGGATAGACGACCTGCGCGCTGACATAGTCGTCGCCGGTCAGCCAGCGCAGCACGTCGAGTTCGTGGATCAGCGTGTCGGTGATCGCCATGTCGGTCATATAGCGTTCGCCGACCGACGGGTTGCGGTGCGCGCAATGCAGCATCAGCGGTGCGCCGATCGTGCCGCTGTCGATCACCTGCTTGAGCGCACGATAGCCGGCGTCGTATGGGCGCATGAAGCCCACCTGCACCAGCCTGCGGCCGTGCGCCTGCTCGGCCGCGACGATCCGCATGCAACCGTCGGCGGTCACCGCCAGCGGCTTCTCGCAGAACACCGGCTTGCCTTGCGCGATCGCCTTCAGGACAAATTCCTCGTGCGTCGGCCCCCACGACGTGACCAGCACCGCCTGCACGTCCGGCGCCTCGATCAGATCGCCGCCGTTCGCGTACACCTCGGCATTCAGGCCGTGATTCGCCACGGCGGCGTGTGCCTGCGTCGGATCGATGTCGTTCACGGCCACCACGCGCGCGCCCGACAGCGTGCGCGTCAGCCGCCGGATGTGGTCCTGGCCGATCGCGCCGCAGCCGATCACCCCAATTTGCAGAGTCATACCGTTTTCCTTGTCGTCCAGCGTGTCAAGACAATGCGTGGTGGATGTAGTGCATGCTCTCGGCAAGCAACGCCTCGCTGTTCTCCGCCTCCATCACTTCGGCCGCGAACGGCTCGAACGACACCAGGCCCCGGTAGCCGCGATCGAGCAGCGTCCGCAGTTGCGCGATATTGCCGAGCCGGTCACCCTGCCCGACCAGGACGCGGTGGCCATCGCGCATGTCGCGCGCGTCGAGCTCCGCCGATTCGACGCCCGACACATGCACGAGCCCCGTCAGGTCGGGAAAGAAGATGTCCTCGCCGGCCAGGTGGTGGTGGAACGTGTCGTGCACCAGCTTGAAATGCCGCTCGCCGGCGGCGGCATAGATGGCTTCGACGGCATCGGACTTGCGGCGCAGGACGCATTCCTCGAAGCCGAGCGGCTCGACCAGCCCTTCGATACCGTGCTCGTCCAGAATCGGGCGCAGCCTGCGCAGCGCGTGCACCAGATCCCGGCGGCGCTCGGCCTCGGTCCGCTGGTCGTCCCGGCTGTTGAGCGGGCACATCACCAGCGCCTGGGCGCCGCAGGCGCGCGCGTAGGCGGCCATCGAGCGCGCCCGGGCCTCGAGCCCGGCGTCGAACACGTCGAACGGATACAGCGCGTTGATCGAGCGGATGACAATGCCGGCCTGCTCGGCCTGCGCCTTCAGTTCGGCGGCCGGCGTGCCGTCGCTGATCTCCACGCCTTTCAGGTCGTTGCGGATCTCGATGGCCGAAACGCCGATGCGCTTGCACATGGCCAGATAGTCGGCGAACGTCTGGCGCGGTGCGCTGATCCGGTTGATGCCAAATTGGATGCGGTGGTTCATGGTTGGGGTCGATTGGTGGATTCAGCGCACGGCGCCGCGGAAATATCGGTCGATGTAACGTTGCAGTTCACCGCGCATGAAGCGGGATGATGCCTCCGCGCGGTCTTCCCAGGCGAACACGCAGGACGACATGACGCCGTCGAAGCCGACCTCGCCCAGCGCGCCGAAGAACACATCCCAGTCGATCTCGCCCTGGCCGATGTCGAGGTGCTGGTGCACACGGATGTGCGTCGAGCCGGGCGGATTGACGATGTAGCGCAGCTGGCTGCTCTTGCGGTGGTCGAACGTATCGGCGACACGCACGTGCGCCAGCACCGGCGCGGCCTCGCGGATCATCGCTGCCATGTCGTCGCCGTAATAGAACGTGTGCGGCGCGATGTACGACAGCTTCAGCGCCGTCGAGCCGATGTTCTTCACGATGTCGACGGCCGGCTGCATCTGTTCGATCCAGTCTTCCGGATGCGGCTCCACCGACAGCGTGATGCCCTCGCGTTCGAACATCGGCAGCAGCTCGTCCATCGAGCGGAACCACGCGGCTTCGCACATCTCCTTTGGATTCGCGCCGGGGCGCTCGCCCACCGACCGCTCCGGCGAGGCGCCGCGACCGAATTCGGACACCATCAGCCTGCACTCCATCTCGACCGCGACTTCGATGGCCTTGCGCCAGCAGCGGACCGCCCATTGCCGCTCGTCCTCGAACGGGCTGGCCCAGCGATACATCGGCTGCAGCGACGCCAGCCCGACGCCGCTCGATCGCATCGCCTGCCTGAACGCGGCCATGCGCTCGCGGGTGGCGCGCGGCATCACCCACCAGTCGAGAAAATCGCTGCGCGGCGACAGCTCGATCTGGTCATAACCCAGCTCGGCGACGGCACCGGGCAGTGCGTCGAGCGGCAGGTGGCGAATCATGTAGGGGTCCAGCGCGATCTTCATCCCGGTTCCTCTGGTCATTCGGAAATCGATGTCACTTCAGAAAGCGGCAAAGGGGTTCGTAGCGGCCGGTCAGCGGCGCGTCTTCTTGTTGCGGTACTGGTCGGCGACGACCGCCGCGACGATGATGGCGCCCTTGACCATCTCCTGGTAGTACGCGTCGATGCGGATGAACGTGAAGCCCGACGCCATCACGCCCAGGATCAGCACGCCGATCACCGTGCCCGTGATGCGCCCCAGGCCGCCGGACAGCGAGGTGCCGCCGATCACGACCGCCGCGATCGCGTCCAGCTCATACATGACGCCCATGCCCGACTGCCCTGAGATGGCGCGCGCCGCCGTCACCGTGCCGGCAATGCCGCTGAGCACACCGGCAATCGCGTAGACCCAGATCAGCTGGCGGTGCACGTTGATGCCCGAGACCACGGCCGCCTGGCGGTTGGCGCCGATCGCGTACGTGTACTTGCCGAAGCGCGTATAGCGCAGCACCACATGGAAGATCGCCGCGATCACGAGGAAGATGATCACCGGATTGGCGCCCGCACCGATGGCCGCGAACGGGTCGGTCAGCATCGACACGGGCGTGCCGTTGGTGAACCATTTGGCAAACCCGCGCGCGGCCACCATCGTGCCCAGCGTCGCGATGAACGGCGGGATGCCGGTCAAGGCGATCAGGGAGCCGTTGATCAGCCCGACCAGCAGCCCGACGCAGACGCCGGCCAGCACGGGCCAGATCACCGGCAGATCGGTCAGGTGCGGAAACACCGCGCGCGGAAAGTCCGACACCTGCGCGAGGCTGGCCGATACGACCGCGGCGGCGGCCACCACCGAGCCGGAAGACAGATCGATGCCGCTGGTGATGATGACGAGGTTCACCCCCACGGCGATGATGCCGATCACCGCCATCTGCAGGATGATGATCTGCAGCCGCTCCGCGTTGAAGAGAAAGCTCTGGCCGACCACCATCCAGCCTGCGGCCTCGAAGAACAGGCCGATGCCGACCAGCACCAGGAAAATGCTCAGTTCCTGCGGCCACCTGGCGCGCCGCGGCTTGCCCAGCATCGGCTGCGCGTGTGCGATTGCATTGGAAGTTCCCATGTCCCTTGTCTCCATGCCGGGTCCCCTGCTCAGCGGGAAGCCAGTTCCATGACCCGGACCTGGCTCGCGTCCTTGCGATCGACGATGCCGGTCACGCGGCCTTCGTGCATGACCATGATCCGGTCGCTCATGCCCAGCACTTCCGGCATCTCCGACGAGATCATCAGCACCGCCACGCCCTCGCCCGCCAGCGCGCTCACGAGACGGTGGATCTCGGCTTTCGCGCCGACATCGATGCCGCGCGTCGGCTCGTCCAGGATCAGGATCCGCGGGTGGGTCAGCAGCCAGCGGCCGATCAGCACCTTCTGCTGGTTGCCGCCCGACAGGTTCTGGATTTCTTCGTGCAGCCCCGGCGACTTCACCCGCAGCGTGCGGCTCATGGCCTCGCAATCCTGCTTCAGCGCGCCACGCCGCACGAAGCCGCATGTCATGTAGTGGCGCTGCAGCACCGCGGCTTCCATGTTGGCGAGCAGGTCGAGGTTCAGGAAGCAGCCCGTGTCCTTGCGGTCTTCGGTCAGGAAGGCCATGCCGTACCGCATCGCCTGCGCGGGCGTGCGGATGCTGACCCGCTCGCCGTCGAGCCGGATCTCGCCGCTGCTGGCCGGCACGACGCCGAACAGCGCCTCCGCCACGTTCGAGCGCCCCGAGCCGACCAGGCCCGCGACGCCAAGAATCTCGCCCGCGCGCAAATCGAAGCTCACGTCGCGGAACACGCCGTGGAGGCACAGGTTCTTCACCGACAGCACGACGTCGCCGATCGGCACATCCGCCTTGGGAAACATCTGCGTGATCTCGCGCCCGACCATCATGCGGATGATGTCGTCGCGCGTGACGTCGCTCGCCGCATGCGTGCCGATGGACTTGCCGTCGCGGAACACCGAGAACTCGTCGGCGATCTCGAACAGCTCGTCCATCTTGTGCGTGATGTAGACGATGCCCTTGCCCTGCTCGCGCAGCTGGCGAATGATGCGGAACAGATGGTGGACTTCGACATCGCTCAGCGCCGACGTCGGCTCATCCATGATGAGCACCTCGGAGTCGAACGACACGGCCTTCGCGATCTCGACCATCTGGCGGCTTGCCACCGTCAGCGTGCGCACTTCGGCCTCCGGGTCGATGTCGATCGCCAGCCGGGCGAACAGCGCCTGCGTGCGCCGGCGCAGTTCGGCGTGATCGACCAGGCCGCAGCGGTTCCTGGGCTCGCGCCGAATCCAGATGTTCTCGGCCACGGTCATGTACGGCATCAGGTTCAGTTCCTGATGGATCATCGCAATGCCGCGATTGAGCGCGTCGAGCGGGCCGTGCAGCACGACCGGCTCGCCCTTGAGGCGGATCTCGCCCCTGTCCGGCGCATGCACGCCGGCAATGATCTTCATCAGCGTGGACTTGCCGGCACCGTTCTCGCCCATCAGCGCATGAACGGTGCCGCGCCGCACGCGCAGCCGCACGTCGTCGAGCGCGACCACGCCGGGAAAGGATTTGCCGACGCCACGAACTTCCAGCAGGCAGTCGCAGGCGGACGGGACTGACGAAGCGGACGGCGTGTCCTGGCGGGACATCGGCCGATCCAACACGGCTATGGACATGGACGCTCCTCGGAAGACGAGTGCGGGCCGGCGCATGGCATGCCCGCGCGGCTGCGGCGATCGTGGGTCAGTGCTTGGCGTACTGGGTCAGGTTCTCTGGCGTGACGAGCTCGAACGGCACGTTCACGAAGCGCTCCACCGGCTGCTTCTTCGCCAGCTTGATCGCTGCATCGATCGCCGCAGCGCCCTGCCCGGGCAGGTTCTGGAAGACAGAAACCTTCAGGTCTCCGCTGCGCATCGAGGCGAGCCCGTCGGGGGTGGCGTCGATGCCGGCCACGATGGTCTTCGGCGTCCACTTCCTGGCCGACTTCAAGGCATTGATCGCACCGATCGCCATTTCGTCGTTGTTCGAGACGATCGCGTCGAACTTCATGCCCGTACTCAGCCAGTTCATCGTGATGTCCTGGCCCAGCGTACGGCTCCACCTGCCTTCGCGCTTGTCGACGATCTTCATGCCGGCACACGCGTTGGTCGCGATCACGTCCTCGATGTCCTTGGTCCGGGCGCGCGCCGATTCATTGGAGAGCTCGCCCATCAGCACCAGGAGATCGCCCTTGCCGCCGAGCAGCTTGCACACCTGCCGGGCCTGCAGCGTGCCCGAGAGCCGCTCGTCGGACGCCACCACCGCCACGCCGGCCGGCAGTTTGTCGAAATCCACCGGCTTGCGATTCACGTAGACCAGGGGGATCTTCGCCTCGGTCACCATCCTCGTGATCTTGGGCGTCGCGTCGGTGTCGACCGGGTTGACGATGATCGCGTCGACCTTCTGCGCAATCATGTTCTGGACC
This sequence comes from Ralstonia nicotianae, assembly GCF_018243235.1. Lineage (NCBI taxonomy): Bacteria > Pseudomonadati > Pseudomonadota > Betaproteobacteria > Burkholderiales > Burkholderiaceae > Ralstonia > Ralstonia nicotianae. The sequence continues at coordinate 2,270,561 of NZ_CP046674.1, forward strand.
TGACTGAGTTGCTTGCCGACGTCGTTGCCGGCATCCTCGATCTGGACGGTCGCGCCATGCTTCTTCGCCGTGTCGGCGATGCCGTTGCGCAGAAGGGTCAGGCCCGTGTCGTCGAAGAGCGCCATCGCCACGCCGATCTTCTCGGCGTGCGCCAGCGGCGTGGCAAGAATGGCGGCGGCCGCGGCGGCGGCCATCAGCGTGTTCTTCATGATGAATCAGTCTCCTTGTCTTGGGGCGAAAGGCGGTGTTCGATGCACCGCCATGCCAAGCCCCGGATCAAGCCTGGGCTTCAGGACGAAACTCTAGTTCACGCCCGATCGTTTTTGGAAATTTATTTCTACGTATTTACACCTAGGGAAAGCGATTTCCAAAAAATCTAGACTTCGTCCGCAGCCTTGCATGTCCGGCAAGGCGGATGTCCGTTGCGGCAAGCACGCTCCCAAGACGGCCATCCGCCCAACCGGCCCTCAACCTGTCGGTGCATCCGTGCGCCGGCCGCGAGCATGACGAGTGGACATGAGCCCGTTGAACTTTCCGAGTGACCGCCCCATCGATCTGGCCTGCCTGGGCCGGGTTGCCGTGGACCTGTATGCGCAGCAGATCGGCAGCCGCCTGGAAGACGCGCGCAGCTTCCAGATGTATCTGGGCGGCTCGTCCGGCAACGTGGCGTTCGGCGTGGCGCGGCTGGGCCTGAAAACCGCGATGATCTCGCGCGTCGGCGACGAGCAGATGGGCCGCTTCCTGCGTGAAACCCTGGAACGCGAAGGCTGCGACACCAGCCAGCTCCAGACCGATCCGGAGCGCCTCACCGCGCTGGTGCTGCTCGGGCTGAAAGACCGCGACACCTTCCCGCTGCTGTTCGTGCGAGAGAACTGTGCCGACATGGCCGTGCGCGCCGACGGCATCGACGAGGGCTTCATCGCCGGCTGCCGCGCGCTGGCGATCACGGGCACCCACCTGTCGACGCCCACCACGCGCGAGGCCTCGCTGACAGCGCTCGCCTACGCCCGCCGCCACGGCGCCGTGCGCATCCTGGATATCGACTACCGGCCGGTGCTGTGGGGCCTGACCAGCCGCGGCGCCGGCGAACACCGCTACGTGCCCGATGCGCACGTGACGCGGCAATTGCAGCAGGCGCTCGGCGAGTTCGACCTCCTGGTCGGCACCGAAGAGGAATTCCTGATCGCCGGCGGCGTGCCGCGCGATCTGATGGCCTCGCTGCGCGCGGTCCGCCAGATCTCGGGCGCGGTGCTGGTCGTCAAGCGCGGCGCGCTCGGCTGCTGCGTGATCGAAGGCGCGGTTCCCGGGCGCATCGAAGACGCGCCCACTTTCCCCGGCGAGCGCGTCGAAGTGCTCAACGTGCTCGGCGCCGGCGACGCGTTCCTGTCGGGGTTGCTCTCGGGACTGCTGCGCGGCAAGGGCTGGGCGGAATCCGCCCGCATCGCCAATGCGTGCGGCGCGATCGTCGTGTCGCGCCACGCGTGTTCGGCCGCCATGCCGACGCCCGCGGAACTCGCGCACTGGTTCGGCGGCAGCCGCCATCCCGGCGTCGACGCCGATCGCGAGCTCGCCCATCTGCATCGCGTGACGGTGGCCCGTCCCCATTGGGACGACCTGTGCGTGATGGCCTTCGACCACCGCAGCCAGTTCTACGATCTGGCCGTCCAGGCCGGCGCCGGCGAATCCCGCATCAAGACGCTCAAGCAACTGCTGGTGCGCGCCGCCGAGCAGGTCGAGCGCGAGCGCGCCCTTCACGGCCACGTCGGCGTGCTGATCGACGGCGGCGCTTACGGCAGCGACGCACTCGCCTCGGCAACCGGGCGCGGCTGGTGGGTCGGGCGCCCCGTGGAACTGCCGGGCTCCCGTCCGCTGCGCTTCGATGACACACGCTCGGTCGGCTCCGCGCTCATCCGCTGGCCGACGGAACAGGTCGTCAAGTGCCTCGTGCACTACCACCCGGACGATCCGGCAACGCTGCGCGTGGACCAGGAGCAGAAAGTGCTCGAACTCTGGGAAGCCACCCGCGAGAGCGGCAACGAACTGCTGCTGGAGATCATTCCGCCGCGCCCGTTCACGCTGGCCGGCACCGAAGACGATGCCGTGCTGCGCACGGTCGCGCGCGTCTACAACCTGGGCGTCCGCCCCGAATGGTGGAAGCTCGCGCCCATGAGCGCCGACGGCTGGACGCAGCTCGCAGCGCTCATCACCGAACGCGACGCGCACTGCCGTGGCGCGGTGATCCTCGGGCTGAACCAGCCGCTGCAATATCTGGTCGACAGCTTCCGCTTGGCAACCAACCCGATCGTCAAGGGCTTCATGGTCGGGCGCACGCTGTGGGCAGACGCCTCGCTGAAATGGCTGCGCGGCGACATCTCCGACCAGGCATTCATCGACGAGGTGGCCGACAACTTTGCCCAACTGGCCGATGCGTGGCTGGGCCGCCGCGCCGACGCCCGCTCCGCCGCCTGAACCGCCCGACCATCACGAGCGACGAATTCGACAGTGAAAACCACCGTGAGACTGACCGTCAGCCAGGCGCTGGTCCGCTATCTGGCCGCGCTGCGGGCCGAAGTCATGCAGCCCGACGGCCGCACCGAAATCCTGCCGTATTGCGGCGGCGTGTTCGCGATCTTCGGCCACGGCAACGTGGCCGGGCTCGGCGAAGCGCTGCAAGCCGAGCAAGACCGGCTGCCGACGCTGCGCGCGCACAACGAACAAGGCATGGCCAACGCGGCGGTCGCCTTCGCCAAAGCCCACTTCCGCCAGCGCATGATGGCCGCCACCTCGAGCATCGGCCCCGGCGCCACCAACATGCTCACCTCGGCCGCGCTCGCGCACGTGGCCCGGCTGCCGCTGCTGCTCCTGCCCGGCGACATTTTCGTGTCGCGCCAGCCCGATCCCGTGCTGCAGCAGGTCGAGAGCTTCGAACAGGGCGACCTCAGCGCCAACGACTGCTTCCGCCCGGTGACGCGCTACTTCGACCGGATCACCACGCCCGAACAATTGCTGGTCGCCCTGCCCCGCGCGATCCAGGTGATGACCGACCCAGCCCAGTGCGGCCCGGTCTGCCTGGCATTGCCGCAGGACGTGCAGACCTTTGCGCACGACTGGCCGGAGCGCTTCTTCGAGCCGCCGCTGATCCGCATGCGCCGCCAGCCGGCCGACCCTGTCGAATTGGCCGACGCCGTCGCCCTGCTCAAGTCCGCCAGGAAGCCGCTGATTGTGGCCGGCGGCGGCGTGCTGTACAGCCAGGCCTGGGACGCCTTGCGCGCCTTTGCCGAAACGCATGGCGTGCCGGTTGCGGAGTCGCAGGCCGGCAAGGGCAGCCTCGCGTGGGACCACCCGCTCAATCTCGGTGCGATCGGCGTGACGGGCTCGCCCGCCGCCAATCGCGCGGCCGAACAATGCGATGTCGTGTTCGCGGTCGGCACCCGGCTGCAAGACTTCACCACCGGCTCGCACGCGCTCTACGGCCACGCGACGCTGCTCAGCCTGAATGTCCAGCCGTTCGACGCCGGCAAGAAACGCGGCCGGCAGCTGGTGGCCGATGCCCGCACCGGACTCGCCCAGGTCAGCGCCGAACTGGTCGGCTGGCACACCGACCCGGCGTGGACAGCCGGCTGCCGCGACCAGGCCGCCACCTGGGTCGCCCGCGTCACGGCGCTGACCAGCCATGTTCCGAACGACACGCAGCCTTACGACGCCGAGGTGATCGGCGCGGTGCGCGAATCCGCGGCAGATGCCGGGCTGGACAGCGCGCGCCACGACATCGTCGTCTGCGCGGCCGGCACGCTGCCCGCCGAGCTGCACAAGCTCTGGCGCTGCGGCCTGCCGGGCAACTACCACATGGACTACGCCTATTCGTGCATGGGCTACGAGGTGGCCGGCGGCCTGGGCGCCAAGCTCGCGCGCCCCGAGCGCGAAGTGATCGTCATCGTCGGCGACGGCTCGTACATGATGCTCAACGCCGAGCTGGCCACGTCGGTCATGCTCGGCAAGAAGATCATCGTCGTCATCCTCGACAACCGCGGCTACGGCTGCATCGAACGGCTGCAGCTCAAATGCGGCGGCGCAAGCTTCAACAACATGCTCGACGACTGCGTGCCCGAAGGCGGCGAGCGCTCGTCCATCGATTTCGCGATGCATGCCCGTTCGATGGGCGCCGAAGCCGTGCACGTGCGTGACATCCCGGAGCTGCGCCGCGAGATGAAGCGCGCGCGCGCGGCGACCAGGAGCCAGGTCCTGGTGATCGACACCACGCACCATCGCACCACCGACGATGGCGGCGCGTGGTGGGACGTCGCGGTTCCGGAAACCTCCACCCGCCCCGAGGTCAGGAGCGCACGGCGCGCCTACCTCGAAGCCAAGACACGGCAGCGGCACTGACCTGCCTGGCGCGGGCAGCCGCAGCGGCCCACGCCGATTCCCCCCATCATCACCCGAGGAAGATTCATATGACCTGGAACGTTCGTATCGGCATCAACCCGCTGTCGTGGATGAACGATGACCTGCCATCGCTCGGCGGCGAAACGCCGCTCGAGACCGCCCTGAAGGAAGGCGCGGAAATCGGCTATGCGGGCTTCGAGCTCGGCAACAAGTTTCCGAAGAGCGGCCCCGAGCTGAAAGCGAAGTTGAACGAATACGGGCTGGTCTGCGTGTCGGGCTGGTACTCCGGCTTTCTCGCGGAGGTCGAGCCCGGCAAGACCGATGCCGAGGCGGTCGCCGCCGAAATCGAGCGCGGCAAGGCTCACATGGCCAAGCTGCAGTACAACGACGTGAAGGTGGTCGTGTACGGCGAATGCGCCGGCACGATCCAGGGCCAGATCGACACGCCGGTCTCGAAGCGGCCCCGCTTCCCCGACGCCGCCGCCTGGCAGCGCTACGCGCAACGCCTGAACGCGTTCGGCGCGTATCTGCTCGAGACCTACGGGATCAAGCTCGCCTACCACCATCACATGGGCGCGTACGTCGAATCCCCCGGCGACGTGGACCGCCTGATGTCGCTGACCGACCCGCAGAAGGTCTTCCTGCTGTTCGACACCGGCCACGCATACTTCGGCGGCGCGGCCGACCCCGTCGCACTGCTCAAGCGGCACGTGTCGCGCGTTGCGCACGTCCATTGCAAGGACGTTCGCCCGCAGTTGATCGCCCAGGCCCGCAACGACAGCTGGAGCTTCCTGAACGGCGTGATCAACGGCACCTTCACCGTGCCGGGCGACGGCGCCCTCGACTACGAGGCCACGCTGCGCACACTCAAGGACGCCGGCTACGAAGGCTGGCTCGTCGTCGAAGCCGAGCAGGACCCGGCTGTCGCGCCGAGCTATCAATACGCGAAGAAGGGCTACGAAACGCTGCGCGCGCTGGTCGACCGGCTGGGCGCCTGACCTGCGCCGCCACCGCTTTGCGAAAGGAGCTTTCCATGACGATCTCTCCATTGCTGGTCAAGGCGTTGCCGGAGCGCGAGATATGCAATGTCACGCCGGAATCCGCCGGCTGGAAGCACGTCGGCTTTCGCGCGCTGCGCCTGGCGGCCGGCGACCACGAAACGGTGGAAACCGGTACGCGCGAGCTGTGCGTGGTCGTGCTGACCGGCACGATCCGCGCCGAGGTCGACGGCACCACGTTTGAGGGCCTGGGCAAGCGCGACAGCGTGTTCGACGACGTGTCGCCCGATGCCCTGTACGTGCCCGGCGGCAAGACCGTCACGATCACCGCCACGCGCGACGCGGAAGTCGCGCTCTGCACCGCGCCCTGCATCAGCGGCGACAAGGTCGTGCACCGCCTCGACGGCGAGCGGATGCGCCGCACCGTGCGCGGCAGTGGCAGCAACACCCGCTACGTCTGCGACATCCTGATGGGCGACAACCCGGCGGCCGACCGGCTGCTCGTGGTGGAGGTGGTGACCCCGGCCGGCCATTCCAGCAGCTATCCGCCACACAAGCACGACAGCGACGCCGAGCCCGGCGAAACCGTGCTGGAGGAAACCTACTACCACCGGCTCAACCCGCCCCAGGGCTTTGCGTTCCAGCGCGTCTACACCGATGACCGCAGCCTGGACGAAGCCTGCGCCGTCGAGAATCACGACGTCGTCATGGTGCCGCGCGGCTACCACCCGGTGGTCGCGCCGCACGGCTACAGCCTGTATTACCTGAACGTGATGGCCGGTCCGAGCCGGGCGTGGGCCTTCCGGAACGACCCGGTCCATGAGTGGATGCTGCGTCCGCCTTCGGACTAAGCCTCGTATCGCTCCCGCACCAACATCAGCACCCCCTTCTTCCCACGCACGGCAACCGTGCAAGCGTGGCGAGCGAGATCGCGCGCGCGATCTGCCATCGCATCCGAGCGCAAAAAAAAATAGGCGATAGCTCATCGCCATCGTAGCGCAGGCGGCTTACCTGCCAGATCGAGGAGACAGACGTCATGAGCATCAAGGCTAGAACATCGCGCCGGCAATGCAGTGCCCAGCGTGTATCGGTACGCTTCACCGCGGCTGCGGCGCTTGCCGTCGCTTGCGGTCTTGCCAGCGCCCAAAACGGCGTCACGCTGTATGGACGCGTTGCCGGAGGGATCGACTATACGAACAAGATCGACACCGGCAGCGGCCAATCCGCCGGCAGACTGCAGTACGGCAGCAATCAATGGGGCACCAGCATGTGGGGCCTGCGTGCCAGCGAAGACCTCGGGGGCGGCCTGAAGGCGGTGATGAACCTCGAAAACGGCTTCACTTCCGCCGATGGCGTGGCCTCCGGCGGCCTCTTCAACCGCTACGCCGTGGCGGGGCTGTCCAGCAGCACGTACGGGACGCTGCTGGTCGGCCGCGCCATGGGCATTCCCGACAGCGAGGTCTACACGATCGATCCCATGGGGCTGCAATTCATGAGCGCCGCGACCTTCCAGGGCAATCGGACGTGGGGGTCGCGCACCAAGGCGATCACCTACAACTCGCCGGTCTGGGGCGGCTGGTCATTCCGCGCCCAAGCCGGGCTGAACGGCACGGCCGGCAACTTCAACGCAGGCAGGCAGCTTGCCGCCAGCATCGGTTACCAGAACGGCCCGCTCATGCTCAAAGGATTCTACGAAGACATCCGTGACAGCGCGGGGCAATTCACCAATCTCTACACGGCATCCCGCCTATATACCGCGGGCGGGACCTATCAAATCGGCGATGCCAAGCTGTTCGGCGGATACAGCCAGATCCAGTCCAGCGGCAACACGATCGCGGATGCCGACAACCCGACCGGCGCGACGCGGCAGCAGACCTACTGGATCGGGACCAACTACCAGATGACACCGGCGGCGACGCTGGTCGGCGGCGTCTACAGGACCCACCGGAACCACGGCGGCGGCACCGGTACGCTGCTGACGTTGGGCGTCAACTACGCGTTGTCGAAACGCACGTTGCTGTATGGCACCGTTGGAACCGTCCTCAACGGCAAGCAATCGACGTTCTCGGTGGAGGCCAACGGCGGCAAACCCGCAGCGGGCGCCAGCCAGCAAGGGGTCTACACCGGCATCGTGCACGTGTTCTGATTCGCACCGACGCAGGGTCGCGTCTCGCGCTGTAAAAGCCGGTGGCGGCATGGCTGCCATCGGCGCACATGCCGGAAATTGCGCAGCCGACGCCACTGGCCGGGCCGGCCCGACGCCCGAAGGCCCTTCCGGCGCCATGGCATTGCCGAGCGTGGCTTAAAATGCCGAGTTGCGGACCTGCTGCACAGGTCCCACCATTCGTCAAAACGAGGAATCCCCATGGCCCGCATGGTCCACTGCGTCAAGCTCAACAAGGAAGCCGAAGGCCTCGACTTCCCGCCCCTGCCCGGCGAACTGGGCAAAAAGATCTGGCAAAGCGTCTCGAAAGAGGCCTGGGCCGGCTGGCTCAAGCACCAGACCATGCTGATCAACGAGAACCGCCTGAACATGGCGGATACGCGCGCGCGCCAATACCTGCTCAAGCAGACCGAGAAGTACTTCTTCGGCGAAGGCGCCGACCAGGCCTCGGGCTACGTGCCGCCGCCGTCGGCCTGAGGCCGAAGCGCCCGTCCACGCGCGGGGCACAAAAAAGCCGTTCAGTTTGCGCTGAACGGCTTTTTCTTTGGGCGCGATATGCACCCTATGCACACGATGCGCGATGCCCGCTATGCCCGCCCGGCCTCGCCGTCCACCCGGAAGATCGCCACCGCGCGGCGCAGCGCGTCGGCCTGGTCGGCCATCTGCTGCGCCGCGGCCGAGGCCTCTTCCACCAGCGCGGCGTTCTGCTGCGTCACTTCCTCGATCTGCCCGACGGCGATGTTCACCTGCTCGATGCCGGTGCTCTGCTCGGCCGAGGCCGACGAGATCTCCGACACGATCTGCGTCACGCGCTGCACGGAGGCCACGATCTCGTCGATGATGCCGCCGGCCTCCTGCACCAGCCGCGCGCCGGCTTCCACCCGCTCGGCCGACTGGCCGATCAGGCCCTTGATCTCCTTGGCCGCCGAGGCGCTGCGCTGCGCCAGCGTGCGCACCTCGCCCGCCACCACCGCAAACCCGCGCCCCTGCTCGCCGGCACGCGCGGCCTCGACCGCCGCGTTGAGCGCGAGGATGTTGGTCTGGAACGCAATGCTGTCGATCACGCCGATGATCTCGCCCACCTTGGCCGAGCTCTCCGAAATGCCCTGCATGGTCTCGACCACGTCGGTCATCACCTTGCCGCCGCGCGCCGCCGTATCGGAGGCGTGGCCGGCCAGCGTCGACGCCTGCACGGCATTCTCGGAATTGAGGCGCACGGTCGAGGTCAGCTCGCCCATGTTGGCGGCGGTCTCCTCCAGCGAGGCCGCCTGCTCCTCGGTACGCGACGACAGGTTCAGGTTGCCCGAAGCGATCTGCGCACTGGCCGAGGCCACGCCTTCTGCATTGCGCCGCACCTCGCTCACCACCTTGGCCAGGCTGCCCTGCATCTCCCTGAGCGCGATCAGCAGTTGCGCGATCTCGTCGGAGCCGCGCGCCTCGAACGCGCTCCCCAGATCGCCCTGCGCCACCGTGCGCGCCACCTCGACCGCGCGCGACAGCGGCCGCGTGATCGAGCGGCTGAACAGGAACGCACCGGCCAGGCCCAACCCGAACGCCACCAGCATCAGCACGACGCTGACCACCAGTACCGTGTGCGCCGTCGCCGCCGTGCGGGCCGACACCGCGGCGCTTTCCGCCGCGATCTCGCGCGCCGCCTCGTCGAGCAGCCTCGACGGCTCGCGGTCCACCCCGGTCACCACCTGATCGCCCACCGTCGGATCGAACGCCGCCGCAACGAAGGACTCGTAGCCCTTCCGATAGCCCTGTCCCATCGTCGCGTGGGCGGCCGCGAACTGGCCGACCAGATCACGGCTCTTGCCCGGCGGCAGCGACGCCTGCAGCGCCCGGGCCTGCCCGGCAACGTCCTGCTCGCGCTGGCCGAAGGCGGCCCAGTGCTTGTCGCGCGTGGCCTGGACCTTGCCGCGCAGCAGCGTGTCCTTCCACTCCTGCACCTGGGTCTTGAAGTTGACCAGCATGCTGGTCACCGCGCGCTCGTCGGCCACGCGCGCCTGGACCGTGGTGTTGTATTCGGTGATCGACCCGTTGAGGGACACAATGCCGTAGATCGCCCCGGCAAACATCAGCAGCAGCGCTGCGGCAAAGGCCAGGGGAAGCTTGATCGCGAGTTTCATGGGGATTCCGTAGAGACGACTGTCTGCATCGGCACGCGCGGGCCCGCTTCCGCCTCCTCGTCAGGGCGTGATGCCGGCGCCGCGTGCCGGGCGACGTCTTTCCGTCGCCGTGACCGCCTTATCGGCCGCTTAACGCCTCACTTAATCCAATATTCAAAAATATTCACATTTAAGGCGTCAGCGCGCTCTGCCATGACGCTCGCATCACACAGGCGACCATCCCCGACGCATTGCACGCGGGTGCATGGTGACGCAGCGCGGAGCATCCCGTGAGGCCCGTGCGAAGATCCGCGCGCAGGCGGCGGCGGCAGCTCAGGTGCTTGCCACGCGCGCACGCGGACTGCCGCGCAGCTTCATCCACGCGCCATAGACAATGGACGCCAGCACCAGCCCGACGAACCACGCATAGGTGTAGAGCGTATTGAAGAACGCCGGCACGTTCGGGAACGACGCCGGAAACGCGGTATGCAGAAAGCCGGGCAGATTGGGCAGCACACCCACCGCCAGCGCCGCCACCGCGCCGAGGTTCCAGCCGCCGGTGTAGGCATACTCGCCGCGCTCGTCGAACAGCGCGCGCGCCTCGAGCCGCGTGCCGCGGATCAGGAAGTAGTCGACCATCATGATCCCCGCCACCGGCCCCAGCAGCGCCGAATAGCCGACCAGCCACGTGAAGATGTAGCCCTGCGTGGTGGCCAGGATCTTCCACGGCATCATCACGATGGCGATGGTCGCGGTGATGAGCCCGCCCGTCTTGTACGAGATGCCCTTCGGCCACAGGCTGGAGAAATCGTAGGCCGGCCCCACCAGGTTGGCGGCCAGGTTGCAGCACATGGTGTCCAGCGTCAGGATCACCAGCGCGATGCCCACGCCGATGCCCGTCATGCGGCTGGTCAGGTCGATCGGGTCCCAGACCGCCCGGCCGTAGATCACCACCGTGGCCGAGGTCACCACCACCGAGATCACCGACAGCAGCGCCATCGGCACCGGCAGCCCGATCGACTGGCCCACCACCTGGTCCCGCTGCGATCTGGCGAAGCGTGTGAAGTCCGGAATGTTCAGCGCCAGCGTCGCCCAGAAGCCGACCATCGCCGTCAGGCTCGGCCAGAAGGTCGCCCAGAACAGCCCGGCCTTCTTGCCGCCCGCCGTGAACTGCGACGGCGCCGACAGCATCGAGCCGACCCCGCCCGCCTTCGCGGTGGCCCACCACACCAGCGCGATGCACATCACGATCTTGATCGGCGCCGACCAGCTCTCCAGCCAGCGGATCGAGTCAGTGCCGTGCACGATGAAGTACAGCTGCAGCGCCCAGAACAGCAGGAAGCAGGCCAGCTGCGCGGCGGAGATGTCCAGCAGCGGCAGCGGCGCACCGTGCAGCGCATTGCCGGTCAGGATGTTGAGCAGCGTATGGATGGCGCTGCCGCCCAGCCAGGTCTGGATGCCATACCAGCCGCACGCGACGATGGCGCGCAGCAGCGCCGGCAGCTTCGCCCCCTGCGTGCCGAACGAGGTGCGCACCAGCACCGCGTACGGAATGCCGTGCTTGGCCCCCGCATGACCGATCAGCAACATCGGCACCAGCACGATGGCGTTGCCCAGCAACACCGTCAGCACCGCCTGCCACGGCGACATGCCCTGCTCCGTCAGTCCGGCCGCCAGCATGTACGAGGCGATGTTCATCACCATGCCGACCCACAGCGCCGCGAAGTGATACCACTTCCAGGTGCGCTGCGCTGCCCCGGTCGGCGCCAGATCGTCGTTGTAGAGACGGCTGCCGTGCGCCGCGCCCGGCTGGGCATCGGCGGGTTGCGCTGTCGGCTTCATTCAAAAACCTCCACGGATGTTGGGCGCGGGCGCTGCGGCGCGCGTCAGGCTCATGTGTAGATAGCAAAAACCACGGGGATGCGTCCATCCGGTCAAGCACGGCATCCGGCCCGCGCGAAATCCGCACCGGCTGGGGGCAGCTGCGCGCCGGCACGTACCGGATGCGTCCGGCCGAGCGGCCCGGTTCGCGCGGCCGCCGGCACGCTCGCGCGCCATCGTGATGCACGGCGCGACCAGGCGGACACGCATGCATCCATTGCACCCGGCGCATCCACGCCGATGACCCCGAACCGGCGCCGCGCCCATGACATCGCCTGCGCAAAAGAAAAATGCCGTTCAGCCCTGCGCTGGAACGGCATCTTCGCGGGTGGCGCCGCGCGAAAAACGCGGCGCGTGCTGCGGATCAGAAGTCGCGGCGCTGCACGCCCGCTTCGGTGCCCAGCAGCAGTACATCGGCGCCGCGCTTGGCGAACAGGCCGACCGTCACCACGCCGGGAATATCGTTGATCTGCGCCTCGAGCGTCTTCGGCTCGCCGATCCGCAGGCCGGAGACATCCAGGATCACATTGCCGTTGTCGGTCTGGTAGATCTGGCCTTCCTTGGTCATGCGCAGGCGCGGCTGGCCGCCCAGCGCCGCCAGCTGGCGCGCTACTGCGGCGCGTGCCATCGGCACCACTTCCACCGGCAGCGGGAAAGCGCCGAGCACATCGACCAGCTTGCTGCCGTCGGCGATGCAGACGAACCGTCCTGCCACCGACGCGACGATCTTCTCGCGCGTCAGCGCGCCGCCGCCGCCCTTGATCATGGCGCCCGTGTCATCGATCTCGTCGGCACCGTCCACGTAGACGGGAATCGTATCGACCTCGTTCAGATCCAGCACGGCAAAACCGTGGCCCTGCAGACGGCGCGTCGACGCCTCCGAGCTCGACACCGCGCCGGCGAAGCGCGCCTTGTGCGGCGCCATCGCGTCGATGAACAGGTTGGCGGTCGAACCGGTGCCGACACCCAGCACGGCGCCCTCGGGCACGTTGGCCAATACGTAGTCGGCGGCGGCCTGGGCCACCAGCGCCTTCAGTTCATCCTGCGTCATCGCGAAAACTCGGTCGGAATCGGAAAACCCGGTAGTGTACCGGATCACCGCGACGGTCCGCCGCAGCACAGCGGCACCGGAGGCGCGGAGTACAATCGATTCATCCACCACACCCGGCGACCGCCGCCGGCCCGCACTACGGACCTGCACCCAGAACATGACTCAGCTCGATCAGCTCAAGCAGTTCACCACCGTCGTCGCAGATACCGGCGACTTCCAGGCCATGCGCGCCTACGCGCCGCACGACGCGACCACCAATCCGTCGCTGATCCTGAAAGCCGTGCAGAAGGCCGAATACCGGCCGCTACTGGAACAGGCCGTGCGCGATGCCCGCAGCGACAGCGTGGAAGACATCATCGACGCCGTGCTGGTGGCGTTCGGCTGCGAAATCCTGTCGATCATCCCCGGCCGCGTGTCGACCGAGGTCGACGCGCGCCTGTCGTTCGACACCGCCGCCACGGTGGCCAAGGCCAGGCACCTGATTGCGCTGTACGAAGCGCGCGGCGTGCCGCGCGAGCGCGTACTGATCAAGATCGCCTCCACCTGGGAAGGCATCCGCGCGGCCGACCAACTGCGCGCCGAAGGCATCCGCTGCAACATGACCCTGCTGTTCTCGCTGATCCAGGCCGTGGCCTGCGCGGAAGCCGGCGTGCAGCTGATCTCGCCGTTCGTCGGCCGCATCTACGACTGGTACAAGAAGGACGCGGGCGCCGCGTGGGACCCGATCGCGCAAGGCGGCGCCAACGACCCCGGCGTGCAGTCGGTCGTGCGCATCTACAACTACTACAAGCGCTTCGGCTACACGACCGAAGTGATGGGCGCGAGCTTCCGCAACACCTCGCAGATCATCGAACTGGCCGGCTGCGACCTGCTGACCATCAGCCCCGAGCTGCTCGCCCAGTTGCAGCAGTCCGACGCGCCGGTCGAGCGCAAGCTGTCGCCGGAGCACGCGCACGCCACCAACCTCGTCCGCCTGCCCGCCGACGAGGCCGCGTTCCGTTGGCACATGAACGCCGACGCGATGGCCACCGAAAAGCTGGCCGAAGGCATCCGCCTGTTCGCGGCGGATGCGGTCAAGCTGGAAGGTCTGATCGGGCCGCTGCGCGCGGCCGCGTGAAGCCGGCGTGAAGCACTACGCCAGCATGGCGGGCAGGCATACGCCCGCCGGCTGGTGGATGACGAGATCGGCGGTCTCGTCCAGCACGCTCGGCTCCGGATTCACCACGATGACGCGCGCGCCGTGGTCCTTCGCCAGCCCCGGCAGTCCGGCCGCCGGGTACACCATGCCCGAGGTGCCCACCACCAGGCACACGTCGCACGTGTTGGCCGCCTCTTCCGCGCGGTAGTTCGCCACCACGGGCAGCCGCTCGCCGAACCACACCACGCCCGGACGCAGCATCGCACCGCAGGCCGCGCAGCGCGGCGGCCGGCCGTGCTCGGCCGTGGCGACATCGCACTTGCCGCAGCCGTCCAGCCATTTGTTGGCGAAGAGGTTGCCGTGCAGTTCGATCACGCCCACGCTGCCGGCCCGCTGGTGCAGGCCATCGACATTCTGCGTAACGAGCGCCACCGTCTTGCGCGTGGCCAGCGCGGCAATCGCCAGATGCGCCGGGTTCGGCTGCACCTGCGACACGCGCGCGCGGCGCTCCTGGTACCAATCCCACACCATGCGCGGATGCTCGCGATACGCGGCTTCGGTCGCCAGGTCCTCTGGGTTGAAGCGGGCCCACAGGCCGGTCAGCGCATCGCGGAAGGTCGGCACGCCGGATTCGGCCGACACGCCGGCGCCGGTCAGCACCATGACGCGCTCGGCCGCCTCGATCCAGGCACGCGCCTGAGCCGGGGCCGCCGCGTCGGAGACAGCCGTGGGCAATACGTCCATCACTTGGCAGGCACGACGCTGCGCTGGCGCACCGCCTCGAACAGGCACACACCGCTGGCCACCGAGACGTTCAGGCTCTCCACACTGCCCGCCATCGGGATGCTGACCAGCGTGTCGCAGGTCTCGCGCGTGAGGCGGCGCATGCCTTCCCCTTCCGCGCCCATCACCAGCGCGATGGGGCCCTTGAAGTCAGCCCGATAGAGATCCTGCTCTGCCTCGTCAGCCGTGCCGATCACCCAGACACCGCGCTGCTGCAGCTCGCGCAGCGTGCGCGCCAGGTTGGTCACGGTGATGTAGGGAACGGTCTCGGCCGCACCGCTCGCCACCTTGGCGACAGTGGTATTGATGCCGACGCTGCGGTCCTTCGGCGCGATCACCGCGTGCGCGCCGGCCGCATCGGCCACGCGCAGGCAAGCGCCGAGGTTGTGCGGGTCGGTCACGCCGTCGAGCACCAGCAGCAGCGGCGGACCTTCGATGCCGTCGAGCAGCTCGTCGAGGTTGAGCGCCAGCGACAGCGCCTCGGCCTTGGCCACCACGCCCTGGTGGCGGTCGGTGCCGGCAATGCCGCGCAGCCGTTCGTTGTCGGCCGGAATCATGCGCACGCCCGCGGCTTCCGCCGCTTTCAGGAAATCCTGCATGCGGCGGTCGCGGCGGTTGGCCTCGAAGTAGATTTCGTCGATCGACCGCGCATCGTGGCGCAGCCGGGCGGTAACGGCGTGAAAGCCGATCAGGAGCTTGGACTTGGACATGGCGCGATTGTACCCGCCCCGCTGCTCACCGCCCCTTGCGCGACCGCACGGTCTTGCCCGGCGCCTTGCGCGTCGCGGTCTTGCCGCCAGTCTTGGGCTTGGTCGTGCGCGCGGCCGGCTTCTTGCGCGTCGGCTTGGCATGCGCATGGCCCGGCGGCAGCGCGCGCGGCCCCGGCTCGAACACCGGCTGCTCCTCGAACACGCGGTCCAGCGTCTCGTCGAACGACTCCTCCGGCTTGGCCGTACCGCCCAGCAAGGCCGCCAGCTGGCGCGGCTTCTTGCGCCCCACCGGCGGCGCGGGCGTGGCGACGGCCGGCTGGCGCGGCGCGCCCTCCGCCGGCGCGCCGGCCACCTTGGCCGGACGCAACGCCTTGACCGACGGCTCCTGGATCAGCCGGAAATCCATCTTGCGCGCATCCAGATCGACGCGCAGCAACTGCACGCGCACGCGATCGGTCAGGCGATAGCGGATGCCGGTACGCTCGCCGCGCAGCTCATTGCGGGCCTCGTCGAACTGGAAGTAGTCACTGCCCAGTTCGGTCACGTGCACCAGGCCCTCCACGTACAGCTCGTCGAGCTGCACGAAGATGCCGAACGAGGTGACCGCGCTGACCGTGCCGGAGAACTCATTGCCCAGCTTATCGCGCATGAAGTAGCACTTGAGCCAGGCCTCCACGTCGCGCGAAGCCTCGTCGGCGCGGCGCTCGTTGGCCGAGCAATGCACGCCCAGCTCGTGCCAGATCGCCTCGACCTTGGCCTTGCTGGCGACGGCGGCCGGCGTGGCCTTGTCGGCCTCGGCCTGCATGCGGCGCGCCTTGGGCGAAAGCCCGCTGTTGAGCTGCACGCCCGACGCCAGCGCCGGCACATAGCGCGAATGCTGCAGGACGGCCTTGATGGCCCGGTGCACCAGCAGGTCCGGATAGCGGCGGATCGGGCTGGTGAAGTGCGCGTAGGCCTCGTACGCCAGGCCGAAGTGGCCGACGTTGTCGGGGCTGTAGACCGCCTGCTGCATCGAGCGCAGCAGCATGGTCTGCAACATCGGCGCGTCAGGGCGCGCGATGATCTTTTCCATCAGCTCGGCATAGTCCGCCGCCTGGGGCTTATCGCCGCCGCCCAGCGTCAGGCCGCTGGTCTTGAGGAAGGCGCGCAGCGCCTGCAGCTTCTCTTCGGTCGGACCGGCATGCACGCGATACAGCGCCGGATGCTTGTAGCGCTCCAGCATCTCCGCCGCGCAGACGTTGGCGGTCAGCATGCACTCCTCGATCAGCCGGTGCGCGTCGTTGCGGGTGCGCGGCAGAATCTGTTCGATCTTGCCCTGCGCATTGCAGACGATATAGGTCTCGGTGGTGTCGAAGTCGATGGCGCCCCGTTCGCGGCGGGCTTTCAGCAAGACCTGGAACAGTTCGTACAGATCCTGCAGATGCGGCACCAGCGGCGCGCGCTTGGCCGCCTCCGGCCCCTTCACGTTGGACAGGATCGACCAGACCTCGTTGTAGGTCAGGCGCGCGGCCGAGTGCATCACGGCCGGGTAGAACTGATACGCCTTGATCTGCCCCTTGGCCGTGATCACCGCATCGCACACCATGCACAGGCGATCCACCTCCGGATTCAGCGAGCACAGGCCGTTGGACAGCTTCTCCGGCAGCATCGGGATCACGCGCCGCGGGAAATAGACCGACGTGGCGCGGTCGATCGCGTCCACGTCGAGCGACTTGCCCGGCTGCACGTAGTGCGACACGTCGGCGATCGCCACGACCAGGCGCCAACCCTTGCTGCGGCCGATCTTGACCGGCTCGCAATAGACCGCGTCGTCGAAGTCGCGCGCGTCCTCGCCGTCGATGGTGACCAGCGGCACGTCGCGCAGATCGATCCGGCCGGCCAGATCGGATTCGCGCACCACATCGGGCAGCGCCTCCGACTCGCGCAGCGTGGCCTCGGAGAACTCGTGCGGCACGCCATACTTGCGCACCGCGATCTCGATCTCCATGCCGGGGTCGTCGATTTCGCCCAACACCTCGACCACGCGACCGATCGGCTGCACGTAGCGGTCCGGATATTCCAGGATCTCCACGCTCACCACCTGGCCGACCTTGGCCTTGCCCTGCCCCTTGGGCGCGATCAGGATGTCGCGGCCCAGGCGCTTGTCCTCGGGCGCCACCACCAGCGTGCCGCTCTCCGACAGCAGCCGGCCGATCACGTAGCGGTTGGCCCGCTCCAGCATCTCGACGATCTGCCCTTCCGAACGCCCGCGGCGGTCATAGCCGATCACGCGCACCAGTGCGCGGTCGCCATGCATGGCCTTCTGCATTTCGCGCTCGGGCAGGAAGATGTCGGGCTCGCCGTCGTCGCGGATGAAGAAGCCGTAGCCGTCCCGGTGGCCGACCACGCGGCCTTCGATGAAGTTGGGCTGGTGCGCCAGTTCGTAGCGCCCCTTGCGGTTGAGTTCGAGCTGGCCGTCCCGCTCCATCGCGGTCAGCCGCTTGATGAAGCCATCATGCTCCTTGCGCGTGACAGACAGCGCCTTTGCGATGTCGGCGGCAGACAGCGGAGATCCCGACGTGCGCAGCACACCGAGGATTTCCTCGCGGCTCGGGATCGGATAAGTCGGTTGATTCAATTTGTTCTTCTGGAGTGTTGACAAGGTCGCTGGATCCAGTAATAATCACAGCTTCGGTACACGCACACCTGCCCAGGTGGCGGAATTGGTAGACGCACTAGTTTCAGGTACTAGCGGGTAACTCCGTGGAGGTTCGAGTCCTCTCCTGGGCACCAGATGTTAGGAACGGCGCAACGCAGGTTGCGCCGTTTTTCTTTTCCGAGACCAGAAACTGGGACAGCGACTGACTCTGGGTTCCGCGGTTGACGGCAGGCATTGTGTCTTGGCAATCGCGCCGGGCCCGTGCCGGCATGCCGGCCCTGCCCCAGGCGCTGGGTGGGTTCGCCGCCCGGCGCATCCACCAGGACGCACCGCGCTTCGATCGACCGCGCCGCCGGACTGCAAATCCAATCCGCGCGCGGGTTTCAGGCCAGCATTGTGGCCTGTGGCGTCAGGTTACCGAAGTGGCACGCACGGCGCAAGCCGCGCACGCATCCATCACGCGCATCGACACCGTCAGCCGGCAACGCCGCTGCCCGGGCCGCCGGCACCCGCCGTCTGCCCCTTGCCGCGCTTGATCCACGCCGCCAAGTTATGCGGGCGCAGCGTGTCGTATTCCTCGAACGGCTGGTGGATCCACGGATTGGTCGGCAGGAACTGCACGGCGTAGTCCGGCTGGATCTTCGAGCAGGCCTTGTGCCACACCACGGCAGTGCGCACATCGGTGACCGCCGGATAGCGCTCCTTCAGGTGGCGCCCCACCCGCTCCAGCGTAACGCCCGAGTCGACCAGATCATCCACCAGCAGGACGCGGCCCGACAGCTCGCCGCGCGTCATGGTGATGTACTGGGCGATATCGAGGTCGCCCTGCTGCGTGCCGGCGGCCTCGCGATAGCTGCTGGTGGCCAGGATGGCGAGCGGCAGATCGTAGATGCGCGACAACTGGTCGCCGACGCGCAGGCCGCCGCGCGCCAGGCACAGGATATTGTCGAACTTCCAGCCCGACTCGTGCACGATCAGCGCCAGGCGCTCGACCAGGCCGTGGTAGTCATCCCAGGACACCCACAGGTGGGCATCGTCATTGATCGGCTGGTTCATGGTGCTCCTCTTCGTCCAATGCGGCACGGACGGCCGCTGTCATGTTCCGCCGGATGCGGCGCCCCATGCGAATTCGCCCGGCGAATCACCGGGCGAGTCGAAAACCGCATGGCACCGAGAGCCGCCGCGCGCGCATCAATCCTTGTACGGGTGACGCAGCAGGATGGTCTCGTCGCGATCCGGACCGGTCGAGATCATGGCGATCGGGATGCCGGCTACCTCTTCCACCCGCTTCAGGTAGGCCTGCGCGGTTTCCGGCAGCGCATCCCACTCCTTCAGACCGAAGGTCGACGTGTTCCAGCCCGGGAATTCCTCGTACACCGGCTGGCAGCGCGCCACGGCATCCGAGCCGCGCGGCAGGATGTCGATCGACTTGCCGTCCAGCATGTAGCCGACGCACAACTTGATGGTCTCGAGGCCGTCGAGTACGTCCAGCTTGGTCATGCACAGGCCCGACACGCCGTTGATCTGGATCGCGCGGCGCAGCGCGGCGGCATCCAGCCAGCCGGTGCGGCGCGGACGGCCCGTGACCGAGCCGAATTCCTTGCCCACGTTGGCCAGGCGCACGCCGGTCGGGTCCTGGCGCGCGGGGTTGTCGGCGTCATACAGCTCGCTCGGAAACGGGCCGGAGCCGACGCGCGTGCAGTAGGCCTTGGTGATCCCCAGGATGTAGTGCAGCTGACCCGGCCCCACGCCCGCACCGGCGGCCGCGTTGCCGGCCACGCAGTTGCTGGAGGTGACGAACGGATAGGTGCCGTGGTCGATGTCGAGCAGCGTGCCCTGCGCGCCTTCGAACATGAGGTTCTTGCCGGCGGCGTTGGCCGCAAACAGCTCGGCCGACACGTCGGTGACCATCGGCGCGAGGCGCTCGCCGTACGGCAGCATCTCGTCCAGCGTCTGCTGGAAATCCAGCGCCGGATGGTTCAGGTACTGCGTCAGCACGAAGTTGTGGAAATCGAGGTTCTCGCGCAGGCGCTCGGCAAAGTAGGCCGGGTCGAACAGGTCCTGCACGCGCAGCGCGCGGCGAGCGACCTTGTCTTCGTACGCCGGGCCGATGCCGCGGCCGGTGGTACCGATCTTGGCGGCGCCGCGCTTGATCTCGCGCGCCTTATCGATGGCGATGTGGTACGGCAGGATCAGCGTGGTCGCCTCGGAGATCCGCAGGCGGCTCTTGACCTCCACGCCGGCCGACTCCAGCTCGTCGATTTCCTTGAACAGCGCCTCGGGCGACAGCACCACGCCGTTACCGATGTAGCACGCCACGCCATCGCGCATGATGCCCGACGGGATCAGCCGCAGAATGGTCTTCTTGCCGCCGATGATCAGGGTGTGGCCTGCGTTGTGTCCGCCCTGGAAGCGAACCACGCCTTGCGCGTGATCGGTCAGCCAATCGACGATTTTCCCTTTACCCTCGTCACCCCACTGGGTGCCGATGACGACGACATTGCGTCCCTGGCTAACTGCTGGTGCGGACATGTTGAATTTACTGATGGGTTAAAAACGTATTCTACCCTCGTTGTCAGGGCGGTCCCCGAAACGAGCGGAGGCTCATACTGCGTTCGTGTAACAGCCTCAGGCCGACGCCTTGCGCGGCTTGACGACCCAGCGCCCGCCCTCCTCCGCCAACTGGCGGTCGTAGGCGAATTCCTCCAGGTCTTCCGGGTGCCCCGGCAGCGACTGGATCACGATCTCTCCGGTGGCGCGCAGGCCGGCGATCGCCTCGCGTAGCTTCGCATCCCCCGACCACGGCGCATGAATGGCGGCGGCACGCGCCTGCACCGGCGAAATGCCCGCAACCTCGCGCAAATCCAGCGAAAAGCCCGTCGCCGGACGAGCCCGGCCGAACGCCTCGCCGACCTTGTCGTAGCGGCCGCCACGCGCGACCGCGTTGGGCACGCCCGCGACATACGCCGCGAACATGACGCCGCTGTGGTAATGGTAGCCGCGCAGGTCGGCCAGATCGATATTGACGGCCGCCCCGCCGGCATGCGCGGCCAGCGTGGCCAGGTCATCCAGCGCGCGGCCGATCGCCGGCAGCTGCGGCAACTGCGCCCGGGCCCGGGCCAGCACGTCGACGCCGCCGTACAGCGACGGCAGCAGATTGATGGCGTCGCGTTGCGCGGCCGGCAGCCCGGCGGTGAGGGCATGCAGCGCCGGCGCATCCTTGGAGGCCAGCGCTGCGAAGAGTTCGTCCTGGACGTCCGGCGCCACGGGCGCCTGCGCCAGCAGCGCGGCGAGCACGCCGACGTGGCACAGGTCCAGCCGCACATCCGCCAGGCCGGCGGCCGACAGCGCGGCCAGCATCAGGTCCTGGATCTCCAGGTCGGCCTCGAGGCCCGCGTGGCCGTAGATCTCGGCACCGATCTGCAGCGGCTCGCGCGTGACGTGGAAGCCGCTCGGCCGCGTATGCAGCACCGAGCCGGCGTAGCACAGGCGCGTCACGCCGGCACGGTTCAGCAGGTGGGCGTCGATGCGGGCAACCTGCGGCGTGATATCGGCGCGCAGGCCGATCGTGCGGCCGGACAACTGATCGACCAGCTTGAAGGTCTTCAGATCCAGATCGTGGCCGGTGCCGGACAGCAGCGACTCGATGTACTCCAGCATCGGCGGCATCACCAGCTCATAGCCGTAGGTGCGGAACAGGTCGAGCATGCGGCGGCGCAGCTCCTCGATCTTGCGCGCCTCGGAAGGCAGCACGTCGGCAATGGATTCAGGCAGCAGCCAGTTCGGCATGGCGGTCTCGCTCAATACGGGAATACGAAAACAGTCGTGTGCTGACGGCGGATCAGCGGTGCAGCAGGCGCAGCAGGATCAGCCCCACGGCCATCGACACCAGGCCGATCATGCGCAGCTTTTCGTCGGACAGCTCGATCAGGGCCTGGAACGCGCGCCGCCAGGCCTGCGGCGCGACGAACGGCAGAATGCCCTCGACCACGAACACCAGGGCGCACGCAGCCAGCAAAAGGGTGGGGAGTGAATCTTCCATGAACCATGAAACGCGGTTTGCGGACGAACAAAACCCCGGCAAGCCGGGGTCTGTTCGCCGCGAGTCGATCAGCGACGCAATTCTACTAGCGATGGCGCCCAGCCTGGGCAGCCGGTGCGACGGACTGGCCGCCGCCGTTGGGGCCGCGCATGAACTTGAAGAAATCGCTGCCGGGCTGCAGCACCATCACGTCCTTGCGGTCGCGGAACGACGCGCGATACGCCTCCATGCTGCGCCAGAACGCGGCAAACTGCGGATCGCGGCCGAACGCGTCGGCATAGATGTCGGCGGCGCGGGCATCGCCCTCACCCTTGATCTTCTGGGCTTCGCGGTAGGCATCGGCCAGCACCACCTCGCGCTGGCGGTCGGCGTCGGCGCGGATCTTCTCGCCTTCGGCGGCGCCGGTCGAGCGCAGTTCGTTGGCCACGCGCTTGCGCTCGGCCTCCATGCGGCGGTAGACAGACTCGGTCACGCTGGCCAGCAGATCGACGCGCTTGAGACGCACGTCGATGATGTCGACGCCAACCGACCTGCCGTATTCCTGCACGCCCTTGAGGATGCTCTGCATCACCGCCTCGCGGTCGGTCGAGACCACGTCGGAGACGGTGCGGCGCGCGAATTCGTCGCGAGCGATGGAGTTGATCTTCTGCGTCATGCTGTCCTGCGCGAGGCGGTTGTCGCCCTTGAAGCTCACGTAGAACAGGCGCGGATCGGAAACCCGCCATTTGACGAACCAGTCGACCAGCAGGTTCTTCTTCTCGGCCGTGATGAAGCGGTCGGCACCAGCCACGTCGATGGTCATCAGGCGCTTGTCCATGAAGATCACGTTCTGCAGCGGCGGCGGCAGCTTGAAGTGCAGCCCCGGCTCCTTGATGACCTGCTTGATCTCACCGAAGGCGAACACCACGGCGTACTGCCGCTGGTCCACCACGAACACCACCGACGACAGGACCGCCAGGGCAATCACCAGCGCCACGAGGGCGGAAATCAGACGATTCATGAGCCCTCTCCTCTTAACGGGAATCGCGTTCGCGATTACGCAGCGCCTCGCGCGAGCGCGAGTCGGCGTCGCTCATCGACGACGGATTGGGGGGCGTGGGCATGCCCTGCGCCGAGCCGCTGTCCTGCGGCGACGCGCCGGGCACCGGCTGCGTACGCGCCGCGTCGCCGGTCTGCGACTGGGCGATCAGCTTGTCGAGCGGCAGGTACAGCAGGTTGCCGTTGCCGCTCTGGTCGACCAGCACCTTGGTCGCGTTGGCGTAGATGTCCTGCATCGTTTCCAGGTAAATGCGATCGCGCGTGACCTGCGGCGCCTTCGCGTATTCGCGCTGCACCGACGCGAAGCGGGCGGCATCGCCTTCCGCGCGGGCGACCACGCGGGCCTTGTAGCCCTGCGCCTCCTCGCCCAGGCGCGCGGCCGTGCCCTTGGCGCGCGGCACCACGTCGTTGGCATAGGCCTGGCCCTCGGAGATCGCGCGCTCGCGGTCCTGCCCGGCCTTGGTCACGTCATCGAAGGCCGACTGCACCTGCTCGGGCGGCTGCACGCTCTGCACGTTGACGCTCAGGATGCGGATGCCGGTCTTGTACGCCGACAGGATGCGCTGGATCGATTCCGCCAGGTTGCGGCCGACCGCATCGCGCCCTTCGTACAGCACGGCGTCCATCTTGTTGCGGCCGACGATCTCGCGCACCGACGTCTCCGCCGCCTGCGTCACGAGCTCCTCGTCGCCGCGCTGATCGGTACGGTTGTAGAACAGGTATTCGACCGGATCGGCGATGTTGTACTGGACCGAGAAACGCACGTCGACGATGTTCTCGTCCTGCGTGAGCATCGACGAATCCTTCAGGTTGGTGTCCTTGATCTGCGTGGTGCGGCCGATCTCCAGCGTGCGCACGCCCGACAGGTTGACGATCTCGTGCGTCTCGATCGGATACGGCAAGCGCCAGTTGATGCCCGGGGTCGCCTGATACTTGAAGCGGCCGAACTGCAGGATCACGCCGGTCTGGCCTTCCTGCACGATGAAGAAGCCGCTGGCCAGCCACAGCACCGCCAGCACCGCCAGCAGCACGCCGACGCCCAGGCCGGAGCCCGCACGGCCGTTGCCGGGACGCAGCGGCGTCGGGCCATTACCGTTGCCGCCTTCCTTGCGGCCGAACAGATTGTTCAGACGGCGGTTGAAGTCGCGCCACAGCTCGTCCAGGTCGGGCGGGCCATCCTGGGGCGGTTTGCTTTGGCGCTTCGGATCGTCCTTGTCTTCACGCTCGGCGTTGTTGTCATCGCCACGCCCCCAACGCGGGTCGTTCAGCGAAAGCAGCACGCGCAGGCGGTGCCACAGGCCTCGCGCCGATGTGGGCAAAGCCGGGGAAGATGACGGGGTCGAAATCTCGGGCATGAGCGGTTGGGCTTGTCCTGATTGTCTGACGGCAAAGGATGTAACAGCGGATTCTATCAGTCTCGTCCGCCACGCTCGGCGGGAAGCGCACTTGCGGGCGGCACCTGCGACAGTTCGTCACGTTGCGCGGACGAGGTCTCCCGGCGGGTATCGAAACGCGGATCGAAATCGCCATCGCGCGACGGCGGGTGCTCGCGCAGGCGAATCGCCGTCTCGACCAGGGCCTCGCGCAGCAGCTCCAGCCCAGCCCCTTCGAGTGCCGAGACAAACACGCGGCGCACCGCACCGGCCTCGTCACGCTCGATGCGCGGTCCCTGCGAGCGCAGTTCCTCGGCCGCGTCGATCTTGTTCATCACCAGGATCTGCGGGATGTCGCTGGCATTGATCTCGGCCAGCACGCGGTCGACCTGCTCCATCTGCTCGTGCTTGACCGCGCTCGCGGCATCCACCACGTGCAGCAGCACGTCGGCGTGGACGGTCTCTTCCAGGGTGGCGCGGAAAGCCGCCACCAGTTGCGTCGGCAGATCGCGGATAAAGCCGACGGTGTCCGACAGCACCACGTTGCCCAGCCCTTCCAGATAGAGCCGGCGGGAGGTCGTGTCCAGCGTGGCAAACAACTGGTTGGCGGCGTAGGCCCGCGCCTTGGTCAGGGCATTGAACAGCGTCGACTTGCCGGCGTTGGTATAGCCGACCAGCGACACGGAAAACGCATCGTTGCGGCTGCGCGCGCGCCGTTGCGTATCGTGTTGGCGCTGCAGCCGGTCGAGCTCCGCCGACAGCCGCTTGGCGCGCTCGTCCAGCATCCGGCGGTCCAGTTCGAGCTGACGCTCGCCCGGGCCGCCGCGCATGCCGATCCCGCCCTTCTGCCGCTCCAGGTGGCTCCACGCACGCACCAGGCGCGAAGCCTGGTAGCGCACGCGCGCGAGCTCCACCTGCACCTTGCCGACGTGGCTCTGCGCGCGCTGACTGAAGATGTCGAGGATCAGGCCGGTCCGGTCCACCACATGGCGGCCGAAGAAGCGCTCCAGGTTGCGCTGCTGCGCCGGACTCAGCGCATGGTTGAAGATGACGATCTCGGCGTCGTCCTCGTCCGCCGCGATCTTCACTTCCTCGGCCTTGCCCGCGCCGATGAACAGCGCGGCGTCGGGCCGGGAGCGACGGCCCGTCACGGCGCGCACCGGCTCGGAGCCCGCGGTCGAGGCCAGCAGCGCCAGTTCGCTCAGACTTTCCTGGAAATCATGTTTGCCGAAATCGACAGCGACCAGGATGGCACGCGTCGGCTCCGTGCTGGAGGTGGGATGGGATGGCAAGCGGGAATTGGGGGAAACGGGGAAAACCGGGGGAGATGCACCCGCCGCGCGAACGGCGGCGGGCGGTCAGGCGACGACTCAGGCGTCGGAGGCCTCATCCACGCGGAAATTCACGGCACGCGCCGGCACCACAGTGGAAATCGCATGCTTGTACACCATCTGCGTGACGGTATTGCGCAGCAGAACGACATATTGGTCGAACGATTCGATATTGCCTTGCAGCTTGATACCGTTGACGAGATAGATCGACACCGGCACATGCTCCTTACGCAGCGCATTCAGAAACGGGTCTTGTAGCAATTGCCCTTTGTTGCTCATGGCACACTCCAGATTTATAGGTTTAGTGATGGGTTATGGGGGCCGGGGACCCCTGATTCAAGCAGGCGACGCAAAAAAAGTTCGTCAAAAGAGTCGGCCAGATGGTACCAAGCAAACATCAATGGCGCGCAGAGCGCCATGTTCCGAGAATTTAGCCGTAGAAATCAAGGAAAGCAAACGGAAAACTCCGGACGATGCAGCCCTGCCCGGCGTTCTGGTGATTCCTCCCGCGCTGCCTTTGCGCCTCCCCGCGCCACACGCTCCCACTGTCGAGCACTGCCGACGCAGCCCTCACTCGTTGGATTGGGCGTACGGGTTTTTGTTCGTACGAAATTCGATCCGCAGCGGCGTGCCTTTGAGCTGGAAAGCGTCGCGAAACCGACCTTCCAGAAAACGGCGATAGGTTTCCGGGATATTCGACAGCGCATTTCCGTGGATCACCACGATCGGCGGATTGGAACCGCCCTGGTGCGCATAGCGCAGCTTCGGTCGAGAGACGCCGGCGCGCCGCGGCTGCTGGAACTCGACCGCCTCCTGCAGCACGCGCGTGAGCTTGGGCGTCGGCAGCTTGACCATGGCAGCGGCGTAAGCGTCGTCCACCGATTTCATCAATGCGCCGATGCCGGTGCGCTGCTTGGCCGAAATGTAGTGCACGTTGGCGAACGACAGGAACTGCAGCTTGCGCTCCATGTCGTGCTTGATGCGGTCGCGCGCGTGGCCGTCCAGGCCGTCCCACTTGTTGACGCCGATCACCAGCGCCCGCCCCGACTCCACGATGAAGCCCGCGATGTGCGCGTCCTGGTCGGAAATGTCCTGCTGCGCATCGAGCAGCAGCACCACCACATTGGCATCCGCGATGGACTGCAGCGTCTTGACCACCGAGAACTTCTCGATCGCCTCGAACACCTTGCCGCGCTTGCGCAGGCCGGCCGTATCGATGAGGGTGTACGGCTTGCCGTTGCGCTCGAAGTCCACGTAGATGGCGTCGCGCGTGGTGCCGGGCATGTCGAACGCGATCACGCGCTCCTCGCCGATCAGCGCGTTCACCAGGGTCGACTTGCCCACATTCGGCCGGCCAACGATGGCGATGCGCGTGCCGTGGTCGTGACCCTCCGCTGCCTCGGCAAGCTCGGGACGCTCGGCGAACGCCAGATCGAGCGCCTCGTCCACGAGTTCGCGCACACCGTCGCCATGAGCGGAGGAGATGGCGCGCGGATCGCCCAGGCCCAGCTCATAGAAGTCGGTGGCCACGGCGGTGTACTTCATGCCTTCGGCCTTGTTGACGGCCAGCAGGATGCGGCGGCCGGTCTTGCGCAGGTAGTCCGCGATCACGCGGTCCTGGGGCGCCAGCCCCAGGCGTCCGTCGACGATGAAGATGACCACGTCGGCCTCGACCACGGCCTGGCGTGTCTGCTTGGCCATCTCGGCAACGATGCCTTCCTTGGCAACGGGCTCGAAGCCGCCGGTATCGATGGCGATGAACGGACGCTCGCCGACGCGGCCCTCGCCGTAGTGGCGGTCGCGCGTCAGGCCCGGCATGTCCGCGACGAGCGCGTCACGCGAGCGCGTCAGGCGGTTGAACAGGGTCGATTTGCCGACATTCGGCCGCCCCACGAGGGCGATGACTGGTTTCATGCGTATGCGCCGCGCGCGAAGGGCGCCGCGGTAGATTCGGGTTGATGCAGCTCAACGGGCACCGGCACGGTCCTCCGCACAGATGCAACGCGCCCGCGATGGTCGCGGGCGCCGGTATGGGACGGCGGCGCCGCCCCGGAAATGAATCGCCTGCCGGCGCTGCCTCTGCGGCGCGCGGCAAGCCGTCCTGCGCTTATTTCGGCACGTAGCCGTAGACGCCGCCACCGCGCGTCTGCACGACCAGCGTCTGGCCCACCACGACCGGCGCGGCGCTGATGGCGCTGCCATCGGTCTTCACGCGCGCGACGAACTTGCCGTCATCGCGCGACAGGAAATGCAGCCAGCCTTCGAAATCGCCGACGATCACGGCGCGGCCAAACGCCAGCGGCGCACCCAGCTCGCGCCACAGCAGCGCCTCGTTCTTCCACAGGTCGGCGCCGTTCTGCGCGTTGAAGCCGTAGACGATCGACTTGTCGTCCGCCGCGAACAGATTGCCGTCTTCCTGCGTCACGCCGGTCGGCGACGAGAAATCTCGGCCCCAGCGCGGAGCGCCGGTCGTGACGTCGAAGCACGCCACGCGGCCCTGGAAGCTGACGGCGCACACCTGCTGGCCGTCGATCGACGGGGTGCCGGTCACGTCGTTCAGGCGTTCGATCTCCGACACGCCGCGGGGATACGACACCGTGGCCTCCCACCGCAGCGCGCCGTTGTTGAGCGCAACCGCGCCCAGCTTGCCGCCGGCAAAGCCCAGCACGACGTTGTCGCCGGCGAAGACCATCGGCAGGCTGCTGCGCAGGTTCAGTGCGGACGGCGAACGCTGGTAGATCCACTTGCGGTCGCCGCTGGCACCATCCAGCCCCAGGATGCGGCCATCAGTGGTGCGCACCACCACCAGGCCCTGACCGACCAGCGGCGCGGTCAGCACTTCACCGTTGATCGAGGCCTTCCACTTCTGCGCCCCCTTGTCGTCGAAGGCAATGACGGCGCCCTTCTCGCCGGCCACGGCCGTCAGGGTGCCATCGCTGCCCGGGCCCGAAGTCAGGTCGACACCGGCCTTGCCCTGCCAGACGGTGCGGCCGGTCGCGCCTTCCAGCGCGGTGACCGTGCCGCCGGCCGCCGAGACGTAGACGTTGCTGCCGGCCACGGCCGGCTGCATCACGTAGCGGCCGCTCTTGCCGACGCCCACGCTCCACGCCTGGCGCACGGCCAGCACCTGCTGGACAGCCTGCAGCTTGGCGGGCTCGTGCTTGTTCTTGCTGCTGAACAGCGAGCAGCCGCCCAGCACGGCGGCCGCGGCCAGCACCAACATCGTCACCCGCGCCGCACGCGCGACGCCACCCTGCTCAAGTGCGTGAATCATGAAATCGGAATCCTTTGTTATGCGTTGAATCGCGCAGGCCGGATGATGCGCGGGCCGATCAGGCGCCGCCCAGCGCATCCAGCTTGAATTGCACAATCTGGCGTGCCGACGCGTCGGCCTGGCCGAACTTCTCCAGCGCCAGCTTGTAGGCCGTACGGGCCTCGTCCTTCTTGTTCTGCGCGGCCAGCAGGTCGCCCCGGCGGTCGGCATACAGCGCGGCGAAGGCCGGCGCGACATCGCCCGAGACGAGCGCGAGCCCCTGGTCGTAGGCCTTCTCGTCGAGCAGCAGGCCGGCCAGGCGCAGCTTGGCGACCGCCTTGTACTCATCGTCGCCGGCGTGGTCGATGGTCCATTGCAGCTGCGCCTTGGCGCCCGCCGCGTCGTTGGCCTCGTACAGCGCCTTGGCGGCCGACAGCGCGCCCATCTGCGCGTAGGCGGTGCGGCCGAACTTGTCTTCCATGTCGGCGGCCGCGCGCTTGATCTTCTCGGCGTCCTTGGCGTCGACCGCCTTCTGCACCTGCTCGTACAGCACCGAGGCTTCGCCCGCCTGCTTGCGTTGCCAGTTCTTCCAGCCGAACCAGCCCGCCAGGGCCAGCAGCACCACGATGACGATCCACGTCACCACGTTGCCGTTGTCGCGCCACCAGTGCTTGAGGCTCTCCAGTTGTTCCTGTTCTTCGAGATCGTAGGCCATGCTTTGCAGAGCTTAGTGTTTGGGGTTCAGTCGCTATTTGCCACCATGGCATCAATCAGGCGATCGACCAGTTGGTCGGACGGCACGGTCTGCTGGGCGTCCGCATTCGGATCGCCGCGCAGGGGCTTGATCTGCACCACGCCGGAGGCGACTTCGTCGTCGCCAATGATAACCGCATAGGCTGCGCCACTTGCGTCAGCGCGCTTGAACTGCGATTTGAAGCTGCCGTTGCGCCCTTCGGCCGAGGCGTGGAGGATCACGTCCAGCCCCGCGTCGCGCAGGCGCTCGGCCGCCACCAGCGCCTGCACCTGTGCCTCATCACCCTGGTGGACGATGTAGACGTCGCTGCCCTGCTGCTCCGGTGCCAGATTCTCTTCGCGCAGCAGTTCGATGATGCGCTCCACGCCCATCGCCCAACCGCAAGCCGGCGCCGGCTTGCCGCCGATCTGTTCGATCAGCGGGTCATAGCGGCCGCCGCCGGCCACCGTGCCCTGCGCGCCGAGCTTGTCGGTCGTCCATTCGAACACGGTCAGGTTGTAGTAATCCAGGCCACGCACCAGACGCGGGTTGATGGTGAACGGAATGTTGTTGGCCTTGAGCAGCTTCTGCACGCCCTCGAAGTGCGCGCACGACTCTTCACCCAGGTAGTCGATCAGCTTGGGCGCGCCGACAGCCATCTCCTGCAGGGCCGGGTTCTTGGTGTCGAGCACACGCAGCGGATTGGTGTACAGGCGCCGCTTGCTGTCTTCGTCCAGGATGTCCTGGAAGCCTTCCAGATACTTGATCAGATCGGCGCGGTGCGCTGCACGCTCCTCCGCCTGGCCGAGCGAGTTCAGCTCCAGCGTCAGACCGACCAAGCCGAGGTCATCCCACAGGCGCTGGCACATCAGGATGACTTCCGCATCGATGTCCGGGCCGGCAAAGCCCAGCGCTTCCACGCCCACCTGGTGGAACTGGCGATAACGGCCGCGCTGCGGTTTCTCGTGGCGGAACATCGGGCCGGTGTACCACAGACGCTTCGGGCCGTCGTACAGCAGGTTGTGCTCGATCACGGCGCGCACGGCGGCCGCAGTGCCTTCCGGACGCATCGTCAGCTGCTCGCCGTTCAGGGCGTCGGTGAAGGAGTACATCTCCTTCTCGACGATGTCCGTCACCTCGCCGATGCCGCGCACGAACAGCTGCGTCTGCTCGACGATCGGCGTGCGGATCTGCTGGTAGCCGTAGGCACGCAGCATGCTGCGCACGGCATTGTCGAAATGCTCCCACAGCGGGGCATCGCCGGGCAGCAGGTCATTCATGCCCTTGACGCCCGCGATCTTCTGCACGCGTTGTTTTTGTGTATCGCTCATGATGTCACGTTAAAAGCCGGCCCGTTGTCTTCCTGGCCCGCCTGTCGCCCCGCGGTGCGGGGCCTTATTCCGCCGCCGTTGCTTCCGCCTGCGACGCACCGTAGTGCGTGCGCACGTATTCGTCGACGATGACCTGGAAGTCTTCGGCGATGCGTTCGCCGCGCAGCGTCTTCACCTTGACGCCATCGACGAACACCGGCGCCGCCGGCGATTCGCCCGTGCCCGGCAGCGAGATGCCGATATTGGCATGCTTGCTCTCGCCCGGGCCATTGACGATGCAGCCCATCACCGCGACGTTCATGTCTTCGACGCCGGGGTACTGCGTCTTCCACACCGGCATCTGCTCGCGCAGATACGACTGGATGCGCGCCGCCAGCTCCTGGAACACCGTGCTGGTGGTGCGGCCGCAGCCAGGGCACGCGATGACCATCGGCGTGAAATTGCGCAGCCCCATGGTCTGCAGGATCTCCTGCGCGACGATGACTTCCTTCTCGCGCGGCGCGCCCGGCTCCGGCGTCAGCGAAATGCGGATGGTGTCGCCGATGCCTTCCTGCAGCAGCACCGACAGCGCGGCCGTCGAGGCCACGATCCCCTTGCTGCCCATGCCCGCCTCGGTCAGGCCCAGGTGCAATGCGTAGTCACAGCGGCGCGCCAGCTCGCGGTAGACCGCGATCAGGTCCTGCACCGCCGACACCTTGCACGACAGGATGATCTGGCTGCCGGGCAGGCCGATCTCCTCGGCCTTGCGCGCCGACTCGATGGCGGACGTGATCAGCGCTTCGATCATCACGGCACGCGCGTCCCACGGCGCGGCGCGCTGCGCGTTCTCGTCCATGATGCGCGCGAGCAGGTCCTGGTCCAGGCTGCCCCAGTTGACGCCGATGCGCACCGGCTTGCCGTAGCGGCAGGCCGTCTCGATCATCTGGGCGAACTGCGTGTCGCGCTTGGCGCCCTGCCCCACGTTGCCCGGGTTGATGCGGTACTTCGACAGCGCCTCGGCGCACGCCGGATGGTCCTGCAGCAGCTTGTGGCCGTTGTAGTGGAAATCGCCGACCAGCGGCACATCGATGCCCATGCGGTCGAGCTGCTCGCGGATGGCTGGGACGGCTGCGGCGGCTTCCGGCGTATTCACGGTGATGCGCACCAGCTCGGAACCGGTGCGCGCGAGTTCCTTCACCTGGATGGCGGTGCCGATAGCATCCGCCGTGTCGGTGTTGGTCATCGACTGCACGCAGACCGGCGCGTCGCCGCCCACGCGGACCAGGCGCTCGCCCCAGCGGATCTCGGCCGCGCGCGAGTGCCGGCGCGGAAGCGGGCCGGGCAAGGCGGGAGCGCAATCGACGGGCGTAGTCATCTGCATGATCTGGCAAGGCGCCGCGCCGACAGTGCGCGGGCGCCGTTCAACAAAAACGGTTCAGGGCAGCGTGGCGCGCGCCACGCGATTGCGAGCGTACTTCCGGATCTCGACCGGTGCGCCGGACACGGTCAGCGACTCGACCGCTTCGGCATTGCCGAAGACGACCTTGAACGGCGGCGTGCCGTTCACGTCCCGCGCATCGCCGTCCCTCGCCAGGCCGCTGACCAGCGTTTTGCCCGACTTATCCTTGATCTCGTACCACGAAGCGCCCGAGAAGCGCACCGACAGCGCGCTGCCGGCGGCATTGCCGACGGCTGGCTTGCTGGCCACCTCGGCGGCAGGCACGGCAGGAACCGACGACGCATCGACGCTGACGACGGCCGGCCTAGTGGCATCCACTGCGGTGGCAGGTGCCGCCATGGCGCCCGCATCGGAACGCGGCAACGTCGGCGGCGGCGCCAGCGGCGCTGTCACGGTGCCGGAAGCCGGCTCGGTGGGCGTGGCAGGCGTCAGCGGCGTCGGCATCGACGCGGCAGGCGCTTCCGCCGGGCCCGACGTGGCGGCCGGTGCCGACGAGGCTTCCGCGCCAGCGGGCGCCGGTTCGGTCGCGGCGGGTGCCTTTGCGGCCGGCTCGGCAGGTGCTTGCGTGGTTTCCGGCGCGTGGGAAGCCAGCCATTGCTTGAGCCGGTCCATACCCGCCAGCGCCCCGCCGATCACCACCACGGCCACCAGCAAGCCGATCAGCCAGCGGCTGCCGGTGCGGCGCGCGGCAAAGCTCGGCTTGTCGGAAAACGTCTTCCCAAGGCCGCCCTCCGGGCGCAAGCCGATGTTGGCGACCTGCACGCGCACGTTGAGGCGCGCGAGCTGGTCGTCGACATCGACCTGCAATACGCGTGCGTACGTGCGGATCAGGCCCTTGGCAAACGTCATGTCTGGCAACGCGCTGACGTCGCCGGACTCCACCGCCAGCAGCTTGGCCGGCGCCACTTTCAGGCGTGTCGCAAGATCCTCGATCGTCAGGCGCTGGCTTTCGCGGCCAGCACGCAGGCGCCCGGCGATCTGGCGCAACGCATCATCACGGTCGTGCGACACCGCGGAAGGCTCGGCAGGCGAGCCCCCTGGCGCAAGATCGCCGGTGTTCGCCGCATCGCGGTCAGTCATCCCACGCTCCTCTCTCGAAAGCCGCCTCTTCGGGCGCATTGGGGAAACGGCGCTGCAGCTGCGCGCTCCACGCATTCTGCTGCGAAACATCGCCCAGGCGGCGCGCGATGCGAGCGCCCAGCCACAGGCTCTCGGCCGTCGGATTGCCGCGGCCGTTGACGCGTTCGATGAACGACATGGCGCGCGCGTAGTCGCGGCGCTTGTAGTGGAGCTGCGCCAGCGTCAGATTGGTCAGCGGATTGTTCGCATCGATATAGGTCGCGCGCGTCAGGCTCTTCTCGGCGCCATCCAAATCGCCCTGGCGCATCTGGCAGACGCCGAGGTTGGTCCACGGCTTGGAGGGACTGCCGACGGCGGGCACCTCGATGGCCTGGCGCAGCATCGCCATACCCTGATCGGGCTTGCCGCCCTGCGCGCACAGGAACCAGCCGTAGTTGTTCAGCAGGTCGCCATCGTTCGGTTGCATGGACAGGGCGCGCCGGAAACTGTCGTCGGCCAGTTCGTGCTGCCCAAGGCTCATATAGGCCAGCGCGCGGATATGGTAGGCCCCCGGCACGGACGGGTCGATCGCAATGGCGTTCTTGACCTCGTCGAGCGCCGTGGCGGCCTGCCCGGCCTCCAGGTATTGCGTCGCCAACTGCAGCCGGATCGCGGCGCGCCGGCTGATATCGGTCTGATCGGAGAGCGTCTTGACGTCCTGCGTCTGGGCCGGTGGCGGCGGCAGTGCGCACCCGGCGGCGGCCAGTGTGAAAACCAGACTGACAGCAGTCGACCAACGCTTCATGCGGAACCCATGCGGTGAGTGGAATCGGCCCCGATCACCTGGATCGGAACAGTCTTGCCGAATTTACCGCGCTCGGCCAGGCGCGTACGATCCTTGACCTCGCCGGCCAACTGGCCGCAGGCCGCGTCGATATCGTCACCGCGCGTCTTGCGGATCGTGGTGACGATGCCCGCGTCCAGCAGCACCTGCGAGAACCGGCGAATCTGCTCGTTGTTCGAGCGCTTCAGGCCCGATTCGGGGAACGGGTTGAACGGGATCAGGTTGAACTTGCACGGCACGTCGGCAACGACGCGCAGCAGTTCGCGCGCATGCTCGACGGAATCATTGACGCCGTCCAGCATGCAGTATTCGAAGGTGATGAAGTCTCGCGGCGCGAATTCGAGATAGCGGCGGCAGGCCGCCATCAGTTCGGCCAGCGGATACTTCTTGTTGAGTGGCACCAGCACATCGCGCAGCGCATCGTTGGAGGCATGCAGCGAAACCGCCAGCGCCACCGGCAAATCGTGCGACAGCCGGTCCATCATCGGCACCACGCCGGAAGTGGACAGCGTCACGCGCCGGCGCGACAGGCCATAGGCATTGTCATCCAGCATCAGGCGCATGGCCGGCACCACGGCATCATAGTTGAGCAGCGGCTCGCCCATGCCCATCATCACGACGTTTGTGATGACGCGGTCATCCTTGGGGCCGCGGCCGAGCTGCTTGCGCATGGCGAACTCGGCCATCCACAGCTGGCCGACGATCTCGCCTGTGCTGAGGTTGCGCGAGAACCCCTGCTTGCCGGTCGAACAGAACCGGCAGTTGACGGCGCACCCCGCCTGCGAAGACACGCACAGCGTGCCGCGCGTCTCCTCGGGGATGTACACCGTCTCGACGGCATTGCCGGCACCCACGTCGACCAGCCACTTGCGCGTGCCGTCCGACGACAGGTGGTCGGAGATGACCGCCGGCGCCTGGATGGTGGCGCGGGTCGCAAGCTTCTCGCGCAGGGACTTGGCGAGATCGGTCATCTCGCCAAAATCGGCGGCGCCCGACTGGTGAATCCAGCGCTGCAGCTGCTTGGCGCGGAACGACTTCTCGCCCAGGCTCTCGCAATATGCGAGCAGGCCCTGTGCGTCGAAATCGAGAAGATTCACCATATCGTTCATGACTTGCTGCCCGAAACCGCCAATGCCAGTCTAGTGCTGACGCTTAGCGGCTGTAAATGTTCAGGCCGGGGAAGAAGAAAGCGACTTCCACGGCAGCCGTTTCGGCTGCGTCCGAACCGTGCACGGCGTTGGCATCGATGCTGTCGGCGAAATCGGCGCGGATCGTGCCCTTCTCTGCCTTCTTCGGATCGGTTGCACCCATCAGGTCACGGTTCTTGACGATGGCGCTTTCGCCTTCCAGTGCCTGCACCATCACGGGGCCGGAGATCATGAAGTCGACCAGGTCCTTGAAGAACGGGCGCTCCTTGTGGACGGCGTAGAACTGCTCGGCTTCAGCGCGCGACAGGTGGATCATCTTGGCTGCCACGACCTTCAGGCCGGCGCCTTCGAAGCGCGCATAGATCTGGCCGATGACATTCTTGGCCACGGCATCCGGTTTGATAATCGACAGAGTGCGTTCGATCGCCATTAAAAACTCCAAAAAATGAAGGTGTTACGTCAAAGATAAACGTTGGATTCTAGCACGTACGCCGCCGGGATTGGATGGCACCGGTTCAACCGGCGCACGGGCCTCGCCCGCTGTCGCGCACGGCCTCGAGATCACATTGCCGGGCGATGACGGCACCGGTCGCCGAGCACGCTTAAGATTCCCTTACCGAGGGCACCTGAAGTCACCCCGACACGTCACTTTGGCGCCTGATCCGCACACGGACGCCGGAACCGCGTGGCATCCTGCGTGCTCAAACCAGCGATGATGCGGCTTGCAAAACCGCACTCCGGATGCCACATTCTGGCCGATCCGCATTGTCTGCAATGTCACCCACCCAAGGAGTTCGCATGGACAACCAACTCAACACGTACGGTTTTGGCGCTTCCGGCACCGCCGGCGCGTTGGCCGTCCGCAACCGCGTGCTGCGCAATACCTATTCGCTGCTCGCGCTTTCGATGATCCCCACCATCCTGGGTGCATGGATCGGTGTCGCCACGGGCTTCAACCTGATGGCCGGCCGGCCGCTGATGGGCTTCCTGATCTTCATGGGGGTGGCCTTCGGCTTCTTCTACGCCATCGAACGCTTCAAGAACAGCGGCATGGGCGTTGCCTTGCTGCTCGGCTTCACGTTCTTCATGGGGCTCATGCTGTCGCGGCTGATCGGCATGATCCTCGGCTTCTCGAACGGCGCAGCACTGATCATGACGGCGTTCGGCGGCACGGCAACCATCTTTGCTGTGATGGCCACCGTGGCCACCGTCAGCAAGCGCGATTTCTCCGGCCTGGGCAAGTGGCTGTTCATGGGCGTGCTGGTGCTGATCGTCGGCTCCGTGGCCAACATCTGGCTGCAGCTGCCGTCGATGATGCTGACGATCTCGGTACTGGCCATCGCCATCTTCTCGGCCTACATCCTGTACGACGTGCAGCGCATCGTGAACGGCGGCGAGACCAACTACGTGACGGCCACGCTGGCGATCTACCTGGACGTCTACAACGTCTTCACGAACCTGCTGGCGATCCTGGGCATCTTTGGCGGCAACCGCAACTGATGCCGCGCCTGCGCCGGATCCGGCGCAGCAGACGAAAAAAAACCGGCGCCCGATGATGCGCCGGTTTTTCTTTGCCGGAACGCGCCTCAGGCGCGCTCGAACACCGCGATCGATTCGACGTGCGACGTGTGCGGGAACATGTTCACCACCCCGGCCCCCGCCAGGCGGTAACCGGCTTCGTGCACCAGCAGGCCCGCATCACGCGCCAGGGTGGCCGGATTGCACGACACATAGACGATGCGGCCGGGCAGCAGCGCCGCCGCCTCGCCGCCGCGCTGCGACAGCTCGGCCACCGCCTTGGACACCGCCAGCGCCCCCTCGCGCGGCGGATCGACCAGCCAGCGATCGAACCGGCCCAGCGCCGCGATGTCATCCGCGCTCACCTCGAACAGATTGCGGCAGGCAAACGTGGTCTTCCCATCGAGCCCGTTGTGCTGCGCATTGGCCAGCGCACGGGTCGTCAGCGCTTCGCTGCCTTCGATGCCCATCACTTCGCACCCGCGCGTCGCCATCGGCAGGGTGAAGTTGCCGATGCCGCAGAACAGGTCGAGCAGACGGTCGCCCGGCCGGGCATCCAGCAGCTTGAGTGCGCGCGACATCAGCACGCGGTTGATCTGGTGGTTGACCTGCGTGAAATCGGTCGGCTTGAAGGGCATGGTGATGCCGAATTCGGGCAGCGTGTAGGTCAGCGCACGATCCAGCGGATAGAACGGATAGACCGTGTCCGGCCCTTTCGGCTGCAGCCAGAACTGCACGGCGTGCCGGTCGGCGAACGCGCGCAGCTCCGCCTCGTCGGCCGACGTGAGCGGCTCGAGGATACGCAGCACCAGCGCGGTCACATCCTGGCCGACCGCCACCTCGATCTGCGGCATGCGCTGGACGATGCTCAGGCGGCCGACCAGTTCGCGCAACGGCACCAGCAATGCGGACACGTGCGGCGGGAGCACCTCGCACGAAGTCATATCGGCCACGTAGCTGCTCTTGCGCTCGTGGAAGCCCACCAGCACTCCGCCCTTGGCCGCCACATGGCGCACGGTCAGCCGCGCGCGATAGCGATACCCCCAGTCCGGCCCGGCGATGGGGCGGAACACCACATCGGGACGGAGCTTGGCCAGGTGCCACAGGTCGTCTTCCAGCACGCGCTGCTTGATGGCGATTTGCGCACGCGAATCCAGATGCTGCATCGAGCAGCCGCCGCAGGTGCCGAAGAACCTGCACTGCGGCGTCACGCGCGAGGCCGACTGGCGCAGAATATCGACCAGGGTGGCCTGCTCATAGGACGGCTTGGCCCGATGGCTGCGGTAAGTCACCCGCTCACCCGGCAATGCGCCTTCCACGAACACCACTTTGCCGGGCGTACCATCCTCGTTGGACAGACGGCCCACGCCGCGCGCTTCGTTATCGAGCGACACAATCTCCAGCGGCCCCGCCACGGGCATCTCGGGTTTCCTGCGTGATGCGCGCGAGGGCTTGGCCGACGCGGGAGATGCCGAAACCGGCGACGAGGGCAAAGCAGGAGGTGCGGCTTGAGACACGGGCGAGCCTGGGCGAATTGGGGACAAGGGCGGCATTGTAAGACACCGGAGGACAGGCATGGGCACCATCATCCTGACATGGAACATCCAGTGGGGCCGCGGCGCGGACGGCCGGGTCGACCTGTCGCGCATGCTGGCCGAAGCGCGCGCCATGGGGCCGTTCGACGTGCTGTGCCTGCAGGAGGTCACGTCGGGCTTCGGCCATCTGCCCGGCCAACCGGGCGAGGACCAGTGGCAGGAACTGGCCGGAGCGCTCGGACAGGCATTCACCCTGATCGACGGCATCGCACTGGAGCGCCACGAGGGCGCACAGATCCGGCGCTTCGGCAATGCCATCGCCACGCGGCTGCCGGTGCTGCACGTCGCGCGGCATGCCCTGCCCTGTCCGGCCGATGCCGGCCCGACCATGCCGCGCATGGCCATCGAGGCGATCGTGCAGGCGCCATTCGGGCCGCTGCGCGTGGTCAGCACGCACCTGGAGTATTACTCGGAAACGCAGCGCATCGCGCAGATCGACGCCCTGCGCGCGCTTCATGTGGAGGGCTGCATGCGCGCGGCCCATCCACCCACGCTGGGGCCGGAACCCACCGATGGCCCGTTTCGTCCGCTCGCGCAGACACGCGCCACCGTCATCTGCGGCGATTTCAACTGCAAGCCGGATTCCAAGCCCAAGCGGCTCGCCACCGTACCGTTCTCACATGAGGCAGCAGCCCTGTACGACGCCTGGGAAACCGCACACGGCCCAGCACCGCAACCGCCGACATTCGGCGTGCATGACCGGACCGGGTGGACGGAGCCGGCCTACGCCTGCGATTTCATGCTGGTCAGCGAACCGCTGAAGATGCGCGTGGCCCGCGTGGAAGTCAACAGCGCGACGCAGGCATCCGACCACCAGCCAATGCTGGTGGAGCTGCGCGACGCGGAATAGACAACGTGGATGAATTAAGCGCTGGGCGGCGCCTTACAGCACCGCATCCTTGCGCACGCCTTGCGAGGCGAAGTGCCGCTTGAGCTTGACCAGCGCTTCCTGCTGGATCTGACGCACACGCTCGCGCGTCAGGCCCATCTCGGCGGCCAGCTCTTCGAGGGTGGCCGGCTCGATGTGATTAAGGCCGAACCGGCGTTCCACCACGTAGCGGTGCTTGTCGGACAGCCGTGCCAGCCAGGATTTCATCAGCTGCGACAACTCGCGGTGCGCGACTTCCTGGTCTGGCGAGGCGCCATGCTCGTCCGACAGGAAATCGAGCAGGCTGGTGCCCGGATCCAGGTCGAACGGCGTATCGAGCGAGGTCGTGTGCTCGTTGAGCGAAAGCACGTCCTGCACCTCCTCGGTGGTCTTGCCGAGCAGGTGCGCAATGTCTTCGATGCTGGCGTCGCGGCCATCGATTCCGCTCTTTTCCAGATGGCGCTTGGCGCGCAGCACCTGGTTGAGCTCGCGGATCACGTGCACCGGCAGGCGGACGGTGCGTGCCTGGTTCATGATGGCCCGCTCGATGCTCTGGCGGATCCACCACGTGGCATACGTGGAGAAACGGAAGCCGCGCTCCGGATCGAATTTCTCGATCGCGTGCATCAGCCCCAGGTTGCCCTCTTCGATCAGGTCCAGCAGCGGCACGCCGCGGTTCAGATAGCCCTTGGCGATACTGACCACCAGGCGCAGATTGCGCTCGATCATCACCTGCCGCGCGGCGAACTCGCCTGCCTTGGCCAGCGTGGAGAAGTGCAGTTCCTCCGCCGGCGTCAGCAGCGGCTTGATGCTGATGCGGTTCAGGTAATGCTGGACGGTGTCAGCGGCCAGCTCGGCCTGCAACACCGTGCGGAAGTCTTCCTCAGGCGCGGCTTCCTCGCCGTCCTCGTCCTCTTCGTCGGATTCGTCGGCGCTGTCGTTGGCGTCCGAGGTATCGGCGATGTCGGCGGGCTCGGCGGCAGGCGCCTCATCGATCAGGGGATCGACGACTTCGACGTCATCGGAGGCTGCCGGCGCTGCGCCGCGCGCACGCCGCCCGCTACGCCCGTTCGGGGCGTTCGGGCCATCGACGGCGCCGATGGTCTCATCGGCGGGGTTGGCGGACGTGGCGGCTTTCTGGCGCGGCATGCATTCCTCTATTGCGGCGGAAGGAAACGCATCGGATCGACAGGCTTACCGTTGCGGCGCACTTCAAAGTGAAGTTTCACGCGGTCCGCATCGGTACTGCCCATTTCGGCGATCTTCTGCCCTTTCTTGACCGTGGATTGCTCGGTGACCAGAACCTTATCGTTGTTGCCGTAGGCGGTCAGGAACGTATCGTTGTGCTTGATGATGACAAGATTCCCGTACCCACGCAAGGGTCCAACGTGGATCACTTTTCCGTCATCGGCAGCCGTGACCGCGTCGCCCCGCTTGCCGCCGATGTCGATGCCCTTGTTGGCCTTGTCGTCGAAGCGGCCGATCACCTGGCCATGCGCGGGCCAAGCCAGTGCGATTGCGCCGTCCGTTGCCCCGGCAGAAGCGCCGGACGAGACCACGGGCGGCGTCGCGGCCGGCGCGGCATCGATCGGCTGCGTCGTGGTATTGGGCGGGCGGACCGGCGTCGCGACGGCGCCGGTCGCGCTGGCGTCCGCATTCGGCGGCACCACGCGGATCAGTTGGTCGACTTCGATCTGGTTCGGGTTGGGGATGTTGTTCCACGTCACGAGATCGCGCGGCGCCTGGCCGTTGCGTAGCGCAATGCTGTAGAGCGTATCGCCACGCTTGACCCGATAGTAGCCGGGCGGAGGCGGTTCCAGCGGCGCGGCGGGCGCACTGCCCGCACGCGACGTGCGATCGAGGACGGGCGCCTGGTTGCCGGAGGATGCGCAAGCCGCCAGCAGTGCGGCCGACACCATCGCCACAGCGAGCCGGCCGGCGCGTGCGGGGCTTGGAGGGTTCATGGAGCTCCGGAGGGTGAACATGCTAAACAGTTCCTGATTTTAACGGGACAAAGAAAACGCCTTCAAGCGCGGTACTGTGAAACTGGAAGCGGCCGCGGCGCTCGATCAGCACGAGCTGCTGCGAGGGGCCGCCGGCGCGGTCCGTCGCCACCGGCGCGATCAGCCGACCGCCGATGGCGAGCTGGTCGAGCAGTGCCTGCGGCACCTCCAACCCGGCGGCGGCCACGATGATGGCATCGAACGGCGCGGCCTTGGGCAACCCCAGCATGCCGTCGCCGTAGTGCAGGCGGATGTTTGGCACGCGGAGTGGCCGCAAGTTCGCTTTGGCTTTCTCGTGCAGCGGACGGATGCGTTCGATCGAATACACCTCGCCGGCCACCTGCGACAGCACCGCGGCCTGGTAGCCGCAGCCGGTGCCGATCTCGAGAACGCGCGACAACGGTTGCGCGGGCGCCTGCGAGGCCTGGGCGGACGGCTCGGGACGCTCCCGCAGCAGCAGCTCGATCATGCGGCCGACGACCGAGGGCTTGGAAATGGTCTGCTGGTGGCCGATCGGCAGCGCGGCATCTTCGTATGCCTGCGAGGCGAGCCCGGCATCGACGAACAGGTGGCGCGGCACCCGGCCGATCGCGGCCAGCACGCGCGCATCGGTCACGCCCGCGGCCTGCACGCGGGCAACCAGCGCCTGGCGCGCGCGGTCAGAAGCCATGCCGCCGGCGGCCGCGTGCGCGGCCTGGGTGCGAGCCTGCACCGCGCTGGCCGCCACGGCGCCGACGGCCGCGTCGACGCCCGCCACGCGCTGCGGCCCCGGGCCCGGCGCGGGCGTGGAGCTTGCGCGCTCCGCGGAAGCCGTACGCGCGGGCGTCGGCCGCGACACGGCGTTCACGCCGGACGAAATCCGCGTCTCGCGCTGGCGCTCGGCCGGCTTGCGCTCGACCACCGCGTCGAGCGTCAGCGGAAAGCGTCGGCCGCGTGAGCGTTCAGACATGCGCCACCGATGCGGTCATGGCGTCTGCCAGCGACGCACGGAGCGCAGTTGCGCCGTGTCGGTCAGGTCGAGCTGCAACGGCGTCAGCGAGACGAAGCCGTGCGCCACCGCGTGGAAGTCGGTACCTTCGCTGGCATCCTTTGCATCGCCGGCGGCGCCCACCCAGTAGATCGGTTCGCCGCGCGGATTCTCCTGGCGGATCACCGGCTGCGACTGGTGCCGCTTGCCCAGCCGCGTCGCGCGCCAGCCCGCCACTTCGGCATAAGGCAGGTTCGGGATATTGACGTTGAGCAGCACGGGCCCGGCCGGCGGATCGGACAGATAGCGCTCAACGACTTCGCGCGCGATGCGCTCGGCGGCATCCAGGTGGGTCCAGCCCTTGTCGACCTGCGAGAAGGCGATCGACGGGACGCCGAACAGGTAGCCCTCGATGGCGGCGGCGACGGTGCCGGAATACAGCACGTCTTCCCCCATGTTCTGCCCCTGGTTGATGCCGGAGACAACGAGATCGGGCCGCTCCTCGATCATGCCGGTGAGCGCGATGTGCACGCAGTCGGTCGGCGTGCCATTGACGAAGCGGAAGCCCTTCTGGGCGCCCTCGGTCGCCTGGAACACGGACAGCGGACGCTGCAGCGTGAGCGAGTTGGAGGCGCCGCTGTGGTTCTGCTCCGGCGCCACCACCGTGATGCGCCCCAGCGGCGCGAGCGCCCGGTGGAGTGCCGCGAGGCCGGGCGCGAGATAACCGTCGTCGTTGGCGAGAAGAATATGCATGGCGCGGATTGTAACCGAGCACGGTCACGTATTCGCGCTTGCGCGAACGCCGACAGGCGCCATGCAAATGCATCGGCAAGACAGCCGCGCCTGCGCGGAAATCGAATCGAACGACCGTGCTTTTATTCGGTTACACTGCTCGGCATTCACGGATGATTCGTCGTCGCAGCACACACCAATCAGGAGACAAGATGAAAGCCGTCGTCTGCAAGACCTGGGGTCCGCCCGAATCGCTGGTGATCGAAACCCTGCCGGACCCCGTGCCCGGCGCCGGCGAGGTCGTCATCGACGTGAAGGCCGCCGGCGTGAATTTCCCCGATGTGCTGATCATCCAGAACCAATACCAGTTCAAGCCCGAACTGCCCTTCACGCCGGGCTCGGAGCTGGCCGGCGTGGTGCGCGCGGTGGGCGATGGCGTCTCGCACGTGAAAGCGGGCGACCCCGTGATCGCGTTCCTCGGCCAGGGTGCGTTCGCCTCGCAGGTGAAGGCGCCGGCCAAGATGGTGATGCCGATGCCGCCGGGCATGGCGTTCGACACGGCAGCCGCGTTCACACTCACCTATGGCACGTCGCACCACGCGGTGGTCGACCGCGGACAACTGCGGCCGGGCGAGACCATGCTGGTGCTGGGCGCGGCGGGCGGCGTGGGGCTGGCGGCGATCGAGATCGGCAAGGCGATCGGCGCCCGCGTGATCGCGGCGGCGTCGAGCGACGAGAAGCTGGCCGTCTGCAGGGAGCACGGCGCCGATGCGCTGATCAACTACGCCGCGGAAGACCTGCGCGAGCGCATCAAGGCGCTGACCGACGGCAAGGGCCCGGACGTCATCTACGACCCGGTC
The DNA here is from genome assembly GCF_018243235.1 of Ralstonia nicotianae. Taxonomy (NCBI): domain Bacteria; kingdom Pseudomonadati; phylum Pseudomonadota; class Betaproteobacteria; order Burkholderiales; family Burkholderiaceae; genus Ralstonia; species Ralstonia nicotianae. The sequence continues at coordinate 2,314,554 of NZ_CP046674.1, forward strand.
GGCGGGATCTATGCGGAGCCGGCCTTCCGCTCGATCGCCTGGCGGGGCCGCTACCTCGTGGTGGGCTTTGCCAACGGCGAGATTCCCAAGATGCCGCTGAACCTCGCGCTGCTCAAGGGAGCGTCGCTGGTCGGCGTGTTCTGGGGCGACTTCGCCCGCCGCGAGCCGAAGGCGAATCTCGCCAACATGATGCAGATGCTGGGCTGGTTGCAGGAAGGCAAGATCCGCCCGCATATCTCGGCGCGCTATCCGCTGGAGCGGACCGCGCAGGCGCTGCTCGACATGGCGGCACGCAAGGTGACAGGCAAGGTGGTGATCCAGCCGTAAGCGTCGTCAGCGTTTGGCAAGAAAAAGCCGCGCGGGCAGCAGGCCGGCGCGGCTTTTTCATTGGCGTGGCGGACCGCTCAGGCGGCTTCTTCCAGTGTCGGGTAGTCGGTGTAGCCCTTCTCCTGACCGCCGTAGAAGGTCGAGCGGTCCGGCGTGTTCAGGCCGGCGCCGGCACGGAAGCGCGCCACTAGGTCCGGATTGGCGATGAAGGGGCGGCCAAAGGCGACGGCATCGGCCAGGCCCGAGGCGATCATCTGCTCGCCCTCTTCCGCGGTGTACTGGCCGCAGACGATCAGTGCACCCTTGAACGCATCGCGCAGTTGCCGGCGGAACGCGTCCGACAGCTCCGGGCCGCCCGCCCAGTCCGGCTCGGCGATATGCAGGTAGGCGACGCCGCGCCGGGTCAGTTCACGCGCGAGGTACAGCGCGCTGGTCTCGGCCTCGGCATCGGCGATGTCGTGCGCGACGAAGTGCGGCGACAGGCGGATGCCCACGCGCTCGGCGCCGATCTCGGCGATGGCCGCGTCGACCACCTCCAGGATCAGCCGCGCCCGGTTCTCCAGCGAGCCGCCGTACTGGTCGGCGCGCTGGTTGCTGTTGGTCGACAGGAACTGATGCAGCAGGTAGCCGTTGGCGGCATGGATTTCGACGAAGTCGAAACCGGCGCGGCGGGCGCGCTGCACGGCCTGGCGGTACTGCGCGATGATGCCGGGGATCTCCTCCGTGGCCAGCGCGCGCGGCTCGCTGGTCGGCACGTTGGCGGGCGTGCCGTCCGGCTGCACGACGAAGCTCTGCGCGCCCTGGGCGACAATCGCCGACGGTGCGACCGGCGCCTGGCCGCCCTCCTGCAGCAGCGTGTGCGAGATGCGGCCCACATGCCACAACTGTTGCGAAATGCGGCCGCCCTTGGCATGCACGGCATCGACCACGGCCTTCCAGCCGGCTTCCTGCGCATCGGTATACATGCCCGGCGTCCAGGCATAGCCCTGGCCCTGCCGGGAGACCTGCGTGGCTTCGGTGACGATCAGGCCCGCGGTGGCGCGCTGCGCGTAGTACGTCCCGTTGAGCTCGGTGGGCACGTCGCCGGGCTGGGCTGCGCGCGAGCGCGTGAGCGGCGCCATCACGACGCGGTTGGCGAGGGCCGTCTGGCCGACTTGGATCGGAGAAAGCAGTTGTTGTGTCATCTCGGCTCCTGGAAAGAGAGACTGGAACATCCAGTTCAAGTATTAGACCGGTCGTCTATAACCGGACCAAAAGAAAGGCGAGGAACGTGCCTCGCCGGCATGGTGTCATGTGCGCTCAATGATTCGGCTTGGCCAGCAACCCTTCGGTCTGTGCGACGCAGCCGTGGAACGGCGCGGTCGACCGGTGCGCCTTGGCCAGCAGCGCCCCGCCCATCCACATCGCGTACAGCCCTTCGGCCAGCCCGCGCGGATCGGCCACCGGTGCGAGCGAACCGTCCGCCACGCCCGCCTCCACGGCCGCGGCGATACGCTCGACCATGCGCGTCATGCCGGCCGACAGCACCTTGCGCATCGGCTCCGACAGATCGGAGACCTCGCCCGACAGCTTGACCGCCAGGCAGGTAACCTCGCAGGCGCTGCGCTCGTGCAGGTCGATCCAGGCGGCGAAGTAGCGGATCAGCCGTTCACGCGCCGTCATGCGCGTGTCGTTGAACAGGCTGACGACGCCGGCCTCGTAATCCTGAAAATACCGCTCCAGCAATGCGACGCCGAAGTTTTCCTTGGAATCGAAGTAGTAATAGAACGAGCCCTTGGGCACCTGCGCGCGGCCAAGGATCTCGGCCAGGCCGACCGCCGAGAAGCCCCGTCCGAGGATCAGCTCGGCCCCCGCGTCCAGGATGCGGTCGCGGGTGTCGTGCCGGGCTTCGGTGCCCTCGGCGGTGACGGGTTCGGGGTGCTTGCTCATGATGGAACGGATTATAGTAGACCGACCGTCTAGTTGCATGACCCTGTGCGTGGCAGGGTCGATGTGACTTACAGTTTTTCGGTTTCGCCGGTCTTCGGCTGCCAGCGCATCAGGCGCTTTTCCGCCAGGCCGACCAGCCAGTCCAGCACCAGCGCGAACACGGTCAGCACGACGATGCCGGCGAACACCGTGTTGATATCGAAGGTACCCTCGGCCTGCAGGATCAGGTAGCCGACGCCGCGCGCGGAGCCCAGGTATTCGCCCACCACCGCGCCGACGAAGGCCAGCCCGACCGAAGTGTGCAGCGACGAGAACACCCAGCTGGTCGCGCTCGGCAGGTAGACGAAGCGCAGCAGCTGCCGCCGCGAGGCGCCCAGCATGCGCGCGTTGGCCAGCACCACCGGGCTGACCTCCTTCACGCCCTGGTAGACGTTGAAGAAAACGATGAAAAACACCAGCGTGACGGCCAGCGCCACCTTGGACCAGATGCCCAGCCCGAACCACACGCCGAAGATCGGCGCCAGAATCACGCGCGGCATCGAGTTGGCGGCCTTGATGTACGGGTCCAGCACGGCCGAGGCGGACGGGCTCAGCGCCAGCCACAGCCCCGCGCCCAGGCCGGTGGCGGTGCCGATGCCGAAGGCCAGCACGGTCTCGGCCAGCGTGACGCCGAGATGCTGATAGATGTCACCCTCCGTGACGAACCACGACCAGATGCGCTGGGCAACGATCAGCGGTTCGCCGAAGAAGAACGCCACCTCCTGCGAGCGCGTGGCGACATGCCACACGGCCAGGGTGGCGACCAGCAGCCCAAGCTGCCAGGCACGCAACGAAAGCCGGGAAATCGGACGATTGGCCATGGGAGGAAACGGTCGGATTCGGATCAGGCGGCGCGGCGGTGCTGCGCGTAGCCCTTGAGCACTTCATCGCGCAGCACGCCCCAGATGCGCGCATGCAAGTCGACGAAACCGGCGTCGTCGCGAATCTCGGCCACATCGCGCGGGCGCGGCAGGTCGATCGCGAATTCGCCGATCGGGCGGGTGCCGGGACCGGCGGCGAGCACCACCACGCGGTCGCTCATGGCGATCGCCTCGTCCAGGTCGTGGGTGATGAACAGCACGGCCTTGCGCTTGGCGGCCCACAGGTCAAGCACCTCGTTCTCCATCAACTGGCGGGTCTGGATGTCGAGCGCGGAGAACGGCTCGTCCATCAGGATGATGTCCGGGTCCAGCACCAGCGTCTGCGCCAGGCTCACGCGCTTGCGCATGCCGCCGGAGAGCTGGTGCGGATAGCGGTCTTCAAACCCGGCCAGGCCGACGCGCGCGAGCCACGAACGCGCCAGGTCCTGCGCTTCCGCGGCCGGCATGCCGCGGAATTCCAGTCCCGCCAGGACGTTGCCGAGCGCGCTGCGCCAGGGCATCAGCGCCTCGGCCTGGAACATGTAGCCGGCGCGGCGGTTGATGCCGGCCAGCGGCTCGCCGAACACGCGCACCTGCCCCGAGGACGGCTGCAGCAGCCCCGCCGCCAGGTTCAGCAGCGTGGACTTGCCGCAGCCGGTCGGCCCCACCACCGAGACGAACTCGCCGGCCTGGACATCGAGCGAGGTGTCCTGGACGGCGGTGTAGCGCTGAGCGGGCTGGTCAGCCGAGATGAAGGTGCAGGTGATCCGGTCGAACGAAAGCGCGGGCGTCGTCATGGGGAATCGTCCAAAGCAAGGCGCCCGGACGGAACCGGGCGCCGACGGGCAGGATGCCGGGCTTACTTGTACTTGGCGTCGGCCTTCTGCACGAAGGCGTTGGTGAAGGTCTGGTCCAGCTTGATCGGCTTGCCCTTCACATCCGCGTCGAATTCGGACAGCGTGCGCAGCGCGGTGGCCGGGCCGTCGGCCGGCATCACGCCGTCGGGCGAGATGGCCTCGCGCACCTTCTCCCACGCGGCCAGGTACAGCGCGCGGTCACCCAGCAGGTAAGACTCCGGCACCGTCTTGACGATGTCCGACGGGCCCGCCTTCTGCAGCCACTTCAGCGCGCGCACCATGGCGTTGGTGAGCGCCTGCGTGGTGTTCGGGTTCTTCTGGATGAACGAGGTGGATGCGTACAGGCAGCCGGCCGGCATGTTGCCGCCGAACACCGCGCGGGTATCGGCCAGCGTGCGCGTGTCGGAGATGATGCGCACTTCATTCTTCTGCGTCAGCATCGACGTGACCGGATCGAGGTTGGCCAGCGCATCGATCTGCCCGGCGCGCACGGCGGCGATCGCGCCGCTGCTCGGCCCCACGCCGATGAACGAGACTTCGCTCGGCTTGATGCCGGCGCGCGCCAGCACGTAGTTGACCATGATGTTGGTCGACGAGCCCGGCGCGGTCACGCCGATCCGCTTGCCTTTCAGGTCGGCGATCGACTTGTAGTTGGGCATGGTCTTGTTGTTGACCGCCAGCACGATCTGCGGGGCGCGGCCCTGCAGCACGAACTCCTGGTAGGTCTGGCCCTTGGCCTGCAGCACCAGCGTGTGCTCGTAGGCGCCGCTCACCACGTCCGCGCTGCCGCCCACCACGGCCTGCAGGGCCTTGGCGCCGCCGGCGAAGTCGACGATCTCGACGTCGAGGCCCTCGTCCTTGAAATAGCCCAGGCGCTCGGCGATCGTCAGCGGCAGGTAGTAGAACAGCGCCTTGCCGCCCACGGCGATCGTCACCTTGGTTTTCTCGGGCTTGCCTTGCGCCAGCGCGGCGGGGCTGGCCGCCAGCAGGCTCGCCGCGCACAGCGCCGCGCCCATCCACTTGGTCCAGCGCCCGATGCCTTGCATGCTCATGATCCTCATCTCCTGCATTTCGAATGGGTTGACTGCCTGATCAAATGCCGCGGATGTTACCGCAACGCTCCACCTGTCGGCATGCGAGTTCGTCCTATTTTGCGGCGTCCGCGATGACGCCCTGGGAGGCCAGCGCGTCGATCTGCGCGTCGGTCAGGCCGTGCCTGCGCAGGACCTCGCGCGTATGCTGGCCGAGGCGCGGCGCGCTCGCCTGCACCGCCCCTGGCGTGCCGGACAGCTTGGGCACCACGCCCGGCATGTCCACGTCGATGCCCGATTGCGCGCGCACGGTCTCGATCACGCCGCGCGCGCGGTAATGCGGATCGGCCGCGATGTCGGCCACGGTGTAGATGCGCCCGCCGGGCACGTCAGCCTCGTGCAGGGCGGCCAGGACGTCGTCGATGGACAGCGTGCCGGTCCAGGCGTTGATGGCGGCGTCGATCTCGTCGGCGCGCGCGGCACGGCCGTCGTTGCGGGCGAGGCCGGGGTCGTCGGCAAGGTCGGGGCGGCCCATGCGCAGCATCAGGCGGCGAAAAATGTTGTCGCCGTTGGCGGCGATCAGCACGTACGCGCCGCCCGCGCAGCGGTAGGCATTGGATGGCGCGATGCCAGGAAGCGCGCCGCCCGCCGGCTGGCGCACCGCGCCGAACACGGCGTATTCGGGCAACAGGCTCTCCGTCAGGTTGAACACCGACTCGTACAGCGCCACGTCGATCACCTGCCCCTTGCCGCCGCGCGCATCGCGCTCGTACAGCGCCAGCAGCACGCCCAGGGCACCGTGCAGGCCGGCGATGGTGTCGCCCAGCGACAGCCCGGCGCGTGCCGGCGGCCGGCCCGGCTCTCCCGTCAGGTAGCGCAGGCCGGCCATGGCCTCGGCGATGGCCGCGAAGCCGGGCTCATCGCGCTTGGGCCCGGTCTGGCCGTAGCCCGACACGCGCAGCATGATCAGCCCCGGGTTGATGGCCGACAGCGCCTCGTACGACAGCCCCCACTTCTCCATCGTACCGGGCCGGAAATTCTCGATCAGCACATCGGCCTCGGCCGCGAGCCGGCGCACCACGTCCTGCCCCTCCGGCACACGCAGGTCGACGCACACCGACTGCTTGTTGCGCGACTGCGCCTCCCACCACACCGAGGTGCCCTCATGCAGCATCCGCCATTTGCGCAGCGGGTCGCCCTGCCCCGGCGGTTCGATCTTGATGACCTGCGCGCCGAAGTCCGCCAGCGTCTTGGCGGCAAACGGCCCGGCGATCAGTTGCCCGAGTTCGAGCACGCGGATGTCCTGCAAAACCTGTGTCGGCATGGTGATCAAGCGCCAGAGAAAGTGGGAGAAGGTCAGAGTCGGAGCGCGGCGGGATTGCCGAGCAGATGCGTCATCAGCAGGCGCGCCGAGCTGGTCAGCGCATCGGGGTCGCGTACGCCCACCAGCAGGCGGCGATGCGCCCAGTCGTCGTCCAGCGGCACCAGCGCGAGGCCCGCGCCCGGCAGGCTGGAGACATGCGCCTGCGCGGCAATGCGCGGCAGCACGCCCACCCCGAGCCCCGAGGCCACCATGCGGCAGACTGCCTCGAAGCTGCGCACCTGGATGCGCAGGCGCAACGGCCGGCCCAGGCGCTGGCTTTCTTCCAGCAGCTGCGCGGCCAGCGAGGTGCCCGGGGGCAGGCTGACGAAATCGAAATCGGCGGCCTCGGCAAAGCGCGCCTGCTTGCGGCCCGCCAGCGGGTGGCCGCGCGGCGTGACCAGGGCGAGGTCGTCCTCGCGATAGTCGAACGACTGCAGGCCCTCGCATGGCGTGCCGGCGGCGAAGATGCCGAGATCGGCCCGGTTCTCGCGCAGCGCGGCAACGATGTCGCCGCTGTCCTGTTCCTCCAGCGCGATGCGGATGGCCGGATTGGCCAGCATGAAGGCGGCCAGGTCGTCGGCCAGGAACTGCGTGATCGACGAGGTGTTGGCCCACACCCGTACCAGCCCGCGCGTGCCCGCCGCGAAGTCGGACAGCGCGCCCGCCATACGCTCGACATCCTGCAGGATGCCCACCGCATGGCGGAAGCACGCCTGGCCGGCTTCGGTCAGTTCGACGCCGGCGGCGTGCCGGTACAGCAGCGGCGCGCCCACGGCCGCTTCCAGGTCCGAAATGCGCTTGCTCGCCGCCGCCACCGCCAGGTGCGACTGGCGCGCCCCGGCCGAGATGCTGCCCAGCCTGGCCACCGCAACAAACAGGCCAAGCGTGACGAGATCGAAGCGAGCGAGATTCATCGTTGGAAGCCATCCGGCAAGGTTGGGAAAAAATGCAACAGGGCCGACCCGATCGGCGCGGTTTTCACGGGCAAATCGTTGCGACCCGTTTACCATGGCGGAGTTTCCGCCCGCCCGGGCACAAGCCTGGAATTCTACCGGCTGCCCCTGTCGCCGAGCCCCATGCCCTTGCTGTTTCCCCGCCAGATCGCCCGCCCTTTGCCCCGGCACACGGAACGTGCCGCCGCCCGCCGCCTGCGCAACACCCTTGCGGCCCTCGCGCTCGGCCTGGGCCTGCACGGCACGGCACTGGCCGATCCGGCCGCCCCCAATGCCCCCGAGCCCGCGGCCACGCAAGACCTGCCCGAGCCGCAGCCGTGGAATCTGCATGGGCAATTCACTAGCGTCACGCAGTGGCACCCCGCCTTCAGCGCGCGCTACAGCGGCCCCAACAGCCTGACGCCCGCCAGCGAAGACCGCGCAACGACGGACCTGACCCTGTTCCTCGGCGTGCGCCTGTGGAAGGGCGCCGAGCTGTATGCAAACCCGGAGATCGACCAGGGTTTCGGTCTGAACAACACGCTGGGCATGGCCGGCTTTCCGAGCGCCGAAGCGTACAAGGTCGGCAAGAACGATCCGTACCACAAGCTGCCTCGCCTCTTCCTGCGGCAGGTCATCGACCTCGGCGGCGCGCCGCAGGCGATGGAGTCGGCGCCCAACCAGCTCGGCGGGACCCGCGCGGCGGACAACCTGACCCTCACCATCGGCAAGTTCTCGGTAATCGACATCTTCGACACCAATGCCTACGCGCACGATCCGCGCGGGGATTTCCTGAACTGGTCCGTGGTCGATGCCGGCGCCTTCGATTACGCGGCCGATGCCTGGGGCTATACCCATGGCGCGGCGGTGGAATGGACCCAGTCGTGGTGGACGGTCCGCGGCGGCTTCTTCGCGCTGTCAAAGGTGCCAAACAGCGCGACGATCGACACGTCGTATAAGCAATACGCCTGGGTCGGCGAATTCGAAGCGCGCCATCAGTGGCTCGGGCGCCCCGGCAAGGTCAAGCTGCTCGCCTTCGCCAACCGCGCCAGGATGGGTGGCTACGGCGATGCCCTGAGCCTCGCGCAGCAGACCGGGGACACCCCCGATACGTCCCTCGTCCGGCACCTCGCGTGGCGCGCCGGCATCGCGCTGAACGTGGAGCAGGAGCTGGCACCCGATCTCGGCTTCTTCGCACGCGCCAGCATGAACGACGGCAGCAAGGAAACGTACGAGTTCACCGACATCAACCGGTCCGTCTCCGCCGGCTTCTCGCTCAAGGGCGACCGCTGGGGCCGCCACGACGACACGGTGGGCGTGGCGGTCGTGGTCAACGGCCTGTCGCGCGCGGCGCGGCGGTATTTCGAGGCCGGCGGCCTGGGCGTGCTGATCGGCGACGGCGCGCTGAACTACGGCACGGAGCGCATCGCCGAGCTGTACTACAACTGGGCCGCGATGCGGCACCTCACGCTCGGTCTCAACTACCAGTATGTGGTGCACCCCGCCTACAACCGGGATCGGGGCCCGGTGTCCATCGTGGGCCTGCGGGTCCACGCGGATTTCTGACGCGAAGGCGCCGGGCCGGGCTTCAGAGCTGGCGCCGGTCCAGCACCGCGCGGGCGATGGTGCCCGCGTCCACGTATTCCAGCTCGCCGCCCACCGGCACACCGCGCGCCAGCCGCGACACCTTGATGCCGCGCGCCTTGAGCATCTCGCCGATGTAGTGCGCGGTGGCCTCGCCCTCGCTGGTGAAGTTGGTGGCGAGAATGACTTCGGCGCACGGCCCGCCCAGCGCCGGATCGGTCGCCCGGGCCAGCAGGCGCTCGAGGTGGATTTCCTTGGGGCCGATGTTGTCCAGCGGCGAGAGCCGCCCCATCAGCACGAAATACTGGCCGCGGTAGGTCAGCGTCTGCTCGATCATCATCTGGTCGGCGGGCGTTTCCACCACGCACAGCACCGAGGCGTCGCGGCGCGGGTCCAGGCAGGTCTCGCAGACATCCTGCTCGGTGAAGGTGTTGCAGCGGCTGCAATGGTGGATCGACTCGGCCGCTTCGGCCAGCGCTTCGGCCAGCCGCGACGCGCCTTCGCGGTCATGCTGCAGCAGGTGATAGGCCATGCGCTGCGCAGACTTCGGCCCCACGCCCGGCAGCACGCGCAAAGCCTCGATCAGCATCTGCAGCGCCGATGGCGTGCCCGGACCGCCGCGCATCATGCGCGCTCCAGCACGCGCGTGCGATGCGGGACGTCCGGCATCGGATCGCCGAAGTGATACAGCAGCGCGGATTCCGGCACCATGGCGCGTGTTCCTGTCCGCGTGGTCAGAACGGCAGCTTGAAGCCCGGCGGCAGCATGCTGGCCATGCCGCCCAGGCCGGAGGTGACCGTGCCCATCTTCTCCTGCGTGGTGGCTTCGGCCTTGCGCACCGCATCGTTGAAGGCCGCGGCGACGAGGTCTTCCAGCAGCTCCTTGTCTTCGCCTTCGGCCAGCAGGCTCGGGTCGATCGACACGCGCTTCACATCGTTCTTGCAGGTCATCACCACCTTCACGAGGCCGGCGCCGGACACGCCCTCCACCTCGATCTGGCTGAGCTGCTCCTGCATCTTCTTCATGTTTTCCTGCATCTGCTGGGCTTGCTTCATCAGCCCAGCGATCTGGCCTTTCATCATGGTCGTAGCTCCTTGGAATGGGTCATGCATGGCGTGCCCGATGGACGGCGCGCCGTTGCGTTCAGTGTGGAAAACCTTTGTGCGGGTGCCGGCCTGTCAGTGCGCGTGCGGCTGGATCGAGCCGGGCACGACGGTCGCGGCAAAGTCCCGCACCAGCGCCTGCACGAACGGATCGGCGGCGATGGCGTCCTCGGCGTCGCGCTGGCGCTGGGCACGCTGCTCGGCATCGACGGCGGCGGCCGTGGCCCGGACGGCACCGATGTCGCAAACCACGCGGACCGGCGTGCCGAAGTGCTCCGTCAGCGCCGCCTCCAGCCGTTCGAGCACGCTTGCCTCGGTCAGTGCCGGCAGCGGGACACGCAAGCGTACCGTCGCGCCCTCCACGGCGACCAACTCGCTCTGGTGCGCCAACTGCTGCGCTAGGCCGCGCAGCGGCAGACGTGCCGCGAGCGTGGGCCAGTCGCCGTCGAAGGCCGTCAGACCGCTGGCGCTCAGGTCGGGCGGCGTGGCGGCGACCACCGGCTCCGGTGCGGCAGCCCTGGCCGGCACCGGCGCCGCGGCGGGCGGCTCACTCTGCGCAGGGCGCGCGGCCGCAGCCTGCGCGCCCGGGCGCGTGGTCGAAGCCGCCTCCCAGCCGGCAAACGCGGCGTCGATCTGATCGGGAGACGGCGAAGCGAACTCGTCGGGCATCTCCTCCCAGGGCGGCGGGGCAAAATCGTCGGCAGGCGCGGACGCGGCAGCCGGTTCACGGCGCACCGGCGGCGACGCAGGCGCAGCCGCCGGATTCGAGCGCGGACCGGCCGCGGCCGGGCGTGCGGCCGGCGCCGGCACGGGGGCAGGCGCGGAAGCCGGCGCCGCGGCACCGCCGCGCGCCCCCCGGCTCGACGCCTGGCGCGCCGCGGCCAGCGCTTCCAGCGCCGGTGAACGGCGGGCCGGCGCACTGGCCGGGGCCGGGGTTGCTGGGGCAGGCGCTGCAGCCGGTGCGGCGGCGGCCGGCGGATCGGCTTGATACGTCGCGCGCGGTGCATCGACCACCCGTTCCGCACGCACAGCAGGCACCGCCTGGGCGACCGGCCCGGCGGCAGCAGCCGCCACAACCGGCCGCGACGATCCACCCTGCACGCCGGCCGACGGCACGGCACGCTTGCCGCTACCCGACGGCGGCGGCGCATCGCCGCCCGACTGGCCGGGCTGGAACGCCAGCATGCGCAGCAGCGTCATCGTGAAGCCGGCGTATTCGTCGGGCGCCAGCGCCAGTTCGTTGCGACCGAGGTTGGCGAACTGGTAGAACAGTTGCACCGACTGCGCATCGAAGCGCTCGGCCAGGCGGCGGATGTCGTCGGCCTCGGGCCAGTCGTCCTGCACGGCGGCGGGCACGACCTGTGCCAGCGCGATCTTCTGCAGCAACGAAGCCAGATCCTGCAGCGCCCCCGAGAAGCTCAGGCTGCGCCCGGCCATCTCGTCGGCGATCCCGATCAGTGCCGCGCCGTTCTCGTCGGCGAGCGCATCGAGCAGGCGCACCAGGTAGCTCTGGTCGATCGCGCCCAGCATGCCGCGCACGGCCGCCTCGGTGACTTCGCCGGCGCTGTACGCGATGGCCTGATCGGTCAGCGACAGCGCATCGCGCATCGACCCCTGCGCGGCCGAGGCCAGCAGGCGCAGCGCATTGGGCTCGTGCGCGATGCCCTCCTCGCCGAGGATGCGGTCCAGGTGGGACACGATGTGTCCCGGCGGCATCTGCTTCAGGTTGAACTGCAGGCAGCGCGACAGCACCGTGACGGGAATCTTCTGCGGGTCGGTGGTCGCGAGGATGAACTTGACGTGCTCGGGCGGCTCCTCCAGCGTCTTCAGCATCGCGTTGAAGGCGTGGTTGGTCAGCATGTGCACTTCGTCGATCATGTAGACCTTGAAGCGGCCGGCCGTGGGTGCGTAGACCGCGCGATCGAGCAGCTGCGCCATCTCGTCGACGCCGCGGTTGGAGGCGGCGTCCATCTCGATGTAATCGACGAAGCGCCCGGCATCGATCTCGGTGCAGGCGCGGCACACGCCGCACGGCTGCGCGGTGATGCCGCCCTGCCCGTCCGTGCCGATGCAATTGAGCGATTTGGCGAGAATGCGCGACAGCGTCGTCTTGCCGACACCACGCGTGCCCGTGAACAGGTATGCGTGGTGCAGGCGCTGCTGTTCGAGCGCATGCGTGAGCGCCTTCACCACGTGTTCCTGACCGACCAGCGTGGTGAAATCGCGGGGGCGCCACTTGCGGGCGAGCACTTGATAACTCATGCCGCGGATTGTAGCAAAGCAGGGGGGATTTCCGACGCGCTTTCCGGCGCACGATGCCCCCGGATGGGCCCGGGCGCGCCGAGCGATTTGCAAGGATATTCAGGCGGGGCCGCGCGAGTCGGTTACAATGCCGGTCGGACGGGCCTCCTCGCATGGTGGCGCGGTCAACCTGGTCAGGTCGGGAACGAAGCAGCCACAGCCGTTTTCCGCCAGTGCCGAGGGTCAGGCTCGTCCCCCTTCTCTTTCCCCTCCCGCAGTACCCATCCCCTTCCTGCGTGTCTTGCCCGCGTCAGAACAGCGCGCCCTGGGCATCGTCGCGCGCCGCTTCGGCCGGCTTGGGCAACGCTTGCAGATCGATCCACTCGCCCTGCGCGGTCGCCACGCCGGCACGCACCGCGCGCCCCGGATAGATCGGCGCGACGGCGGCCGCGTAGCCGCGCAACTGATCGGCATAGGCCGCGCGCTCGACCGGCAGCAGACGCAGCTTGTAGTCGACCACCAGCACTTCATCACCCCGCTCGATCAGCCGGTCGATGCGCAGCAGCGCGCCGTCCGGGCTGAAGAGTTCGACTTCGTTGTGCGCGACATCGAAGCGTGTGGGGTCGAACACGTGCGCCAGCGCTTCGGCGGCCAGCATGCGGCGCACCGCCTCGGTCGCGCGCGCGGCGTCCGCGTCGGTGATGCCGGTCGCGCCGAACCAGCGGGCGATGGCGGCGGCGTCCGGCACCTGCTCCGGCTTGCCATGGCGCGTCAACCGCTCCAGGACGGCATGCAGCAGTTCGCCTTGCGCGACGGCGCCCTGGTCAAAGATCGCGTCGGCGGTGTCCGGCGCATCGGCGACACGCTCGACGGCGCCCCCGATCCGCACCGTGACCGTCAGCGGCACGCGGAAGTCGTGGTACGCGACAGCCGGCGACGCGGCGTGGTCCGCGCCGCCCGCGCCGGCGGCCGCCTCCACCGGCGCGGGCGTGGCGGCGCCGGCCGTCGCCAGCAGGGTGTACCAGCTCGCACTGCCGTCGACGTCCGGCACGTCGCCTTCGTCCACGGCCTGGGCCGCCGCGCCGTCGCGCTTGTTGGCGACGCCGGAGACGATCAGCGCCTGCCGCGCACGCGTCATCGCCACGTAGAGCAGGTTCCAGTTCTCGCGCTCGGCCAGCGTGGCTTCCTGCGCGAACAGCGGATCGCGCGCGCGGCCGCGCTCGGCGGCCTTGCCGAAGGCAGAGAAATGCGCCGGGGCCTCGGCGCCGGGCGGCCAGTCGATCAGGATGCCCGCGGTGTCGGCCCGGGTATCGCTATGGTGGCTGTCGAGCAGCACGACGAACGGCGCCTCCAACCCTTTCGACGCGTGCACGGTCAGGATCTGCACGGCGTCCAACCCCTCGCTGGCAAGCTCGGCGTCGATGGCGTCCGGCGCCTCGGCGGCGTCACCCTGCACGCCTTCGTCGGGGCTTTCCTCTTCATCGCCCTGGCGGATCGCGCGCAGCTCGGCCATGAACTTCGGCAGACTCGGGTAACGGCCGCCGTCCAGGTCGAGCGCGAGCTTGAGGAAGGCATCGAGGTTGGCCAGCGCCTGCTCGCGGTTGGCCTCGGGGACCCGCTCGGCATAGCGGCGCTTGAGCTCACCGGTATAGACGATGTGGTCGAGCAGATCGTGCACCGGCAGCGTGGGCGCCACCGCCAGCCAGCGCGACAGCAGCCGATGCGCGCGGCGCCACTGCGCGGCGGCGTGCGGCCGGTCGGCGAGCGCCGCCAGCCGCTCCCACCACGTCGGCGCGGACGCGCCCTCGCCGGCCTGCGCCAGCGCGATCAGGTCGTCATCGGTGACGGCGAAGATCGGGCTGCGCAGCACGTGCGCGAGCGGCAGGTCGGCCTGCGGCGTCATCAGGAAATCGAGCAGCGCGCACAGGTCCAGCGCCTCGAGCGTCGCCAGCAGGCCGCCGCGGCGCGGGCTCAGGTAAGGCACGCCGGCATCGCGCAGGGCGCGCTCATAGTCGGCCAGGTAGCGCTTGCGGCGCACGAGCAGCTGGAAATCGCTCCAGCGCACGGGACGCTCGGCGCCGTTCTCGCGCACGCGTTCGCCCGCGTGCAGCGCACGCAGGCAGGCGGCAACCTGCCGGCCCTCGTCGTAGCGCTGCGAATCGCCGGCCTCCTCGCGCGGCTCGGTCAGCGAATCGCGCGGCGCGGTCTCGTCAGCCTGCGCGGCCTCCGGCACCGGCACAAGCGGCAGCAGCAGGGCCCGGCCGACGGGCGCATCGACGGCGGTGCTCTGCTCGGCATAGATGGGGTAATCGCCCCGCGCGCGCGCCAGCAGGAAGACGGCGTTGACCCACTCCAGCACGGCCGGCGCGTTGCGGCGCGTGCGGTTGGTGCGCAGCACGGTGGCGTCGAACGCGGCGACGAGCATGTCGCGTGCGGCATCGAACAGGCGCGCGTCGGCGCGGCGGAAGCGGTAGATCGACTGCTTCGGGTCGCCCACCAGGAACACCGTCGGCCGTGTGCCCGTGCCCTCGTACCCGCGCAGCCATCCTTGCAGGATGCGCCACTGCATCGGGTTGGTGTCCTGGAACTCGTCGAGCAGCAGGTGCTTGTAGCGCGCGTCCAGCCGCACCTGCAGATAGGCAGCGGTGTCCTCGTCGCGCATCAGGCGGGCGGCTTCCCATTCGAGGTCGGTGAAGTCCATCGCGCGCGCCTGGCGCTTGTAGGCCTGGTAGCGCTCGATCAGCGCATCGCCGAGCGTGAACAGCGCGGCGTTGATGGCGCGCACGCGGCTCTCGTGGCGGCGCGCTTGGTAGGCGGCCAGGGCCTCGCACAGCACGGCGTGCAGGTCGGCCAGCGTCTGCGCGGCGTCTTCGCCGATGGCCTTGACCAGGGCCTTGGTGGGCTTGCAGGCGCGCGGCTTGCCGGCCTGCGTATGGAATGCGGTGAACAGCGCCTCGAACGCGTGGCGGCGCGCGGCCGCATCCGACAGATCGAGCGCGCGTGCCGCCGTCACCGCGGTCTCGATCTGCACGGCGCGCTTGCCCTCGGCCGCCCCGCCCTGCCCCAGCCAGCCCGACACGCGCAGCATGTCGGCCAGCAGCGCAGCATCCTGCAGCGCCTCAATTAGCGGATCGGTATGGGCGTCGTCGCCGAGCAGGTCATCGAGCGGGCCCAGCGGGTGGGCGCCCGCCTGCGCCTTGTAGGCCCACCAGTCGCTGCGCTGCGCAAACATCGCGTCGAGCAGGCGGCCGGCCTGGAAATCGCCCACCAGGTCGACCAGCGTGTCATAGGCGGCGCGCAGTTCGGCATGCTCTTCGGCCAGCAGGCGGCGCCAGAACGGCGCCCAGGCCTCGCGGCGCAGGCGGCCGGCGTCTTCGCGCAGCGAGGCGCCCTGCGGCACGCCCGACGACAGCGGCGCCCCGCGCAGCAGACCGCCGAACCAGCCGTGGAACGTGTCGATCGCCATGCGCGACGGCGACTCCAGCACCCGCCCATACAGCCCGCGCGCCACGGCGACCAGCCCCGGCGCCTCGCGTTCGTCGACGGTGCGAGCCACCAGCTCGCGCACCACGGCCGCATCGTCGGCGCCGGCCAGCTGGGCGAGGATGTCGAGCAGGCGCTGGCGCATCTCTTCGGCCGCCTTGCGCGTGAAGGTGATGGCAAGGATGTCGGAGGGCGCCGCGCCCGCCAGCAGCAGCCGCAGCATGCGCGTGACCAGCAGCCACGTCTTGCCGCTGCCGGCGCAAGCCTCCACCACCACCGAGCGCAGCGGGTCGCAGGCCGCGCGCGAGAAGGCCTCGGGCGAGACCGGCGCGCCGTCGCGTTCGTAGGCGTGATCGCTCATGACCGGCCCTCCGGTTCCGGCTGCGGCTCGCGCGGCGCGCCGGCGGTCCAGTAGCCCTTGCGGCACAGGCCGCGCGCGGCGCAGTAGCGGCACGCCGATTCATCCCCGAATGCCGGCAGCGGCGCGCCGGCGGCCAGCGCGCTCATGTCCTTGCCCATCTGCTCGGTCAACCAGCCGACCACCTCGGTGAAATCCGGCAGGCCGGTCTCGCGCTTGTCGCCGCGCGCCTCGCCGTCGAGCGAGACCCAGCCGCCCGCCCCGGCACGCGCGTCGAGCAGGCCGTAGAACGGGAGTTGGCAATCCTCGAAAGGCGCTTTCACCTTGCGCGCCAGGGCGATCGGCGATTGCGTCTTGTAATCCAGCACCGCCACGCCGTGTTCCGGGTGCGTGTCGATGCGGTCGATGCGCCCGCGCAGACGCAACGCCTGCGCGCCGGGCAGCGCGATCGACGCATCGGCATCGACCTCGCCGGCCTCGAAGCGCCAGCCGTCCGCCTCGCGCGCCGCCTGCCAGGCCAGGTAGGACGGCATCACGCCCTGCCAGCGCCGGCAGAAGCGCAGCGCATGGCCGTCTTCGGCCAGCAGCGGAGCGAAGCGCTCGTCGGTGAGCGTCTGCAGCAGCGCAAGGCGGTCGGCCGGATCGGCCATCGGCGTGTCGAGCAACTGGCGGTGGAAACGATGCAGGATCGCGTGCAGCACTTCGCCGATGTCGCGCTTCTCGAGTTCGTCGGACACCTCCTCCAGCTCGCCCAGCCGCAGCATGCGTCCGACGAAGAACTGGTAGGGGCAGCGGCGCAGGCTGTTGTAGGCGGCCGCGCTCAGGGTAGACGGCACCAGCACGGGCGCCGCCGGCGCGGGCATGTCGGTCGGCTGGCGGGCCGTCTGCAAGGCCGGCAGCACGACCGGCACGTCGATGCGCATGCCGGCCGCGGCCAGACGGCGCTGCAGGCGCTCGAGCCACCCCGACAGGCGATTGGGTTCGCCGCGACCACCGTGGCGCTGCCAGGTCAGCACGACCTCGGGCTGGTTGAGCAGCACCTCGGCGAGGTCGCGCGCCTGCTGGGCAAAGCGCTGGGCGCGGTCAGGCAGGCCCAGTTCGCGGCGGACGTCGTTGGAGAAAAACAGCCATTCGGGCTGCGCGGACGGCAGTTGCGCATCGTCGCAGCCGACCACCACCACGCCATCGAAGCGGCGCATGCGCGCGCCGTTGAGCGGCAGGATCACGACCCGGCGATCCGCCGGCGGTGCTGGCTCGCTGAAGACCGCCGATTCCAGCAGCATCGACAGCAGCGCACGCCATTCCTGCAATGAGAAGCGCGCGCCGGCATCGGCACTGCCATGCACCGAGACGCGCAGGCGGTCGAGCCAGTCGAGCAACTGGCGGCCGGCATCGTCGTTCTGCAGGCCGGCGCGCATGCGCAGGCGATCCAGCGTGCCGGCCAGCAGCGTGACCCACGCCTCCAGCGTGGCATGGCCGGCGCGGCGCCACTGCGCGGCTTCGTCGGCGAGCAGGCCGAGGCGCTCGGCCAGGCGGCCGGCAGGCGGCCCGTCACCGGTATCGGCGGCCTCGGCGACATCGGTATCCGTGCCGCGCAGCGCGACCAAGCGGCGCAGGCGCCCCCATCCGCCCGACACGTTGTGCCGGCGCACGCGGCGCTCCAGCTCGGCCACCCAGGCCGGCGCGACCGACGACGGCGCCTCGGCATCGCGCAGGCAAAACGGGCTCTTGAGGAGATCGAGCAGCGCGGCGGTATCGCCGTCGCCCTGCACCACATCGATCCAGCGCATCAGCGCAGCGGCGGCGCGCGTGGTCGACAGCTTCCAGCCGGTCTCGTCCCGCACCGGCACGTTCACGCGTGCCAGCAGCGCACGCACCCGGCGCGCGACGATGCGGTCCTGCGCCACCAGCGCCAGCGACCGGCGACCGGCGTTGAGCCAGTCGACCAGCGTGTGGGCGGCGAAGGCGGCCTCGTCCTCGAAGCGGGCCGCGCTGGCGATGCGCAGCCCAGGAGACGGCCGTTCCGCTTCGGCCGATGCCTGCGCCGCCTGCGGGGCGACCGTGCCGCATTCCGGCCAGGCGTGCAGCAGCAGGGTACGGAACGCGCCATGCGTCGCCGGCGCGGCCGCCTCCGGCACAGGCTCCCGCGCCAGCCAGTCGTAGCCGATGCGCAGCACCGGCACGCGGCCGGCCGCGCGCGTCAGGAAATCGAGATCGGCGCCCTCAGGATCGGTCGGACTCATCCAGACCACGGGGCCGCGCAGCGCATCGAGCAGGCGCCGCATGGCACGCAGCCGCACCGGGATCGGATCGGACGCGCCCGACAGCAGCCGCCAGAACGTCAGCACGATGCGCGACTCGGTCCCGAGAAAGCGCTCGGACAACTGCGCGTAGGTACGCTCCAGCGCGGCGGACAGCGCCGTCTCCAGCGCGTCGTGCCGCCCGTCGGTCTCGCTGTCGGCGGCATCGAGCGTGAGCCAGCGTTGCGACAGCTCGTCCGATACCGTCACCAGCACCTGCGCCACGCCCCACAACGCCGCCTCATCCTGCGCACCCAATGCCTCCCGCAGCCAGGCCTGCGTCTTCAGCGCCTGCTGCACCGCCAGCAGGCGCGACAGCGTACTGCGCGCCGCGGGCAGGCCGGCCTCCGGCGGCAGGTCGAGCAGCCAGTGCCCCAGCGTCAGGATGCGCGGCAGCAAGCGCAGCGCGCCGGCCGCCTGGGCGCTGGCATGCAGGGCGCCGCGCACGCCGGGGATCTGCGCGGCGGTCGGCACAACGACCACGCCGGCGCCAGGGGCATCCGTGGCATGGGCATCGAAGAACCGCCACGCGGCATCGGCGGCGTGCGGCAGGAATGCTGGGCCGGGCGCAAAGGCAAGCGTCTGCATGCAGGCGAAACGGGGGAGGAAGAACGCGGCCGGGGGCTATCGGCGCGATAGAGAAAATCAACGTTGAAAATGGCGGCGTTGGTACTATATCAGCAGCCTCCGCCGCGGCCGTGCCCGAACGCACGCCGTGCGGCGTAATCGTGTAATGTATGGGTTCGGCGCACGGCGCCAGCTTTTACGAAATAACAGAGGTTCCCGCCATGAGCGAACAGATCAAGTATGTGAGCGACGCGTCCTTCGAAGCCGACGTGCTCAAGTCCGACAAACCCGTGCTCGTCGATTTCTGGGCGGAGTGGTGCGGCCCCTGCAAGATGATCGCCCCGATCCTCGACGAGGTCTCGAAGGACTACGGCGACAAGGTGCAGATCGCCAAGCTCAACGTCGATGAGAACGCAGGCGTGCCGGCCAAGTTCGGCATTCGCGGCATCCCGACGCTGATCCTGTTCAAGAACGGCGCCGTGGCTGCGCAGAAGGTGGGCGCGCTGTCCAAGTCGCAACTGACCGCCTTCCTGGACAGCCACCTCTAAGCCGCATCACCGGGGCGGCGCGGAACCCCTTCCCGCCGCCAGCCGCACGTGCCGGCGATCTTCCGCCTGGAAGGCCGCCGGCGTTGTGCTAAGATTGCAGCCAATCTGTTTCCCCGAGCGTTCGCTCGACCTTCCCCCTCCCCGCTTCATCCCGTATTCGCTGCCCGTCCGGGCTCTTCCCATTCATTCGTCTATGCATCTGACAGAACTGAAATCCCTGCATGTGTCCCAATTGCTGGAAATGGCGGGACAGCTGGAGATCGACAACGCGCAGCGCATGCGCAAACAGGAGCTGATGTTTGCCATCCTGAAAAAGAAAGCGAAACAGGGGGAAACGATTTTCGGCGACGGCACGCTGGAAGTGCTGCCCGACGGCTTCGGCTTTCTGCGCTCGCCGGAAACGTCGTACCTGGCGAGCACGGACGACATCTATATCAGCCCGTCGCAGATCCGCCGCTTCAACCTGCACACCGGCGACACCATCGAAGGCGAAGTCCGCACGCCCAAGGACGGCGAGCGTTACTTCGCGCTGGTGAAGGTCGACAAGGTCAACGCCCAGCCTCCTGAAGCGGTCAAGAACCGCATCATGTTCGAGAACCTGACGCCGCTGCATCCGAACCGCACGCTCACGCTCGAACGCGACATCAAGGCCGAGGAGAACATCACCGGCCGCATCATCGACATGATTGCCCCGATCGGCCGCGGCCAGCGCGCGCTGCTGGTGGCCTCGCCCAAGTCGGGCAAGACCGTGATGCTGCAGCACATCGCGCATGCCATCACGGCCAACCATCCGGAAGCCGAACTGTTCGTGCTGCTGATCGACGAGCGTCCGGAAGAAGTGACCGAGATGCAGCGCACCGTGCGCGGCGAAGTGGTGGCCTCCACCTTCGACGAGCCGGCCGTGCGCCACGTGCAGGTCGCGGAAATGGTGATCGAGAAGGCCAAGCGCCTGGTTGAACTGAAGAAGGACGTGGTGATCGTGCTGGACTCGATCACGCGCCTGGCCCGCGCCTACAACACCGTGGTGCCGACCTCCGGCAAGGTACTGACCGGCGGCGTGGACGCCAACGCCCTGCAGCGTCCGAAGCGCTTCTTCGGTGCCGCGCGCAACCTGGAGGAAGGCGGTTCGCTGACCATCATCGGCACGGCGCTGATCGAAACCGGCAGCCGCATGGACGACGTGATCTACGAAGAATTCAAGGGCACCGGCAACATGGAAGTGCACCTGGAGCGCCGCCTGGCCGAGAAGCGCGTCTACCCCGCCATCAACCTGAACAAGTCGGGCACGCGCCGCGAAGAGCTGCTGATCAAGCCGGACATCCTGCAGAAGGTGTGGATCCTGCGCAAGTTCATCCACGATATGGACGAGGTCGAGGCGATGGAATTCCTGCTCGACAAGCTCAAGTCCACGAAGAACAACGCGGAGTTCTTCGACATGATGCGACGTGGCAGCTGAGTCTGCGCGCCGCGTACCGGGAAGCGCACCTCTGGGTGCGCTTTTTTATTGCCCGCGCGCCGGCCGCGCATCCCCCACCGGCATCGTTGGCGGCGTCATGAAGCTTGCTAGTTCATTTGCATTACACGTTGTCCGGGCAACCGTTTGCGCCTCTCGTCCTTAAACGTCATCGCAAAAGCGCAGCGCGAGAACCATACTGCAAGCCTGCTTGAGCCAAGCAGCAGGGAAACCACGAAAAATCGAACGGGGGAAACCATGCGCGAAGAGCCGCTGGAATGTACGAGTGCGTGCCGAACCGTTGTGGTTGCGTCACGCGCCGGCATGGGGGAGATCAGCGAGACGATCCTGGGCGCGGATTGGCATGTCAGGCACGTCAACTCGGTGCGCGAACTCGGATGCGCCATCCGTGACGGCGTGCCGAAAGCCGGGCTGATCGACTTCGGCAGCGCGTTCTCGTCCGCTGAGCTGGATCTGCTCGAGCGCTGCCTGCAGGTTTCGCACGTGGGCTGGGTGGCCGCGCTGCCGCAGGCCATGCTGAGCCATGAGCGCGTACGCCAATTGGTGCGCGACTATTGCGTCGACTACGTCCAGATGCCGCTGCGCATCGAGGAAGCCGGGTACTCGCTGCGGCATGCATGGGGCATGGCCACGCTGGCGCAGGAGGCCCCCGCGCCCAAGATCAGCAATGCCCGCATGCTCGGCGAATGTTCAGCCATGCAGAGCCTGTTCCGGGCGATCCGCAAGGTCGCGCAGAACAGCGCGCCCGCCTTCATCGCCGGCGAATCGGGCACCGGCAAGGAACTGACGGCCCAGGCCATCCACGAGGCCTCGGCGCGCGCGGGCGGTCCCTTCATCGCCATCAACTGCGGCGCCATCCCGCCGCACCTGATCCAGTCCGAGCTGTTCGGCTACGAGAAAGGCGCCTTCACCGGCGCGCACCAGCGCCATATCGGCTGGGTCGAGCACGCCAACGGCGGCACGCTGTTCCTCGATGAGATCGGCGACCTGCCGCTGGAGAGCCAGGTGAGCCTGCTGCGCTTCCTGCAGCAAGGCACCATCACGCGGCTGGGCGGGCACCAGGCAATCCCGCTCGACCTGCGCATCATCTCCGCCACGCACGTGGACCTGGAAGCCGCGCAGCATCACGGCGGCTTCCGCACCGACCTGTTCCACCGGCTGTGCGTGCTGACGCTGTCGGTGCCGCCGCTGCGCGAGCGCGGCAGCGATATCGTGCTGCTGGCCGAGCATATCCTGGCCCAGCACGCCAACGAGGCCTCGCACCGCATTCGCGGCTTCACGCCCTGCGCGCTGCACGCGATGATGCACTACCCGTGGCCGGGCAACGTGCGCGAGCTGATCAACCGCGTCCGCCGCGCGCTGGTGATGACGGACAACCGCAAGATCTCCGCCTCCGACCTGCACCTGGAAGGCTACGCATCGATCTCCGGCCAGACGCTGGAAGAAGCACGCGAAGGCGCGGAATCCGATGCGATCCGCACCGCCATCGCCCGCAACGGCTTCCATATGGGCATGACGGCGCGCGAGCTGGCGGTGTCCCGCGTGACGCTGTACCGGCTGATGCAGAAGCACGGCATCCGCGCCGAACACCCCCTGCATCATCCGGTTTCGTAGCCGTCGGGCCGACGGCGGCCAGGCCATCGGGGCGCGGCGCATGTCGCGCCCTGTTCGTTGCGCCGCCGCACATGAAAAAAAGAGTGCCCGCCGGGGGACGGAGCACAAAAACCGATGGGCGCCGCCGACAAGGCGGCCGACTGACAGCGTTGTCGCGCCCGGACAGCCGTTGCGATGGCACCACGCCATGCACGCCGCGCATGAACACAGCGAGAGCGGCCCAGCCAGTGCGAACGCCTGCCACCGCATGCCGGGCTGCCGGGCCCGCGGCCGACACGGCACCGAGCCCCCTCCCTCTGAGGGGATTGCGCCACGCCCCTCCCGCGATGGATGGTTAAGGGACGCATACGACCCACAGTGTTCGGCATTGCGCCAGAACGATGCGATCGGACCAGCCGACCGATCGAATGCGCGGATGGGAGAAGTCGCGGCGGTAGTTCGCACCGGCAATGCACCGGCCGGAACACCCCGATAGGCGATACGCGGCGTGATGATGTCGCCGTCTTCAACGCGGACCGGCACCCTCCTGGCGATGGCCAGGCGGCACGCGCCTCCTGCTGTCATACTGATCGCCCGCTGGAACGGCGCATGTCGAGCACAGCGCTGCGTGAACGTTGTAGGCATGGCTCGCTCCTCCCCGAAGACGCCAGAGCGACATCCATGCCATGACGGCCAAGGTCTTGTTTTCACGGGAAATTCAGCAACGAAAGGCGGCTTGGACGGCAGCCTGCGCGCGTTCCTTGAGTCATGCCTGAAACAACAGCTGTGACGAAAACGCCCTCTGCGATGCCGGCCGTAGCCGTATGGAAAAGCGCACCGCACGCCTCGGCATCGCACGCAGATCGAGGCTGGAGCGTGCCGCGCAGCGTCCCGAGGCATGCCGTGGCAACTGTCATTTTCCCGATACGCCACTAAAATGGTTCGGAACGGGGGTCTGCTCCGGCCGATATCTCGCCTGGGGCGACAGAGGATGTTCGCAAGATCGGTCACAGGTCGAGAACAACGATGAACACTGTTTTGATCGAAGCGCATCCGCTGGTGCGCACGGGCATTGCGCACCTGTTGCGCACACTCAAGGGCGTCACCGGCGTCACCGTCGTTGAACCGGACGAGGGCATGTTCGATGCCATCGAAGCCCACGCGGACGCCGGACTCCTGGTCATCGGACTGCCGCTGCCACATCTGGACGAACTGTCCGCCATCGGCGAAATCATGCACCGGCCGCACGCCCGCCACGTGGTGGTGCTGGCCGAATCGGAGTCGCCGGACATCATCCGCACCCTCATGCAGATGGGGCTGTCGGGCTACACGCTCAAGCATTCGCCCGGCGAGGTCATCGCGGCATCGCTGGAGCTCGTTCTGGTCGGCGGACAGTACATCCCCGCCAGCGCGCTGCTGCCCGAATCGCGGCTGGACGGTACGCCCAACCCCTCGCTGGCCGGCGATCCGCAGACCGATCCCAAGCTGCTCGGGATCACCCCGCGCCAATACGAAATCCTGGTGCTGCTCTCACGCGGACACCCGGTCAAGACCATCAGCCGCATGCTGAACATCTCCGAGGCCACCGCCAAGGCGCATATCAGCACACTGTATCGCCGGCTGAAGGTACGCAGCCGGACCGAGGCCGTCTACGTCGCCAACCAGCGCGGCGCGCGGCTGCTATCGGTGGCCTGACGCCGGCCGCCTGAACACCGAGGTGAAGGCTGGGACGCGCGCCCTATACTGGGCGCATGCTTTCAAGACTCTCCCAATGGCTGTCGCGACGCGCACGCTCGCGCCAGCTCGCCCGCTATGCCATCTCCGACGCGCTGTGGACACGCACGCTCTCCGGCCTGCCCTTCCTGCTCGACTGGCCGCCGGCGGCGCTCGCGCGCCTGCGTGAAACCGCCACGCTGTTCATCGCCGAGAAAGAGTTCACCACGGCCCACGGCCTGGCGCTCACCGACGAGATGGTGGTCAGCATCGCCGCGCAGGCGAGCGTGCCCATCCTCGAACTGGGGATTGCGTGGTACCGGGGCTGGCGCGGCGTGGTTCTCTACCCCGGCGAGTTCCTGATCCGCGGCGAGGCGATGGACGAAGACGGCGTCGTGCACGACGTGCGCCAGGAAGCCAGCGGCGAGGCGGCGGCCAACGGCCTGGTCCTGCTGTCGTGGCAGGACATCGAACTGGGCAGCGTGCTGGCCGGACCCGACATGCAGCCGTACAACGTCGTCATGCACGAGTTCGCCCACAAGCTCGACATGCTCAACGGCGAAGCGGACGGCATCCCGGCGTTCTCGTCGCGGCTGCACGCCGGGCTCGACCGCGAGCAATGGGCTGACGACCTCTACGCTGAATACGACGCCTTCGCCGAGCGCTGCGATCGCATTCCCGAACGGCGCTGGGATGCCGATCCGATCCTGTCGCTGCTCGATCCGTACGGCGCCCAGCATCCGGCGGAGTTCTTCGCGGTCGCCTCGGAAGTGTTTTTCGTCGAGCCCGCCGCGCTGCAGGACACGCTGCCGGCGCTCTACGCGCTCCTGCAAGCGTTCTATCTGCAAGACCCGGCACGGCGCATGCTGGACGCCGGGCGACACGCCGAGCCAGCCACGCCATGACGATGCGCCCCACCTGTTCCTGTCGCCTTGCCGCACTGGCGCTGTCCGCGGCCGCGGCGGCCGCGCATGCGCAGTTGCCCGCCTCGCTGGTCCTGAGCCTCACCGCGCAACTCGACGGCCAATCGGAGACCCGGCGGCTGACGCTGCCGGCGCAAGCGTCCGCCACCGAACCGCACGTCACGCTGCTGGAGCGCACCCAGAGCTACGACACCGGCGGCAGCATGCCGCGCGCCGAATGGGAACAGCGCTTCGCCGCCGGGCTGCCCGACGACACGATTCCGCTCGGCTGCGACGCCTCGGCCTGCCGGTTCGTGCGCCACCAGTGGGCCAAGACCGGCGTCGACGTCACGCTGCGTCCGCTAGCCGGATCGGGCGAATTTCAGCCGTTGTCGATCGCCGTGACGCTGCACCGCTTCCTGCCCGCCCCCGATGGCGAGACGCCGGCCAGCATCGACACCTGGCGGCGCAATCTCGACACCTCGTTGCGCGTGGGCGACAGCCGGACCATCGACCTGGATGCGCGCGGCACATTGACCATCGAGCGCCTGGATGCTCCATGAGGCCCGCAGCCCATGAAAGTGCATCAAGCATCGCTTTTTCTGCCGGGCCGCCTGGAAGCGGCCGCGCAAGCGCGTTGCCCAAGCCCTTGTTTCTCTGGCATAATCGCCGTTTCTCCACCCGGCAAGTGATTCGACGGCAGCGCGCTGCGCCCCTCGTCCCTCGAATTGGCTACCTCAAATCCAGGGCCCATCATGAAAGAAAATACCCACCCGAATTACCGCGAAGTCGTGTTCCAGGACATGTCCAGCGATTTCAGCTTCGTGACCCGCTCGACCATCCAGACCAAGGAAAGCATCGTCTGGAAGGACGGTAAGGAATATCCGCTGGCCAAGATCGAAGTCTCGTCCGAATCGCACCCGTTCTACACGGGCACGCAAAAAATCATGGACACGGCCGGCCGCGTCGAGAAGTTCCGCCAGAAGTTCGGCAGCAAGGCAGGCAAGGCTGCCAAGTAAAGCCGGCTTCGGAGACGGTTCACGACATGATCCGTCCCGCTGGTCAAAGAAGAAGGCAGCTGCGGCTGCCTTTTTTGTTTCTTGGCACAATGGCGGACTTTGCGCCATGGCCACCTCCGCAGTGCAACCGTGACGCTCTCCCGACGGTCTGACCCCTGATGAATCCCACCCGCGTCTCGCGCGTTCGCCTGACCGCCTCCGCCACCAGCGCCCTGCCGCGCTGGCTGCTGCTCGCCATCTGCGTGATCTACGGCCTGTCCGGCCTGTTCTACCGCGATCCATGGAAGAACGAAGACGCCGCCGGCTTCGGCGTGATGTGGTCACTGGCGACCGGCAATGGCCAGGATTGGCTGATGCCCAACATCGTGGGCCGCCCGTTCGTGCAGGCCGGGCCGCTCGTGTTCTGGATCGGCGGCGCGTTCATCCGCGTGTTCGGCCAGTGGATGGGCCCGTCGGACGCCTCGCGCCTGACCACGGCACTGTTCTTCTTCATCACCTGCGCATGCATCTGGTACGGCGCCTACCTGCTTGGCCGCCGCGCCGAGGTCCAGCCCTTTGAATTCGTCTTCGGCGGCCAGCCGAGCCCCATCGACTACGGCCGCACGCTGGCCGACGGCGCGCTGCTGATCTTCCTCGCCTGCGTGGGGCTGGCCCAGCGCGGTCACGAAACCACGCCGCTGGTCGGCGCGCTGTGTTTCGTGGCGCTCACGCTGTACGGTCTGATCCGGGCGCTCGACCGGCCAGTGCTGGGCAGCCTGATCTATGGCTTCGGCATCGGCTGCCTGTCGCTGGCGGGCGGGCCGATCCTGCCCCTGGTCATCACGCTGTCCGTGCTGGTGACGGCGCGCCTGACCCGCGTGCTGCCGATCAGGCCGCTGCTGACGATTGCCCTGCCGGTATCGCTGGTGCTGGGCTGGTCGTGGCCGGCGATGGCCTACCTGCTGGCCGCCAACCCGACCGACGCCGTCACCTTCATCCGCGAGTGGGCACGCTTCGACCGCCGCCAGTACACCGGGCCGACCCCGCATTCGCTGGGCTACATCGCGCGCAACCTGCTGCCCTTCGCGTGGCCCGTGTGGCCACTGGCAGCATGGGCCTGGAAAAGCTGGAGCGGCATGCGCACCGCCCCGCATATTGCGCTGCCGCTGGCGATCCTGGTGCCGCAGTCCGTGCTGCTGCTCCTGCAGCCCCAGCCGGGCGATGACGGCTTCTTGCTGCTGATTCCGCCGATGGCCGTGATGGCGACGTTCGCCCTGCCCACGCTCAAGCGCGCGGCCATCAACGCCATCGACTGGTTCGCGCTGCTGGCCTTCACCCTGCTCGGCGGCTTCGTCTGGCTGGTCTGGATCGCCAAGATGACCGGCTATCCGGCGCAGATCGCGCGCAACCTGTACCGCCTGCTGCCAGGCTATCGACCGACGTTCAGCTGGACAGCGCTGCTGTGCGCGCTGCTCGTGACGGCGGCCTGGGTCCTGATCGTGGTGTGGCGAACCTCGCGCGTGCCCAAGGCGATCTGGCGCGCGGTGGTGATCTCCGCGGCCGGCACCACGCTGCTGTGGGTGCTGATGATGACGCTGTGGCTGCCCACCATCAACTACGCCAAGACGTACCGCGAGGTCGCGCAGTCGGCCTCGCTGGCGCTGCCGCAGACGTATACATGCGTGCAGCCGATCCGCATCGGCGACGCCCAGCTGGCATCGTTCGCGTACTTCGGTCACATCCGCTTCGGCAATCCCGAAGACAACTGCGACATCCTGCTGCGCCATGACCCGTACGAATACGGCGATCCGTCCAGCATGCCCAACTACGAATGGCGCGTCATCTGGGAAGGCCGCCGCCCCGCCGACCGCGACGAGCACTTCCGCATGTACCACCTGACCGAAGCCGCCAAGGCCACCCACCCGGCGCCCGTTCCGGCCACCTCGCGCAGGCGCAAGCTGCATGTTCCTGGCTGACATCCGCAGCATTGCCGCGCTGGCCTGGCCGGTGCTGGTCGGCCAGCTCGCGGTGATCGCCTTCGGCGTGCTGGATACCGCCATGGCCGGGCGTGCGTCGGCAGCGGATCTGGCCGCGATCGGGCTGGGCGGCTCGATCTATGTGACGGTCTACATCAGCCTGATGGGCGTCTTGCAGGCGCTCTCGCCCATTGCCGGCCAGCTCTACGGCGCGGGCCGGCACGGCGAGATCGGCGAAGAGGTCCGCCAAGCCGCCTGGCTCGGGCTGGCGCTATCGGCCATCGGCATGCTGCTCTTGTGGTTTCCCGCACCGCTGCTGCGGCTCGCCGACGCCTCGCCCGAGCTGACCAGCAAGGCAACCGCCTACCTCCGCTACGAAGCGCTGGCGCTGCCCGCCGCGCTGGGTTTCCGCATCTACTCGGCGCTCAACAACGCGCTGTCGCGGCCGGTGATGGTGACGGTGCTGCAATTGGGCGGGCTGGCCCTGAAGTTCCCGCTCAACGCCCTGTTCCTGTACGGCGGCCTCGGCCTGCCCGCGATGGGCGGCCCCGGTTGCGCGCTGGCATCGATGATCATCGGCTGGCTGTGGTGCATCGCGGGCGCGCTCATCCTGATGCGCAACCCGGTCTACCGGCCCTTCCGGATCTTCACGCAGTTCTCGCCGCCCCACCTCGGACGCTTGTGGGGACTGGTGCGCCTGGGCGTACCGATGGGCCTGACCTACCTGATCGAGATCACGTCGTTCACGCTGATGGCGATCTTCATCGCGCGGATGGGAACCGTAGTGCTGGCCGGCCACCAGATTGCGGCCAACGTGGGAGCGGTGGCCTATATGGTGCCGCTATCCCTGTCGATCGCCACATCGACACTGGTGGCCCAAATGATCGGCGCGCGCGACCGCGATGCCGCGCGGCGGATTGCCTGGAACGGGCTCAAGCTCGCCGCCGCCTGCGCGATCGCTGTCGGCGGATGCGTTCTGCTGCTGCGCCGCGACCTGGTCGGCCTCTACACCCGGGATGCCACCGTGATGGCCATCGCGGTGCCGCTACTGCCGTTCATCGCGTTCTACCAATTGTTCGATGCGCTGCAGGTCACGGCGGCGTTCATCCTGCGCGCCTACAAGATCGCGCTGATCCCGACGGTGATCTACGCGCTGTCGCTCTGGGGCGTGGGATTGGGAGGGGGCTACCTGCTCGGTTTTGGCCTCCTGGGGGAATCCGCCGCCGCCCTGCGCGGCGCCGCCGGCTTCTGGGCAGCCAATGCGCTCAGCCTGGCGGTGGCCGGCACCTTGCTCGTCGGCTATTTCAATCGCATCAGCCGCGCAGCCGACTAGACCGGCACCTTGCCCGGGACCCGGGAACGTTCCCGTTTCTCCATGCCGAAAAACGGGAGCACAAAAAGAAAAACCCGCTGCAAGCAGCGGGTTTTGATTTGGCGGAGTGGACGGGACTCGAACCCGCGACCCCCGGCGTGACAGGCCGGTATTCTAACCGACTGAACTACCACTCCGTGTCGGTTTGCTCGGCCGGTTTGCACCGGCTTTGCGACGAGCTTCTGGTTAAGCTCTGTTTTCTGGCGTCCCCTAGGGGATTCGAACCCCTGTACTCACCGTGAAAGGGTGATGTCCTAGGCCTCTAGACGAAGGGGACAGAAACTGTTTTGCAACGTTTTCCGTCTGCCGCTGCGAAGACCGCGACTATAACGGTCTTTGCAGCGATTTGGAAGGCTCTTTTCAAGTTGCCTTGAACCAAGCCCTCCGGCATCTTGGTGGAGCTAAGCGGGATCGAACCGCTGACCTCTTGCATGCCATGCAAGCGCTCTCCCAGCTGAGCTATAGCCCCGAAATCAAACTGCACTCTTTCTTTCGAAAGAAAAACCCGCTGCGCGAGCGGGCTTTGATTTGGCGGAGTGGACGGGACTCGAACCCGCGACCCCCGGCGTGACAGGCCGGTATTCTAACCGACTGAACTACCACTCCGTGTCGGTTTGCTCGGCCGGTTTGCACCGGCTTTGCGACGAGCTTCTGGTTAAGCTCTGTTTTCTGGCGTCCCCTAGGGGATTCGAACCCCTGTACTCACCGTGAAAGGGTGATGTCCTAGGCCTCTAGACGAAGGGGACAGAAACTGTTTTGCAACGTTTTCTGCCTGACGCTGCGAAGACCGCGATTATAACGACCTTTTCAGCGATCTGGAAGACTCTTTTCAAATGAACTTGAATCCAGCCTTCCGGTATCTTGGTGGAGCTAAGCGGGATCGAACCGCTGACCTCTTGCATGCCATGCAAGCGCTCTCCCAGCTGAGCTATAGCCCCGAATTACTGCTTTTTACTGCATTTTCGCTTCGTGTTTCAGCGAAAACAAGAGTATAGGGGAAGTGTTCAGCGGCTGGCAATACCCTTTCGCAAATTTTTTCAGGCCGCCCGGATCACCCGGCCAGGCGGCGCAGCACGACCTCGCGGCCGAACAGCTCCAGCACCGCATCGATCGACGGCGTCTGCAACTGGCCGGCCACCAGCAGCCGCACCGGCATTGCCAGCTTCGGCATCTTCCAGCCGTGGGCGCCCAACACCTCCTTGAAGGCCGCGCCGATGGCCTCGCGCTTCCACTCGGGCAACGCCCCCAGCTTGTCGGCCAGGGCCATGATGCCCGGGCGCACCTCATCGGTGAGATGCTGCGCAGCCAGCTCCGGCGCCACCGAGATCTCGGTGCGATAGAACAGCAGCGCCGTCTGCGCGACTTCCTGCAGCGTGTTGGCGCGATCCTTCACCAAGGCCATCACGTCGGCCAGCTGCGGACCGCCCTCGACGCGGCCGCCCAGCGCTTCGATGAACGGCTTCACCAGCTCTGCCAGCCGCGCGTTGTCGGCCTGCTTGATGTAGTGGTTGTTCAGCCAGGCGAGCTTCTCGGGGTTGTACTGCGCCGGCGACTTGCCCAGGTGCTCCAGGTCGAACCACTCGACGAACTGCTCGCGCGAGAAGATTTCCGCGTCGCCGTGCGCCCAGCCCAAGCGGGCCAGGTAGTTGACGACGGCTTCGGGCAGGTAGCCCGCATCGCGGTAGCCGGTCACGCTCATGGCACCGTGCCGCTTGCTCATCTTCTCGCCCTGCTCGTTCAGCACCGTCGGCAGGTGGGCATAGATGGGCGGCGTGCCGCCCAGCGCGCGCAGGATATTGATCTGGCGCGGCGTATTGTTGACGTGATCGTCGCCGCGGATCACATGGGTGATACGCATGTCCATATCGTCGACCACCACGCAGAAGTTGTAGGTGGGCGTGCCATCCGGACGCGCGATGACGAGATCGTCAAGCTCGTCGTTGGAGATCTCGATGCGGCCCTTGACCGCATCGTCCCACACCACGCTGCCGCCAATCGGGTTCTTGAAGCGGATCACCGGCTGCACGCCGGCCGGCGGCGTCGGCAGGACTTTGCCTGGCTCGGGACGCCAGGTGCCGTCGTACCGGGGCTTCTCGCCGCGCACGCGCTGGGCTTCGCGCAGGGCGTCGAGTTCCTCGGTGCTCATGTAGCACGGGTAGGCCAGGTCTTGCGCGACCATCTGCGCGATGACCTCGCGATAGCGGTCCATGCGCTGCATCTGGTAGAACGGCCCTTCGTCGATATCCAGGCCCAGCCAATCCATCGCTTCCAGGATCACATCGACGGCCTCCTGGGTCGAGCGCTCCACGTCGGTATCTTCGATGCGCAGGATGAAATCGCCCTTCATCTTGCGGGCGAACGCCCACGGATACAGGGCCGAACGGATGTTGCCGAGGTGGATGAAACCGGTGGGGCTGGGAGCGAAACGGGTGCGGACGCGCTGAGTCATAGGAATGGCCGAACGGACAAGGCCGCGAAGGCGGCCTCTGTCAAAACGGAAATTATAGCAACCGCATCCTGTGCGCCCGACCGGTCCGCCGCCGAACTTTGGCACAATGGCGACCGGCCCGCGTCCGCCCATGATGGCTCCGCGCGTCCCACCCAGAACTGCCCCAACCGTCCATGCAACGCCGTCTCTTCCTGGGCGCCGCCGGCGCCTCCCTGCTCTCCGCCTGTACCGTCACGGGCTTCTCATCGTCGTCGGGCAGCAAGAACGCCCCCGCGCTGGCCACGGCGGTCGTGCCGCCCGAATCGCAGCCGGCCGTGCCACCGGTGCGCATCGGCCTGGCGCTGGGCGGCGGCGCCGCGCGCGGCTTCGCGCACATCGGCGTGATCAAGGCGCTGGAAGCCCAGGGCATCCAGATCGATTTCATCACGGGCACCAGCGCAGGCAGCGTGGTGGCGGCCCTCTACGCGTCGGGCATGTCGGGCATCGAACTGAACCGGCAGGCGCTGAAGATGGACGAGGCGACGATCGCGGACTGGGCGCTGCCGTTCGGCACGCGCTTCGGCGGCTGGCTCAAGGGCGAGGCACTGGAGAAATACGTCAACCGCCTGGTCAAGCAGAAGACCATCGAGCAGATGCGCATTCCGTTGGGCATCGTCGCCACGGACCTGGGCAGCGGCAAGCCGATCCTGTTCCGCCGCGGCAATACCGGCCAGGCCGTGCGGGCATCCTGCAGCATCCCGGGCGTGTTCCAGCCGGTGACGATCAGCGGCCACCAATACGTGGACGGCGGCCTGGTGGCGCCGGTGCCCGTCACCTACGCCAAGCAGATGGGGGCGACCTTCGTGATCGCGGTGAACATCTCGGCGGACCCGTCGGCGCAGGCGGTGTCCGGCCAGGCCAGCATGCTGCTGCAGACCACGACGATCATGGGCCAGAGCATCAACAAGACGGAACTGGCGCAGGCGGACGTGGTGATCGCCCCGTCGCTGCCGTTCGTCAAGGGCAGCGATTTCACGGCACGCAACGAAGCCATCCTCGGCGGCGAACAGGCCGCCCAGGCGGCCATGCCGCTGCTGCGCGAAAAGCTGCGCCTGCCGCAGACGGCCCAGGCCACGCCGCTGCCGCCGCATTGACCGGCGCCGGAGACAGGCAACAAAAAAGACCGCCGCGGCGGTCTTCTTTCTTGGGGTCCGGGTATCGAGCGGATCAGCCGCCGTACATCGAGAGCGACTTGCCGGCGGCGTTCGGGTCGATCCGCTGCAGCTGCTCGACGAAATTCTCGGCGCCTTCCTTGATCTGGCCGTTGCCCTGCCAGTCGATGCGGCGCGCGCCGTTGTAGCGCGACACCCAGTACGACGCGGTCATGTCATCGACGCGGATCTTGCTGCCGGTCGAGGGCGCATGCACCATCTTGTTGTCGCCGACGTAGATGGCCACATGCGAGAACGTGCGGTGCATGGTGTTGAAGAACACCAGATCGCCGGGGCGCAGATCCTTCATGTCAACGCTGGTGCCGACGCGGCTCATCTCCACCGCGCGACGCGGCAGCAGGAAGCCGAAGGTGTCGTGGAAGACGTAGCGGACAAAGCCGCTGCAGTCGAGGCCCGATTCAGGCGTATTGCCGCCGAACCGGTAGCGCAAGCCGATCATGCCCAGCGCGTTCATGACGACGTCGCCGGTCCGGCTCACCACATCGGAGGTGGCGCCAACCATGGAGGAAAAGATCCCGGGCTTGGCTTCCGGCTTGGCATCGGCGCGGACTTCCGTGTCCTTGAACACGGTGTCGGCCCGCACTCCATTCGAGACGAGCACGCCGCAGCCGATCACAACCCCCACCGCCAGGCGCGCCATGGAATGAAGTACGAAATGCTGCATTGGTTCTCCTGTTGGGAAGGGCGGAGAGTCAACCGAACCGATACGAACGGAATGCGACCTTTCCGAATCCTGCTCAAACAATCTCGCAGGATGATAAAAACAACACCTTGACTTGTCAAAGGACGTTACAAATTTCCCAGAATTGATATACGAATCATGAACTTAGACATGACTTCGTAGGCACAGCATCACGTCCGGGAGTGTCAAAATTACCCGATCCGAGCTTTCGCAAGGCTTTCGTAAAGGAAATGTTTCCACGCCGGGCCGCCCGCGGTGTCGCACAGCCGCCTCAGCCCGGCGGCTGAAGCGGCTTGAGCGCCGCAGCCGCCATCAGCTTGCAGGTGTAGGGGTGGGACGGTGACGCCAGCACGGCTTCCGTGTCGCCCGCCTCCACCACCTTCCCGTCCTTCATCACCATCACCCGGTGCGACATGGCACGGATCACGGCGAGGTCGTGGCTGATGAACAGGTACGACAGGTTGTACTTTTTCTGAAGGGCGGACAGCAACGACAGCACCTGCTGCTGGATCGACACGTCGAGTGCCGAAGTCGGCTCATCCAGCACCAGGACCTGGGGCTTGAGGATCAGCACCCGCGCAATGGCGATGCGCTGGCGCTGCCCGCCGGAGAACTCATGCGGATAGCGTCCCAGGGCGGTGCGGTCCAGGCCGACCTCGCGCAGCGCCTCGATCACGCGCTGGCGGCGCTCGGCGTCGTTGACGTGCGGCTGATGCAGCGCCAACCCCTCGCCGACGATCTGCTCGATGGTCATGCGCGGCGAGAGCGAACCGAACGGGTCCTGGAACACCACCTGCATGCGGGCACGCACCGTGCGGCGCTCGTCGCGCGTCTGGCCCAGCAGCGAACTGCCGAGGAAGCGCAGATCGCCCGCCTTCGGACTCTGCAGCCCGAGCAGCGTCTGCGCCAGCGTCGTCTTGCCCGAACCGGACTCGCCGACGATGCCCAGGGTCTCGCCCTCGCGCAACTGCAGCGAGACCTGGTCGACGGCGGTGAACGGATCGGCGCGGAACCAGCCGGCAAACCCGGGGCGATGGCGATCGTAGGTGACCGTCAGCTGGTCGGCCTCCAGCAGCACGGGAGCGAGCGGCACCAGCGGCAGCACATCGCGCTGCGGGCGGCTTTCCAGCAGGCGCACTGTGTAGGGATGCTGCGGCGCGCTGAAGACGGTCGCCGTCTCGCCGGTTTCCACCAGCACGCCCCGCTCCATCACGCCCACGCGCTCGGCAAAGGCGCGCACCATGTTCAGGTCGTGCGTGATCAGCATCACGGCCATGCCGTATTCGGCCTGCAGGTCGCGCAGCAGCTGCAGGATCTGCATGCGCACGGTCACGTCCAGCGCGGTGGTGGGCTCGTCGGCGACCAGCAGCTTGGGGCTGCAGGCGAGCGCCATGGCGATCATGGCACGCTGCCGCTGGCCACCGGACAACTGGTGCGGGAAAGCATCGAAGCGGCGCGGTGCCTCGGCGATGCCGGTGTGCTCCAGCAGCGCGATCGCGCGGGCCTTGGCGGCGCGCTTGTCCAGGCCTTCGTGCAGCTCCAGCGTCTCGACGATCTGGTTGCCGATGGTGTACAGCGGGTTGAGCGCCGTCATCGGCTCCTGAAACACCATCGCGACGTCGGCGCCGCGCAGGCCGCGCATCTGGCGCTCGCTCGCGGCCAGCAGGTCGCGCCCCTCGAACAGGATGCGGCCGCTGTAATGCGCGTCGGCCAGCAGGCGCATGATCGACAGCGCCGTGACCGTCTTGCCGGAGCCCGACTCGCCCACCAGCGCAAAGCGCTCGCCGGCGTGCAGGTCGAACGAGACGTGCCTGACGGCCTCGATCCACTCGTTGTGCTCGGCCTCGAAGCGCACGGACAGGTCGTCCAGCCGCAGCAGCGGGCCATCGTAGTCGGGCTTGGCCGAGCGCAGGTCGACGCGGGTCATTTCACCCCCGCCGGCTTCTGGCGCGCGCGCAGCTGCGCGAACGACAGACGTGTATCGAAGGCGTCGCGCAGGGCGTCGCCCATGAAGGTCAGCAGCACCAAGATCAGCACCAGCGTCACAAAGGTCGACAGGGAAATCCACCACGCATCCAGGTTGGCCTTGCCCTGCGCCAGCAGCTCGCCGAGACTGGGCATCGACGGCGGCACGCCCAGGCCGAGGAAGTCGAGGCTGGTCAGCGTCAGGATGGCCGCGCTCATGTTGAACGGCAGGAAGGTGATGATCGGCGTCAGGCTGTTGGGCAGGATGTGGCGCCGGATGATCTGCCCGTCCGACAGGCCCATCGCGCGGGCAGACTTCACGTAGTCCAGCGAACGGTTGCGGTAGAACTCGGCGCGCACGTAGGCCGACAGGCTCATCCAGCCGAACAGGGACAGCAGGACGATCAGCAGCCCCAGGCTCGGCTCGAAGATCGACGCGAAGATGATCAGCAGGTAGAGCTCCGGCATCGAGCCCCAGATTTCGATCAGCCGCTGCGACACCAGATCGAAGCGCCCGCCGAAGAAGCCCATCAGCGCGCCGGTGAGCGTGCCGACCAGCACGCCGATCAGCGTCAGCGCCAGCCCGAACAGCACCGACACGCGGAAGCCGTAGAGCAGTCGCGCGAACACATCGCGCCCGCGGTCGTCCGTGCCGAGCCAGTTCTCGGCCGACGGCGGCGCCGGATTGGGCTCCTTGGCGAAATAGTTGAGCGTCTCGTACGAATAGGGATTGGGCGGATAGAGCGCGAAGTTGCCCGGCGCGTTGAACTTGTCGCGGATGTACGGATCGAGGTAGTCCGTGGGTGTCGTGAAATCGCCGTCGAAGGTGGTTTCCGGATACGTCTTGACGATCGGGAAATACCATTGGCCGTGGTACTTGACCACCAGCGGACGGTCATTGGAGATCGCCTCGCTGAGCAGGCTCAGCACGAACAGCGCGACAAAGAGGATCAGGCTCCAATACCCCAGCCGGTGCTGCTTGAAACGCCGCCACGCGCGCTTGAGCGGCGACGGCGAATGGCGCACGGCGTGAGGCGCCGCCGTATTGGCGGGATGAACGGATGCGCGGGAGTACTGGGTCATGGTCGCTTACCGCCCGATCGCGCCGAAATGGATGCGCGGATCGACCAGCACGTAGCACACATCGGAAATCAGCCGCGTCGCCAGGCCGATCAGCGTAAAGACATAGAGCGTCCCGAGGACGACCGGATAGTCGCGCTGCACCACCGCTTCGTAAGACATCAGGCCCATGCCGTCGAGCGAAAACAGTTTCTCGATCAGCAGCGAGCCGGTGAAGAAGGCGCCGATGAACGCGGCGGGAAAGCCCGTCACCAGCGGGATCATCGCGTTGCGGAAGATGTGCTTCCACAGCACGCGCCGCTCCGACAGGCCCTTGCTGCGGGCCGTCAGCACGTACTGCTTGCGGATCTCCTCCAGGAATGCGTTCTTGGTCAGCATGGTGATGACGGCGAAGCTGCCGACGACCGAGGCGGTGATCGGCAGCGCGATGTGCCACAGGTAGTCCGTCACCTTGCCGGGCAGGCTGAGCTGGCCCCAGTTGTCGGAGGTCAGCCCCCGGATCGGGAACCACTGGAAGAACGTGCCGCCGCCGAACAGCACCAGCAGCAGCACGCCGAGCACGAACCCCGGGATCGCGTAGCCGACCAGCACGATCACGCTGCTCACCAGGTCGAACCGGCTGCCCGCGCGCACCGCCTTGGCAATGCCGAGCGGCACCGATATCAGGTAGGTCAGGAAGAACGTCCACAGCCCGATCGAGATCGATACCGGCAGCTTGGATTTGATCAGCTCCCACACGCTGCGGTGCTGGAAATAGCTTTCGCCCAGGTCGAAGCGGGCGAAGCGGCCGAGCATCAGGAAGTAGCGCTCGACCGGTCCCTTGTCGAAACCGTACAGCGCGCGGATCTCCTTGATCTTCTCGGGATCGACGCCGCGCCGGCCGCGGTATTCCATGCCCCCGCCGCCGCTGGCCTCGACGATGCCGCTGCCGCGCCCCTTCATCTCCATCAGCATCTGCTCGACCGGCCCGCCGGGCACGAACTGGATCACCACGAAGGTGAGCGTCACCACGCCGATCAGTGTCGGGATCAGCAGCAGCAGGCGTTTGATCAGGTAGGCAAACATGGCGTCAACGCAATACGCTTATTTCGGGGACCCGGGAATGCGCCACCAGGCCGTCAGCACCCAGCCCTCGGCCGAGTAGTAGTACGGCAGGCGATCCGGGTACATCAGGTTCCGGTTGTAGGCCACGCGATGGGTGGGCGCATACCAGTGCGGGACGACGTAGCAGCCCTGCATCAGCACGCGGTCGAGCGCGCGCGATGCCGTCACGAGCTCATCGCGGTTGCCCGCGCGCAGCACGTCGTCGATCAGCGCATCCACCGCCGGCGACTTCACGCCGATCAGGTTGTCGGAGCCCTGCTCGTCGGCCGCCGCCGAGCCGAAGCGGTCCTTCAGCTCGTTGCCGGGGCTCGACGAATCGGGAAACCGCAGCGAGATCATGTCGAAGTCGAATTCTTCCAGGCGCTTCTGGTACAGCGCGTAG
Organism: Ralstonia nicotianae; assembly: GCF_018243235.1. NCBI lineage: Bacteria > Pseudomonadati > Pseudomonadota > Betaproteobacteria > Burkholderiales > Burkholderiaceae > Ralstonia > Ralstonia nicotianae. The sequence continues at coordinate 2,352,977 of NZ_CP046674.1, forward strand.
TCGGTGATGCGCTGGTTGACGCGGATGCCGAGCTTCTCCAGGTTGCGCACATAGGCCGCCATCACGCGGCTCATGGCGCCGCCGTCGTCGAGCATCTCGAAGGTGAACGGCTCGCCCTTGGTGTTGCGCAGCGCGCCGTCGCTGTACGTCCAGCCGGCCTGGGCGAGCAGGCGCCGCGCCTGGCGCAGGTTGTCGCGCAGCGAGCCGGGCGGATCGGTCGACGGCGGCGCCTGCAGCACGCCGAACACCTCCGCATCGAGCTTGCCGCGCAGCGGCTCCAGCAGGGCAAGCTCGCCCTTGCCGGGCTGCCCGGTGACGGAGTCGGACGCGGCCAGCTCGCTGTTGGCGAAGTAGCTGTCGAGCCGGCGATAGGCGCCGTAGAACTGCTGGCGGTTCAGCCACTCGAAGTCGAGCGCCAGCACCAGGGCACGGCGCACGCGCAGGTCGCGGAAGATCGGCTTACGCAGATTCATCACGAAGCCCTGCATGCCGGCGCCGTTGCGGTGCGGAAATTCGCTCTTGACCAGCTCGCCGCTGCGGAACTTCACACCCACGTAGCTCTTCGCCCAGTTCTTGGCGCGATACTCGACCATGGCGTCGTACTCGCCGGCCTTGAAGGCCTCCAGGCGCGCGGTCTCGTCCTTGTAGAGCTTGTACTGGATGTGCTCGAAGTTGTACGCGCCGCGCCGCACGTTCAGGTTGCGGCCCCAGTAGTCGGGGTTGCGGCGGAAGGTGATGCCGCGCGCGCCGTCGTAGCGCTCGATGAGGTACGGCCCGCTGCCGATCGGCTCCTGGAAGGTGATCTTGTCGAAGGGCGTGTCCTTGCCGCCCTCCGGGTCGTCCGGCTTGCCGCTGCCCTTGCCCCACTTGGGCGAGAACACCGGCAGGTTGCCGACGATCAGCGGCAGCTCCTTGTTGCGGCGCTTGAAGTCGTAGCGGATGGTGCGCTCATCCATCACCGTCACCTTGGACACGTCCGCCGTCATGCTGCGGTAGGCGGGGCTCGCGCCCTTGCCCATCAGCATGTCGTAAGAATATTTGACGTCGGCGGCGCGCACCGGGTCGCCGTTGGAGAAGCGCGCGAGCGGATTGAGATGGAACGTGACGGACAGCTCGTCGGGCGCCACGCTCACGTCGTCCGCGAGCAGGCCGTAGCCACTGGCGGTCTCGTCCCAGCTGCCGATCAGCAGGCTCTCGAAGACCAGCGCGTTGAGCCCCGGCGCGGCCGTGCCCTTGATCGTGTACGGATTGAACTTGTCGAAGCTGGTGCGGCGGTCCGGGTTGCCGAGCGCGAGCGTGCCGCCGATCGGCGCCTTCGGGTTCAGATAGGCGAAATGCGTGAAGCCCGCCGGGTACTTCAGGTCGCCGTATTCGGCATAGCCGTGCGCGGCCCACGCGGAGGCCGCGCTCAGGCTGGCGGCGAGGCCCCAGGTCATCATTGCTAGTCGCTTCAGCGCCGCTCCGAGCACGCTCATCCCGCCCTTGTCTCATCCATCCGATCAACGCATCCGGCCGGGCCGGATGCAGGCTATCGGGCATTCTACCGCCCTCGCCGGCCCTTGCCGCCAATTTGCGCAACGGGACCGCAGCACATCGACAAGGCAGCCCCGGCCGGCAAAACGGCGGTACCGGCCGCGCTTTCCGGTATGATCGCGCCGACCGTGTCGCCCCGGCTCCCGCCGTGCGCCATCCCGCGCGATGCCCGGACGCGATGCTGCCCCACATTTGTATGGAGAAACCATGGGATTTCTGGCAGGCAAACGCATTCTGATCACCGGCCTTCTGTCCAACCGCTCGATCGCCTACGGCATCGCCAGCGCATGCAAGCGCGAGGGCGCCGAACTGGCTTTCACTTATGTCGGCGAGCGTTTCAAGGATCGCATCACCGAATTCGCCAACGAGTTCGGTAGCCAGCTGGTGTTCGACTGCGACGTCGGCAGCGATGAGCAGATCGCCAAGGTGTTCGCCGATCTCGGCCAACACTGGGACCACTTCGACGGCCTGGTGCATTCGATCGGCTTCGCGCCGCGCGAGGCGATCGCCGGCGATTTCCTCGACGGCCTGTCGCGCGAAGCGTTCCGCATCGCGCACGACATCTCGGCTTACAGCTTCCCCGCGCTGGCCAAGGCCGCGCTGCCGATGCTCTCGCCCAACGCGTCGCTGCTGGCATTGACCTACCTGGGCGCCGAGCGCGTGGTCCCGAACTACAACACGATGGGCGTGGCCAAAGCCGCGCTCGAAGCCTGCGTACGCTATCTGGCGAGCGCCCTCGGCCCGAAGGGCATCCGCGCCAACGGCATCTCGGCCGGCCCGATCAAGACGCTGGCCGCTTCGGGCATCAAGGACTTCGGCAAGCTGCTCAAGTACATGGAAGATGTCGCGCCGCTGCGCCGCAACGTCACCATCGAGGAGGTCGGCAACGTGGCCGCCTTCCTGCTGTCGGACCTGTCCAGCGGCATGACGGGCGAGATCACCTATGTCGACTGCGGCTTCAACGTGACCGCAGGCGTGCCGGACGTCGCCGCCCAAGGCTGATGCGCTGACACGCAAGCGCGCCATCTTCGGTTGGCGCGCTTTGCCGAAAGCAGCAAAGAAAAAAGCCCGCATGGCGCAAACCATGCGGGCTTTTTGACGTGCATCGCAATGCGAGCCGTCACGTCAGCTCGACTCGCATCCGCCGGTCAGATGCGCTTCCCGCAAGAAGCGCCAAACTGGCGGAGACGGAGGGATTCGAACCCTCGATCCAGGTTTTGGCCCGGATGCTCCCTTAGCAGGGGAGTGCCTTCGACCTCTCGGCCACGTCTCCCAAAACAGCGTCGCAGCGAAGGAGCCCGCTCGACGAAGCGCGTATTCTAGCCACTTCACTTCACTCGGTCAACGACAACCGTGTGACGGCATGTGGCGCCGGGCCGCCGCCCGGAAAACCGGCCGGGCGCTTACGCCTGGTCCAGCTCGAACGCCTTGTGGAGCGCGCGCACGGCCAGCTCCATGTACTTCTCGTCGATCAGCACCGAGATCTTGATCTCCGAGGTGGAGATCATCTGGATGTTGATGCCCTCTTCCGACAGCGTGCGGAACATCTTGCTGGCGATGCCCACGTGCGAGCGCATGCCCACGCCCACCACCGACACCTTCGACACCTTCGGGTCGCCCGACACGTTCGCGGCGCCGATGTGGCCCTTCACGCTGTCGTTGAGGATGCCCAGCGCACGCTGGTAGTCGCCGCGCGGCACGGTGAAGGTGAAGTCCGTCTTGCCGTCCACCGACTGGTTCTGGATGATCATGTCGACGTCGATGTTGGCGTCGGCGACCGGGCCCAGGATCTGGTACGCGATGCCGGGCTTGTCCGGCACACCGATCACGGTGATCTTGGCTTCGTCGCGGGCAAAGGCGATGCCGGAAATGGCGGCGGCTTCCATGTTCGAATCTTCCTCAAAAGTAATCAGCGTGCCCGAGTGCATTTCCACCTCGAGCGGCATCAGCGGGTCGGTCAGCGACGACAGCACGCGGGTCTTCACGCGGTACTTGCCGGCGAACTCCACCGAGCGGATCTGCAGCACCTTGGAGCCGAGGCTGGCCATTTCCAGCATCTCTTCGAAGGTGATCTTGTCCAGGCGGCGGGCGTCGTCCACCACGCGCGGATCGGTCGTGTAGACGCCGTCGACGTCGGTGTAGATCAGGCACTCCTCCGCTTCCAGCGCGGCGGCGACCGCCACGGCGGACGTATCGGAACCACCGCGGCCGAGCGTGGTGATGTGGCCTTCGCCGTCGATGCCCTGGAAGCCGGTGATGACGACCACGCGGCCGGCCTCGAGATCGGCGCGCACGCGCTCGTCGTCGATCGACTGGATGCGGGCCTTGGTGTAGGCGGAATCGGTCTGCACCGGCACTTGCCAGCCGGTATAGCTGATCGCGTCGATGCCTTCGGCATGCAGCGCGATGGCCAGCAGCCCCACGCTCACCTGCTCGCCGGTCGAGGCAATCATGTCGAGTTCACGCGGGTCGGGCTGGGCCGAAATCTCTTTGGCCATGCCCAGCAGGCGGTTGGTTTCGCCGGACATGGCCGACGGCACGACCACGATCTGGTGACCGGCGCGGTGCCACTTGGCGACGCGCTTGGCGACGTTCTTGATGCGTTCGACCGAACCCATCGACGTGCCGCCGTATTTGTGAACGATGAGAGCCATCTTGGAGAAAACGAAAGGAGGCGGGACGGTGCAAAAGCTTTTGAAAATACAGCAATTCACACCGATCGACAAGTCATTTGCCGCACCAACCGACCCGGCAGCGTGCCGTTCAGCCGGCGGCCCGCCGCTCAACCCGCATCCAGCCCGTCCTGGCCCACTGCCGGCAGCCAGGCGACATGCCAGCCGGAGCCCATGGTGACAGCCGACCGGTCCGGGCCCAGCCCAGCGGCAAAGACCAGCCGCTCGCCCGCATACAGCAAGGGCAGCCTGGCCCGCGCCCACGCCGGAATGCCGGCCTCCTGATAGGCCTGCTTGAGCGCCCGCGATGGCCCGCCCGGCCGCAACACGATGCGCTCGCCGCCGCGCCGGGCGGCCAGCGACAGCGGCGCCTGCAGGATCCGCGCGTCGATGCCTTCCGCCTGGGCCGGCGAGAACAGCAGCGCACCGCCCCACGCCGCCACGTCCACCCGCTGCACCTCGGCCCGGGCCGGATCGAACCGCGAGACGGCGATCGGGCAATCCGCGGGCCCGGCCCCGGGCTGCCCGGCCGCCTCGATCCATGCCTGCCCGCGGTAGCGCCGCACTTGCGCGCCGGGCAGGCGGACACACGGCGCGCCGTCGGCACGGGCACCCAGCAGTTGCGCGCGCAAGTCCTCCAGCCGCCGCGACGACACCGCACGCAACCCGGCCCCGGCCAGCCATGCCCGCAGCGCCGCGCGCTGACGCGGCCCGGACAGCGCCGCCAGGCCGGCCACCGCCAGCGTGCCCGCCGGCGCGATCCGCGCAAGATCGGTCTGCGCAACCTCCTCGATCAGCGCCGCCGCCTCGGCCAGATGCGCCGCGCTGCGCGCCAGCGAGGCCCGGTAGGCGGGAAAATGCCCTGCCATGCCGGCCAGCAACGGCCGCAGCGCGTTGCGGGCATAGCGGGCATCGCCATTGGAGGGGTCCTCGACCCACGCGAGCGCATGGGCCCGGGCATAGGCTTCGATATCGCCGCGCGGCACGTCCAGCCAGGGACGCAGCAGCGTCACTCGGCGCTCGCGCGCCATCGGCATGGCCGACAGGCCGTCGAGCCCGGCGCCGCGCAGCAATTGCAGCAGCACGGTCTCGGCCTGGTCGTCGAGGTGGTGGGCGGTCAGCAGGAGGGTGGCGCCGGTCTCGGCGCAGAGCGCGTCGAGCGCGGCGTAACGGGCTTCGCGCGCGGCTTCCTCGATGCCGCGACCGGCATCTGTGGACACCCGCACGCGCCGCACGCGGAACGCGGCGCCAACGGCGGCGGCCATCCGCGCGCAGGCGGCCTCCCATGCATCCGCATCGGCCTGCAGGCCATGGTGGATGTGCAGTGCGACCAGCCGCACCGGCACGCCGGCGGCATCGCGCCACGCAGCGACGGCATGCAGCAGCGCCGCGGAATCCCGCCCGCCCGACAGTGCAACCGCGACCGTCGGCGCCCCGCCAGAAACAACAAAGGCCGCACACGCGACGACGCGTTGTGCGACCTTGTCGACCAGCAGCACTGAAGGATCAGTTCGAGCCGGTTTCCTTGAACTTGCCATAGGCCATCAGGCGCTCGTGACGGCGCGCCTGCAACTCGGACGTCTTCATGCCCTGGAACTGGCGCAGCGACTCGGCCAGCGCGCGCTTGAGCATCGTCGCCATGGCCTTCGGATCGCGGTGCGCGCCGCCCAGCGGCTCATTGACGATCTTGTCGATCAGGCCCAGCGCCTTGAGGCGGTGCGCGGTCAGGCCCAGCGCCTCGGCGGCTTCGGGTGCCTTCTCGGCGGTCTTCCACAGGATGGATGCGCAACCTTCCGGCGAGATCACGGCATACGTGGCGAACTGCAGCATGATCACCGAATCGCCCACGGCGATGGCCAGTGCACCGCCCGAACCGCCCTCGCCGATGATGGTGGCGATCAGGGGCACCTTCAGGCCGGCCATCACGAACAGGTTGTGGCCGATGGCCTCCGACTGGCCGCGCTCTTCGGCTTCGATGCCCGGGAACGCGCCCGGCGTGTCGACGAAGGTGAAGATCGGCAGGCCGAACTTGTCGGCCAGCTCCATCAGGCGCTTGGCCTTGCGATAGCCCTCGGGCTTGGACATGCCGAAGTTGCGCAGCGCGCGCTCCTTGGTGTCGCGGCCCTTCTGGTGGCCGATCACCATGCACGGCTGGCCGTTGAAGCGCGCCAGGCCGCCGACGATCGACAGGTCGTCCGCGAACGTGCGGTCGCCGTGCAGCTCGTGGAAGTCGGTGAAGATTTCTCGGACGTAGTCCAGCGTGTACGGACGCTGCGGATGCCGTGCGATCTGCGCGACCTGCCAGGGCGACAGGGTGGCGTACAGGTCCTTGGTCAGCTGCTGGCTTTTCGCGGCCAGGCGGGAGATTTCTTCGGAAATGTCGACGGCCGAATCGTCCTGCACGAAGCGAAGTTCTTCGATCTTCGCCTCAAGTTCAGCGATCGGCTGCTCGAACTCCAGGAAGGTTGTTTTCATGGATTCCCCGGAAGGCTCTTGAAGGCGCGCATTCTACCGGATTTTGACCGGCCGCAGACACGCCACGTTTCATCGGAATGGACAGGTCAATAGGTGGTGGCCGTGTCGAGGCTGCGCCACATGTACCACGTGGCCACCGTGCGCCACGGCTCCCAGTTGGCGGCGACCTCGCGCGCCTCGCTGCGAGTGACGGGCTCGCCACTGAAATAGTTCTGCGAGATCGCGTTGATCAGGCCGATGTCGTCCAGCGGCAGCACGTTGGGGCGCAACAGGTTGAACATCAGGAACATCTCCGCCGTCCAGCGGCCGATGCCGCGGATCTGGGTGAGCTCGGCGATCACATCCTCGTCTTCCATCTCCGCCCACTTGGCAACGTGCACCGTGCCGTTGCGGAAATGCTCGGCGAGATCGAGGATGTACTCGGCCTTGCGCTTGGACAGCCCGCAGCCCGCCAGCTTCTCATGGCCGGCGCGCAGGAACTGCGCGGGCACCAGTTTGGGGCATGCCTCGACCAAGCGCTCCCACACGGATTGCGCCGCCTTGACGGAAATCTGCTGGCCGACGATCGAGCGCGCCAGCGTGACGAACGGATCGCCCCGCGACGCCAGGTGCGCCGGGCCGAACGCCGGGATGATCTTGCGCAGGATGCGGTCGCGCTTCATGAGGTCGGCGCAGGCCTCCTGCCAATAGGCGGGCGGGCCGGACAGCGTGACCGCGTCCGTCGGGACGGGCAGCGGCTCGCTGGTGGCCGGCACCTCGGGCAGCGGCACCCTGGAGCCGGCTGCGCGCTTGGCCGCCTGGATCACCGCCCCCTTGGCGGCGACCGTCTTGCTCGCCACGCCGTCGACGCGCTTGGCCGCCGCTTTCTTGGCAGCGGGCGCCTTGGCCGGCGCCGCCTTGCGGACGGTCGCCGCGCGCGCCACACCGGCTTTCTTGGCCACCGCGTTCATGCGCGTCTCCATTCGGTCACGCCGCCCGGCTTGTCTTCGAGCACGATGCCGGCCGCCAGCAGATCGGCGCGGATACCGTCGGCGCGTGCGAAATCACGCGCGGCCTTGGCGGCGCGGCGGGCTTCGATGCGCGCCTCCACCTCGGCGGCATCCAGACCATCGGCGGCCGCGCCGACGCCGCCCTGCAGGAAGGCATGCGGATCGCGGACCAGCAGGCCCATCACGCCGCCCAGCGCCGCCAGCTGGCTGGCCAGCGCCGGCGAGCGCGTCTTGTTGACTTCGGTGGCCAGCTCGAACAGCACGGCCATGGCGACGGGCGTGTTGAAGTCGTCGTGCATCGCCTCGCGGAAACGCTTGCCATGGGGCTCGTTCCAGTCGGGCCGGGCCTGCGCCTCGGCGGGCACGTCCTTGAGCGCGGTGTACAGGCGCGTCAGCGCGTGGCGCGCATCGTCCAGGTGCACATCGCTGTAGTTCAGGTCGCTGCGGTAGTGCGAGCGCAGGATGAAGAAGCGCACGACTTCCGGGTCGTACACCTTGAGCACGTCACGGATGGTGAAGAAGTTGCCGAGCGACTTCGACATCTTCTCGTCGTTCACGCGCACGAAGCCGTTGTGCATCCAGGTGTTGACGAAGGTGCTGCCGCTGGCGCCCTCGGACTGGGCGATCTCGTTTTCGTGGTGCGGGAACTGCAGGTCGGCGCCGCCGCCGTGCAGGTCGAAATGCGTGCCGAGCAGTTCGCAGCTCATCGCCGAGCACTCGATGTGCCAGCCCGGACGGCCCTCGCCCCACGGCGAGGCCCAGCGACTCTCGGCCGGCTCGTCGGCCTTGGCGGATTTCCACAGCACGAAGTCCAGCGGATCCTGCTTGGCATCGTTGGCGGCCACGCGTTCTCCGGCGCGCAGGTCTTCGAGGGACTTGCCCGACAGCTTGCCGTAGCCCGGGAACTTGCGCACCGCGTAGTTCACGTCGCCGTCGGCCGCCTGGTAGGCCAGGCCGTTGTCTTGCAGCCGGCCGATCATCGACAGCATCTGCGGCACGTATTCGGTGGCGCGCGGCTCGCGGTCGGGGCGCTGCACGCCGAGCGCGTCGGCATCTTCGTGCATGGCGGCGATGAAGCGGTTGGTGAGCGCGCCGATGGTCTCGCCGTTCTCGACCGCGCGCTTGATGATCTTGTCGTCGATGTCGGTGATGTTGCGCACGTAGGTCACGTCATACCCCGACGCGCGCAGCCAGCGCTGCACCATGTCGAACACCACCATCACCCGCGCATGCCCGACGTGACAGTAGTCGTACACCGTCATCCCGCACACGTACATGCGCACGCGGCCGGGCTCGATGGGGACGAACGTCTGTTTCTCACGCGCGAGCGTGTTGTAGATCTTGAGTGATTCCATGCGGTGTAGGGAGAAGCGGCGCGCCGCCGCGTGCGGGGCGTCGTGTCGGCCGGCAGGCGTGGCTGCCTGCGCAGGCGCGAAGCAAAATCAGCGGCATATCTTACCGGAACTGCACCGACGGGTCGGACCAGGCCGGGCCCCCGCCCTGTGCGCCGTCAAGAACCCCGTCCGGCGCGTCTGACCGCTGCTGCGCGCAAAGACGGTTTGTTAGAATGCGGCGGAGTATAACGGAACCGATTCTCATGAACAGTACGCTGCGATGCCGCGCCCTCGGTGCGGCACTGACCGGCCTCATTGCAATGACCACCGCGCCGGCCTTCGCACAGACCGCCGCCCCCGGCATCGCCCTGCCGGCCGATCTGACGCCCAACACGCCGCAGCCGCCGCAGGTCGCGCGCCAGAAGCGCATCGACGAGTGGCTCGCCAGGAAACAGTACGCGCAGGCGCTGGCCGAGCTCGACAAGGACGTCGCCGCACAGCCGCGCAACGCGCAGGCCCGCTTCCAGCGCGCCGTGGCCCTGGCCGGCCTGGGCCGCAGCGACGACGCCGTGGTCGCCTTCAGCCAGATGACGCAGGACTTTCCCGAGCTGCCCGAGCCGTATCTCAACCTGGCCACGCTCTACGCCGAGCGCGGCGAGCTGCTGCGCGCCCGCGAGACCCTGATCACGGCCACCCGCGTGGCGCCGGAGAACGCGCAGGCCCAGGCCAACCTGGGCGATATCTATGTGCGGCTGGCGGCGCAGTCCTACCAGAATGCGCTCAGGCTGAGCCCGAAGCACGCCGCCGCACGCGCGCGGCTCGATGCCCTGCCCGATCTGCCAGGCATGCGCGCCGTGCCGTCCAAACCCGCAGCCGAACCACCCGCCGCCAGCGGCGTGAACGCCAGGCCGGCCAAGCGCTGAAACCCGGCGCGCGGCCGCTCCCGTTTTCCCACCCCCAAAGCTCCCTCAAGACCATGCTCCGTATCCGCTCCCTCTTTGCCGGGCTCGTGTGTGCACTGGCCGTTTCCGTCAGCGCGGCCGCCGCGCCGGCCCCACGCGTGCAGTTCAAGACGTCGATGGGCGACTTCACCGTCGAGGTCTACCCGGACAAGGCGCCCAAGACCGTCGCCAACTTCCTGCAGTACGTGAAGGACGGCTTCTACAAGGGCACCATCTTCCACCGCGTGATGGACGGCTTCATGATCCAGGGCGGCGGCTTCACGCCCGACATGAAGCAGAAGGACACGCGCGCGCCCGTCGAGATCGAATCGAAGAACGGCCTGAAGAACGACAAGTACACCATCGCCATGGCGCGCACCATGGACCCGAACTCCGCCACCGCCCAGTTCTACGTCAACGTGGTCAATAACGACATGCTGAACTACCCGGGCCAGGACGGCTACGGCTACACCGTGTTCGGCAAGGTGGTCGAAGGCACCGCCACCATCGACAAGATCAAGGGCGTGGAGACCACCAGCAAGCTCCCGCACCAAAACGTGCCCGTCACGCCGATCGTGATCGAATCGGCCACCCTCGTCACCAAGTAACGCTTTTGCTTTTGCGCTTTTCCGCCAAGGAACTCACCATGACCCAAGTCAAGCTGCACACCAACCACGGCGACATCACGCTGGCCCTGGACGCCGAGAAGGCGCCCAAGAGCGTCGCCAACTTCGTCCACTACGTCAAGAAGGGCCACTACAACGGCACGGTGTTCCACCGCGTCATCAAGGGCTTCATGATCCAGGGCGGCGGCTTCGAGCCGGGCGCCGACATGAAGCAGAAGCCGACCGACGCACCGATCGACAACGAAGCCAACAACGGCCTGAAGAACGAGCGCGGCTCGATCGCCATGGCGCGCACCAACGACCCGCATTCGGCCACGGCCCAGTTCTTCATCAACGTGGTCGACAACGACTTCCTGAACCACACCTCGCCGACGCCGCAAGGCTGGGGCTATGCCGTGTTCGGCAAGGTGACCGAGGGCCTGGACGTGGTCGACAAGATCCGCGCCGTGCGCACCGGCAACCGCGGCTACCACCAGGACGTGCCGATGGAAGACGTGGTGATCGAAAGCGCCGAAGTGATCGAATGAGCGATGCGCCGACGGCGTCCGCACTGAAGACACCGGTCCGGGTTTCCGGGCCGGTGTTTTTCATTTCGGACCTGCACCTGAGCGCCGGCATGCCCGCCACGGCCGCCGCGTTCGAGCGCTTCGTGCGCACACGGGCGCGCGAGGCCAGCACGCTCGTCATCCTGGGCGACTTCTTCGAATACTGGGTCGGCGATGAGGAACTCGCCGATCCGTTCCACCGGCATGTCGCCGCGCTGCTCGCCGAGCTGGCGCAGGCCGGCACGCGCGTGCTGCTCATGCACGGCAACCGCGATTTCCTGCTGGGCAAGCGCTTCCTGGCAACCACGCAGGCGACGCTGCTGCCCGATCCGAGCGTGCTGGAAGCCGATGGCCTGCGCATCGTGCTGGCCCACGGCGATGCGCTGTGCACGCGCGACGCGGCCTACATGCGGTTCCGCCGCTGGACGCGCAAGCGCTGGGTGCAGCGGCTGTTCCTGGCGATGCCGCTGCGCTGGCGGCTGCGGATCGCGCAGAAGATGCGCGCCGACAGCGAAGCCGGCCGCGCCCTGTCCGCCAACGTGGCGGGCGAGCCGCGCGCGGCTGCGATGATGGGCGACGTGGCGCCCGAGGCGGTGGACGCGCTGTTCAAGGCCGCCGGCATCCCGCTGCTGATCCACGGCCACACGCACCGCCCCCGGCTGCACCACGAGCCCGGCGGCGAGCGCTGGGTCCTCTCCGACTGGGATTTCGACCATGCGCAGCCGCGCGGCAGCTTCCTCAGGCTGCAGGACGGCGTGCTGACGGCCGAGCCGGTGACGGCGTAATCCGCCGCCGCGGCCCTGCCCTCACTTCAGCATCCGCTTGAGCTCGCTGGCATCGAACGGATCGTTCGGCGAGTTCTCGAGATGCGCGCCCAGGCGATCCAGCGCGCTCAGGATGGACTCGATGCGCTCCTGCTGGAGCGCGCTATGGTCGATCAGCCGCTTGAGCGCGAGCGAAACCGGATCGTCCGCGTCCGGCGTGATGCCGTAGGCCGAGAACTCCTGCTTGAGTGCGGGCTGGACCGCGCCCGGCACGTCGCGCTCGAGGATGCGGGCGGGAATGCCGACCGCCGTGGCGCCGGCCGGCACCGGCTTGAGCACCACCGCGTTGGAGCCGACCCGCGCGCCGTCGCCGATCACGAACCCGCCGAGCACCTTGGCGCCCGCGCTGACCACGACGCCCTTGCCCAGCGTCGGATGCCGCTTGGCGCCCTTGTAGAGCGAGGTGCCGCCCAGCGTCACGCCCTGGTAGATCGTGCAATCGTCGCCGATCTCGGCGGTCTCGCCGATCACGACGCCCATGCCGTGATCGATGAACACGCGCCGGCCGACCTGCGCGCCGGGGTGGATTTCGATGCCGGTCAGGAAACGGCCCAGGTGCGACAGCCATCGGCCCAGCCACCTGAAGCCCGCGCCCCAACACGCATGCGCGGCCCGATGGACGATGATGGCGTGCAGGCCCGGATAGCAGGTCAGCACTTCCCAGCGGCTGCGCGCGGCCGGGTCTCGCTCCATGATGGCGCGGATGTCTTCGCGAATGCGTGTGAACATGGGTCTGTGAAAAAACGGAATATCGATCAGCGCGATGCGCTTGGGGGCAGTGTAAGGCATTCCGTTGCCGCGTTACGGCAAGGGTCTTGGCCTGACGGGCGTGGGAGAAGCCGCCAGGAAAGCGGCTTCGCGGGGATCACCGACAGTCGTCGGCGGCGCCGGTGGGCGGCGCGGCGGCATCGGCCCGGCGGCCGAGCATGCGCTTGGCGATGCCGCGCAGGATGTTGACCTCCTCGGCCTCCAGCTGCGTGCGGGCAAACAGGCGCCGCAGGCGCGGCATCAGCTTCTTCGGCTGGGCCGGATCGAGAAAGCCGATCTCGACCAGGCCGCGCTCCAGGTGCGCGAACATGCCGTCGATCTGCTCGGCGGTGGCCGGCTCGCCGACGAAGCCGACGCCGTCGACGCGGGTATCGCCCGTGCCGGTATCGGCCAGCAGCGCCATGCGCACTTCATACGCGATCAGCTGCACCGCCTGCGACAGGTTGAGCGACGCATAGGCCGGGTTGGCGGGGATATGGGTGACGACGTGGCAGCGCTCCACCACCTCGTTGGGCAGACCGTAGCGCTCGTTGCCGAAGACGAAGGCGACCGTCGCCCCCGGCGCAGCCAGCAAGGCCGCCACTTCTTGCGCGGCGGCGCGCGGGCCGATGCGGCGCGGGCCGAACTCGCGCGGACGCGCCGTCAGCGCAATGACGAGCGAAGCCCCGGCCAGCGCCTCGCCGAAATCGTCGACGACCCGGGCATCGGCGAGCACGTCATCGGCGCCGCTTGCCATGGCAACGGCGTCGGGATGCGACTGCGCACCGGGCTCGCGCGGACGCACCAGCACATAGCTTCCGGATTCGCCGAATCCCATGGTCTTCAGCGCGCGTGCCGTCGAACCGACATTGCCGGGATGGCTGGTTTCCACCAGCACGAAGCGGCAACGGGCGGCACGTTGCCGCAAGACGTCATTGTCGCGGGCCGGGCTGGTTTCCGAGGCGCGGGAGGCGGGGTTCATATACAATACGGCCACTCTTTTTGGCGGCGGAATCGTGCCCGCCGTTCGTTCTTCCACAATTCGCTGTGTTGTTTCGCCTGACGCGCGATCCGCGCCAGGCGCGGAGATCCGTCATGCATCCGATGCTCAATATCGCCGTCAAGGCTGCCCGCAAAGCCGGGACCGTCATCAATCGCGCCACGCTCCAGGGCGATTCCCGGCAGATCGAGCGCAAACAACACAACGATTTCGTCACCGACGTCGATCGCGCGGCCGAAGCCACGATCATCGAGATCATCAAGACAGCGTATCCGGATCACGCGATTCTAGCGGAAGAGTCCGGTCGCTCCTGGGCCGACGGCGAAACCGCCAGCGAAAACGTCTGGGTGATCGACCCGCTGGACGGCACCACCAACTTCATCCACGGCTTCCCGCAATTCGCGGTGTCGATCGCGCTGATGCAGCGCAACGTCGTCACCCAGGCCGTGGTCTACGACCCGACCCGCGACGAACTGTTCACCGCCTCCAAGGGCGCGGGCGCCTTCCTCAACAACCGCCGCATCCGCGTCACGCGCCGCGACAAGCTGGCCGACTGCCTGATCGGCACCGGCTTCCCCTACCGCGACATGGAAGGCCTGGACGACTACGTCAAGCTGTTCGCCACCATGACCGAGAACTGCGCCGGCCTGCGCCGCCCGGGCGCCGCCGCACTGGACCTGGCCTATGTGGCCAGCGGCCGCCTCGACGGCTTCTTCGAGCAGGGCCTCAACGCGTGGGACATGGCTGCGGGCTCGCTGCTGATCACCGAGGCCGGTGGCCTGGTGGGCAACTACTGCGGCGAGGCCGGCTACCTGGACCAGGGCGAGATCCTGGCCGGCAACCCGAAGGCCTTCGTGCAGATGATCAAGCTGACCACGCCGTTCTCGCGCTCGCAGGCCGTGGTCTGATCACGCCTCGCCCGATCGACGAAGCCCGCCGGAACGCGGGCTTTTTTATTGCGCGCCGGCCGGCGCGGCGCTCACCACCACCAGCGCCTGCGCCGGCTCCTCCCCCACCGAGCGCGTGCGATGCGGAATCCGCGCATCGAACACCACCGCATCGCCCGCGGCCAGGCGCACGGTCTGCCCGGCGAAGGCGATCTCGACCTCGCCGCGATGCACGAACAGCATCTCCTCGCCCTCGTGCTCCTTGAACGGCGAGGCGCTGAAATCGGCCGGCGGATAGATCATGAACGGCAGCAGCGCCTTGCCGCCGCGCTGGGTCGCGATGCCTTCGTAGCGCGGCTGCGCGCCGGGCGCGCCCGCGGCGGTGCGCTCGCCCGCGCGGACCACGGTGATGGCCGAGGCGGCGGCGGGTTCGCCGAACAGGGTTTCGGCGGGCACGCCGAGCGCTCCCGCCAGCTTCATCGCCACGGCGATCGACGGCACGGACAGGCCGCGCTCGACCTTGGACAGGTAGCTCTTGGTCAGGCCGGTGCGTTCGGCCAGCACTTCGAGTGTCCAGCCGCGATCCTTGCGCAGCGGTTTGAGGCGGACGGTCATCGGTCTACGGGTGTCATGGTTATTTGAACAATTGTCACATAAGACACCCTGTGTCATAGAATGCGGATTCCCTCATTCCGTCTGTGCCGATCATGAAAACCGCGCTCGCCCTGCGTCACGTCCCGTTCGAGCATCTGGGCGTCCTGGAATCGCTGCTGCTCGGACGCGGCTACGCGGTGCGCACGCTCGACGCCGGCCTGCAGCCGCTGCCGGCCGAAGCGCTGGCCGCGGCGGACCTGGTGGTGGTGCTGGGCGGCCCCATCGGCGCCTTCGACGATGATCGCTACCCCTTCCTGCGCGAGGAAACCGACGCCATCGCGCGGCGGCTGGCGGCACGCAAGCCGCTGCTCGGCATCTGCCTGGGCGCGCAGCTGATGGCGCGCGCGCTGGGTGCCGCCGTGGCGCCGATGGGCGACAACGTCAAGGAGATCGGCTTCGCGCCGTTGACGCTGACGGCCGAGGGCGCGGCCTCCCCGCTCGCGCCGCTGGCCGACGGCACGCCCGTGCTGCATTGGCACGGCGACCGGTTCGAGCTGCCGCCCGGCGCCACACGGCTGGCATCCACATCGGTCTGCGCGGAACAGGCCTTTGCCCTGGGCGACCACGCGCTCGGCCTGCAATTCCATCTGGAGGCCGATCTGCGCGAACTCGAGGCCTGGCTGATCGGGCATGCGGCCGAGCTGGCCGCCGCGGGCATCGACCCGCGCACGCTGCGCGGGCAGGCCCCCGCGCTGGCCGCACCGCTGGCGCAGCGCGCCCACGATGTCTTCACCGCGTGGCTGGATCGCGCCGAGGCTCACGCCGCGCGGAGCGCCGCATGATGCTGCCCGCCCCCATCCGCATCGATGCCCTCCTGACTGGCCGGGCCGTCGACTACACCCGCCCCGGCTCGCGCAGCGCCATCGACAAGCGGCCGGTAGCCGATGCGGTGCAGATCGGCCCCGACGGCATCGTCGGCGACGAGCAAGGCGACCTGCGCGTGCACGGCGGGCCCGACAAGGCGATCCACCACTACCCGTTCGACCACTACCCGGCCTGGCAGGCCGACCTCGGTGCGCACCCGCTGCTGGCCCGGCCCGGCGCGTTCGGCGAGAACATCAGCACGCGGGGCCTCACCGAAGCCGATCTCTGCGTCGGCGACCGGCTGCGCGCGGGCGAGGTGGTGCTGGAGGTTTCGCAGCTGCGCCAGCCGTGCTGGAAGCTCAACGACCGCTTCGCACAGCGCGACATGGCCCGTCGCGTGCAGCAGACCGGCCGCACGGGCTGGTACTACCGGGTGCTGCAAGGCGGCACGCTGCGCGCGGGCGACACACTCGCCTGGCTGGAACGCCCGTGGCCGCAATGGCCGCTGGCGCGTGTGCTGGACGTGCTCTATCGGAACATGCTGGACGCGGACGCGCTCGGCGACATGCTGGCGCTGCCGCTGACACCGTCGTGGCGCAAGCTGGTGGAGAACCGGCTGGCACGCGGCGAGGTGGAAAGCTGGGACAAGCGGATCGAAGGCCCGGCACGCGATCCCTCGGGCCGCGCGCCGCAGGCCTGATCCGACGATCAGAAGGTTTCCCAGTCGCCGTCCGAGCCGGCGACGGCGGCCAGCGGCTGGGCCTTGACCGGCGCAACAACAGGCGCGGCAGCCGACGCGACGACAGGCACGGTGGCCGGCGCCACGGCCTTGGGGCTGGGTCCACGCTTGCGCACGACCGGGCGCGGCGGCTTGGCGGCCGGCTTCACGGCGGCCGCCGGCGCGGTACGCACCGGCTTGGACGCGGCAGCCGCCACCACACCGTCCGTCTCGTCCAGCCGGAACTGGGCCACCACCTGGGTCAGGTTCAGCGACTGCTCCTCCAGCGACTGCGCGGCGGCCGCGGCCTGCTCGACCAGCGCGGCGTTCTGCTGCGTCACCTGCTCCATCTCCGACACCGCCTGGCTGATCTGCAGGATGCCCTGCGTCTGCTCGGACGAGGCGGCGGCAATGTCTTCGACGATGTTGGCCACGCGGCGCACCGCATCCACCGTCTCGGTCATGGTCGAACCCGCCTGGGCCACCAGCGTGTTGCCGGCCTGCACGCGATCGACCGAGGCATCGATCAGGTCCTTGATCTCCTTGGCGGCGGCCGCGCTGCGCTGGGCCAGGGCCCGCACCTCGCCGGCCACCACGGCGAAGCCACGCCCCTGCTCGCCGGCGCGGGCGGCTTCCACCGCCGCGTTGAGCGCCAGGATATTGGTCTGGAAGGCGATGCCGTCGATCACGCCGATGATGTCGGCCATCTTGCGCGAGCTCGCGCTGATCTCGTCCATGGTCGAGACCACGCCGCGCACCACCTCGCCGCCACGCGAGGCCAGGTCGGCCGCGCTGGCCGCGAGCGCGCTGGCCTGGCGGGCGTTCTCGGAGTTGTTGGTGACGGTGGAGGTCATCTGCTCCATGCTGGCGGCCGTCTTCTCCAGCGACGCCGACTGCTGCTCGGTCCGCGACGACAGATCGAGGTTGCCGCTGGCGATCTCATGCGCGCCGGTGTTGACCGCGTCCGAGCTGCTGCGCACCTGGCGCACCGTCTGCAGCAGGCTGGCGCGCATGCGGGCCACGGCCGACAGCAGCCGGCCCAGCTCGTTGCGCCCGCCTTCCCTCACCTGCACCGACAGATCGCCCTCGGCCACGCGCGTCAGCACATCCACCGCGTCGTTGAGCGGCGTCACCACGAAGGCCTTGAGCGCGTAGTGCACGGTGGCAATCAACGCCAGCGCCATGACGATGCCGACGCTCACGAACTTGACGATCAGGCCGTAGCGCGCCTGCCCGCCGTCAGCCTCTTCCTGGGCCAGTTGGCTGCTGAGCTTCTGGAAGCGTTCGATCTCGACCGACCAGGCCGCCCCCGATGAGGTGACGTCCTTGGCGTTGATGGTGGCGTAGGCGGCCGCATCGCTGGCGCGCAGGGCGGCCATGGCGCGCTGCACGGCGTCGGCATGCGCCTGCGCGGCCTGGGCGGCGGCCTGGCGCAGGGCCTGATCCACGCCTTCGATGGCCGGCGCACTCTTGAACGCGTCGAGCTGGGCGAGCGATTTCTTCACGCCCGACTCGGCGCTATCGAGCGCGTTGGACGCCAAGGGCGTGCCGGGATTCTCGCGCAGCATGCCGTAGACGCGCGCCAGCCCGGTGCGGGCGCGCATCATGTCCTTGTAGGCGTCATTGAGCAGCATGCTGCGTGCCGAGATGGCATGCACGCGCTCGGTCGATACGTTGGCCGTGCTCAGGGCCAGCACGCCGACCGCCGCGCCCACCACGATCATCAGTGCAAAGGTCACCAGAATCGCCAGCAGGCCGGCTCGCACACTGGTGTTTTTCAGGAAGCGTTCCACAGTTGTCTCCGGAGACCGGCCCGCATTCCAGGTGCGGGGCCGGGGTCAGGCCGGCGCGTTGCCGCGCCGGACGGTTCAGAAGGTTTCCCAGTCGGCATCGTCGCCGGCGGCCACCAGCGGCTGGTGCAGAGGCTTGGGCGATGCGGCCGGCACCGTGGCGGGCACGGTGTCCGGCCTGGCCGCGCGCTTGGCAAGCACCGGCGCCTTGCGCGGCTGCAGCTTGGGCCTGGCGGCCTCGGGGCTGGGCTTGACCGGCTCGCGGCGCGGCGCCTGGGACGGCGCGGCCACGGGTGCGGCCACGGATACGGGTGTGGCCGGCCCGGCCTCGGCAGCCTTGGGTAGCGGCGGCGCGATCGTCGGCTCGGCCTTGGCCACCACGCTGCGCACCGCCGACATCGTGGGGTCGAGGCGGAACTGCGCCACGACCTGCGTCAGGCTGTCGGCCTGCTCCTGCAACGATTGCGCGGCGGCCGCTGCCTGCTCCACCAGCGCGGCATTCTGCTGGGTGGCATCGTCGAGCTGCGTGACAGCGTGGCTGACTTCTTCAATGCCCGAGCGCTGCTCCTGGCTCGCGGCGGTGATCTCGCCGACGATGTCCGTCACGCGCCGGACGCTGGCGACGATCTCGCGCATGGTCGTGCCGGCTTCTTCCACCAGGGTGCTGCCGGCATCCACGTTGGTCACGGAGTCGTCGATCAGCGCCTTGATCTCCTTGGCCGCGGCGGCGCTGCGCTGCGCCAGGCTGCGCACCTCGCCGGCCACCACCGCGAAGCCGCGCCCCTGCTCGCCTGCGCGCGCCGCTTCCACGGCGGCGTTGAGCGCCAGGATGTTGGTCTGGAAAGCGATCCCGTCGATCACGCCGATGATGTCGACGATCTTGCGCGAGGACGCATTGATCGAGCCCATCGTCTCGACCACGCGGGACACCACGTCGCCGCCCCGCACCGCCACGTCGGAGGCGGACACGGCCAGCTGGTTGGCCTGGTTGGCGTTGTCGGCGTTCTGCTGCACGGTCGACATCAGCTCTTCCATGGCCGAGGCGGTCTCTTCGAGCGAGCTCGCCTGCTGCTCGGTACGCGAAGACAGATCCAGGTTTCCGCTGGCGATCTCGCGCGTGGCCGTGCCGATGGTCTCCGATGCGCCCCTGATGCGGCCGATGGTCTGCACCAGCGCGCCGCGCATGCGGCCCATGGCGTAGAGCAGGCTGTCGCGGTCATCCGGCCGGGTGGCAATCTCGACGCTCAGGTCGCCGCCGGCGATGCGGTTGGCCACCTCCGCCGCATAGGCCGGGTCGCCGCCCAACGCACGCTGCAGACCCCGGTTGGCCACGCCGGCCAGCAACACCAGCACCGCGCCCGCCAGCAGCAGCAGGCCGCCGCTCTCGTACAGCGACGTCATGAACGCGGCGTTGATGTCATCCATGTAGGCGCCGGTCGAAAACACCCAGTCCCACGGCTCGTAGCGCTGCGCGAAGGCCGTCTTCGGCACCAGCGCCGTCCCACCGACGTGCGGCCAGACATAGCTGGTGAAGCCGCCGTTGGGCTGCCTGGCGGCGCTGGTGAGATTGACGTAGACGCTGTTGCCCTGCGCGTCCTTGAAGCCGGTCTGGTCCTTGCCGATGAATTCGGGCTTGATCGGGTGCATCACCACCACGTTGTCGGAACGGGTGATGGTGAAGTAGCCGTCCTTGTCGTAGCGCAGCGAGCGGAAGCGGTCCAGCGCCTGCTGCTGTGCCGCCTCCTTGGTCAGGACGCCACCGCGGGCCAGGTCGTCGTACTGCTTGACCAGGTTGAGCGCCATGCTGGTCACGCTGACCAGGTTGTTCCTGCGTTCCTCGATGCGAATCCCGCGCGCCTGATAGGCATTGAACACCGACATCAGCGTCAGCGCGATCAGGCTGAACGCCAGCGGCAGCCAAAGCTTCTGGCGGAAGCTGAGCTTGCTCATTCCAAGGTCTCCGTGCGCGGAAACGCCCCGTGCCGTGCACGAGGCGTCCCCCCATGTTTTTTCAGGGCTCCGGACTGTCTATCGGCAACTTGCGCGCAGATCTTGAGTCGCCCCCGTCACGTCGGGGGTATGGTCAATCCCAGTCGGGCGCGATGCCGGCCGGATCGGCAATGCGCTCGCCCCGGTCCAGCGCGCCGATGCGGGCCATGTCGTCGCCGGTCAGGCGCAGGTCGCGGGCAGCCAGGTTGCTCTGCAGGTTGGCCCGGCGCGTAGAGGACGGGATCACGGAACAGCCCAGCTGCATCGCCCACGCCAGCGCCACCTGGGCCGGCGTCGCGCCATGCGCCCGGGCGATGTCTGCCAAGACCGGATCGGCCAGCACCCTGCCCACGCCGAGCGTCATGTACGAGGTGACATGGATGCCCTGGCTTTGTGCAAACGCCGCCACCTTGCGGTTCTGCAGGTACGGGTGCAGCTCGATCTGGTTGGTGGCGATCTGCGCCGCGCCCACCGTCTCGATGGCCTCGCGCAGCAAGGCCACGGTGAAGTTCGAGACGCCCAGCGCCCGCGTCAGCCCTTCGCGCCTGGCCTCGTCCAGCGCGCCCAGGTATTCGGCCATCGGCACCGCGCCCCCGGGCGACGGCCAGTGGATCAGCGTCAGATCCACCTGCTCGGTGCGCAGCCTGGCCAGGCTGGCCTTGAGGCTCGGGATCAGCCGATCGGCGGCCAGGTTGTCGACCCAGATCTTGGTGGTGAGAAACAGGTCGCGGCGCGGCACGCCCGACGCGGCGATCACCTGGCCGACCTCGGCCTCGTTCGCATAGATCTGTGCCGTGTCGATCGCGCGGTAGCCCAGTTCCAGCGCGGTCCTGACCGAGTCGATCGCGGCCTCGCCCGTCAGGCGGAAGGTACCGAGGCCGAAAGCGGGCATCGTGAAAGTGTCGTTCATGGCGTTCCCTTGTGTTCGATGTTGAATCCGTCTCAATGCCCCACCGGGGCCGGGCCATCCAGGCGCGGGCCGATGCCGCCGCGGCGGTCCAGCGCTCCGCTCCAGGCGGTCAGGCCCAGCGAGACCAGCACCACCAGCGCGCCGATCCAGGGCGTATGCATCAGGCCCAGGTGCGTCACGATCCAGCCGCCGGCCCATGCCGCCCCGGCAATGCCCAGGTTGAACGCGGCAATGTTCAGGCCCGACGCCACGTCCACGGCCTGCGGCGCGAAGCGCTCCGCCTGCTTGACCACGTAGGCCTGCAGCCCCGGCACATTGCCGAACGCCACCGCGCCCCACAGCAGCACCGTCGCCACCGCCGTCCACGGATACCGCGCGGTGAACGTGAAGGCGAACAGCACCGCCGCGAGCAGCGCGAAGATGACCTGCAGCGCCGCGATCGGCCCCTTGCGATCGGCCAGCCGGCCGCCCCAAAGGTTCCCCGCCGCCACCGACACGCCGTACACCAGCATCACCCAGCCCACCGCCCCGGCGCTGAAGCCGGCCACGTCCTGCAGGATCGGCGCCAGGAAGGTAAAAGGGATGAACGAGCCGCCGTAGCCGATGGCCGTCTTCGCGTAGACCATCAGCAGGCGCGGCTGCGCCAGCACCTGCAGTTGCCTGGCCAGCGACGCCGGCGGCGCATGCGCGATGTCGCGCGGCACGAACACCAGGCTGCCGACGAAAGCGATCACACCCAGCCCGGCCACCGCCAGGAACGTCTCGCGCCAGCCGAAGTGCTGGCCGATGAACGTGCCCAGCGGCACGCCCGTCACCAGCGCCACCGTCAGGCCCGTGAACATGATGGCGATGGCGCTCGCGGCCTTCTCCCTGGGCACCAGGCTGGTGGCGAGCGTCGAGCCGATCGAAAAGAACACGCCGTGCGCCAGCCCCGTCATCACGCGCGCCAGCACCAGCGGCGCATAGCCCGGCGCGCGCCACGCCAGCAGGTTGCCGAGCGTGAACAGCGCCATCAGCGCCAGCAGCAGCGCCTTGCGCGGCAGCCGCCCCGTCAGCGCCGTGAGCACCGGGGCGCCGACCGCCACGCCCAGCGCATACAGGCTGACCAGCCATCCGGCCGACGGCAGCGTGATGCCGAGATCGGCCGCCACCGTCGGGATCAGGCCAACGATGACGAACTCGGTCGTCCCGATGGCGAACGCGCTCAGCGTGAGCGCAAGCAAAGCAATCGGCATGGTGCCCTCCGTGATGCAGACGGACGGAGTGTCAGGGCGCTCGCCTTTGCAAAAAACCCCGCATTGGGCAGAATACTTTTGACTGAAAATTGATAATCTGGCCGACGCCTCCATGAAAACGACGCTCGAAGAACTGCTCGCCTTCCGCACGGTGGTCGACACCGGCTCGGTCACCGCCGCCGCCGAACAGCTCGGCCAGACCGTCTCGGGTGTGAGCCGCGCGCTGCGCCGGCTGGAAGAGAAGCTGGAGACCACGCTGCTGTCCCGCACCACGCGCCGGCTGGCGCTGACCGACGAGGGCACGGCCTTCCTGGCGCACGCGCGCGGCATCCTCGCCGCCGTCGACGAAGCCGAGGAGCTGATCGCCCTGCGCCGCCAGCAGCCGGGCGGGCGCCTGCGCGTCAACGCCGCCATGCCGTTCATGCTGCATGTGATCGCGCCGCTGGTGGCCGACTTCCGCGCGCAGTATCCGCAGATCGAGCTGGAACTGAACACCAGCGACCGCATCATCGACCTGCTGGAAGAAGACACCGACGTCGCCATCCGCATCGGCGCGCTGCGCGACTCGACCCTGCGGGCGCGGCGGCTCGGCACGCGGCGGCTGCGCGTGCTGGCCAGTCCCGCCTACCTGAAGGCGCACGGCCGTCCGCGCACGGTCGATGCGCTCCGGCATCACGCGCTGCTCGGCTTCGTGCAGCCCGAATCGCTGAACCACTGGCCGCTGCGCGGCCCGCACGGCGACCGCCTGCGCATCACGCCGACGCTCAAGGCCTCCAGCGGCGAGACCCTGCGACAACTCGCGCTGCAGGGCGCCGGCATCGTCTGCCTGGCCGATTTCATGACGGCCCGGGATCGCCGCGCGGGCGATCTCGTCCAGGTGCTGCCCGAGGCCACCGTCGAGATCCAGCAGCCGATCCATGCGGTCTACTACCGCAACACGCAGCTGGCCTCGTGCATCACGTGCTTTCTCGACGTGCTCGAAGCCCGCCTGGCACAGGGCGAATGAGGTGAAACCCCTGCGCGGCTGTGCAACAATTGCGCGATTGCACACCCACCTTCCGCGCGCGGCCGATCGGTCGCGCGCTACGCATTTGACATCGCATGGCTGAACACTCCGCTCCGGCTCTGGAGATCGACCCGAAATACGGCCCCTTCGACAAGCACACGCCGATGATGCAGCAGTACCTCAAGCTGAAATCGGCGCATCCGCATACGCTTGTCTTCTATCGGATGGGCGACTTCTACGAACTGTTCTTCGAAGACGCCGAAAAGGCCGCACGTCTGCTCGACATCACGCTGACCTCGCGCGGCACCACCAACGGCCAGCCGATCCGCATGGCCGGCGTGCCGTTCCACGCAGTCGAGCAATACCTGGCCAAGCTGGTCAAGCTGGGCGAATCGGTCGCCATCTGCGAGCAGATCGGCGACCCGGCCACCACCAAGGGGCCGGTCGAGCGCAAGGTCGTGCGCGTGGTCACGCCCGGCACGCTGACCGACGCGGCGCTGCTGTCCGACAAGGTCAACAACCACCTGCTCGCCATCGCGCAGATCCCGGGCAAGCGCGGCGCCGCGCCGCTGGTCGGCCTGGCCTGGCTCAACCTCGTCGGCGGCGAACTGCGGCTGATGGAATGCAGCGCCGAACAGCTCGACCGCGAACTCGAGCGCATCCGCCCCGCCGAGGTGCTGGCCGATGACGCCACGCTCAACGCCGTCGCCTTCGACGTCGCCCGCACCCGCCTGCCGGACTGGCACTTCGACGTGGAAGCCGGCGCACGCCGCCTGCGCGAGCAACTGGGCGTGGCGAGCCTGGTGGCCTTCGGCTGCGAGACGCTGACGGCCGCGCTGGCCGCCGCCGGCGCCCTGCTGAACTACGCCGCCGCCACGCAGGGCCAGTCGCTGCGCCACGTGATCGGCCTGACGGTCGAGCACGAGAGCGAATTCATCGGCCTGGACACCGCCACCCGCCGCAACCTGGAGCTGACCGAAACCCTGCGCGGACAGGAATCGCCGACGCTGTTCTCGCTGCTCGACACCTGCGCCACCAGCATGGGCAGCCGCCTGCTGCGCCACTGGCTGCACCATCCGCTGCGCGACCGCGCGGTGCCGCAGGCGCGCCAGCAGGCCATCGAGGTGCTGCTGGCCGGCGACTGGCAGAGCCTGCGCGGCACGCTGCGCACGCTGTCGGACGTGGAGCGCATCACCGGCCGGCTGGCGCTGCTGTCGGCTCGTCCGCGCGATCTGTCCTCGCTGCGCGATACCCTGGCGCGCCTGCCGGAAGTGCGCGACCAGCTGCCGCAAAGCGACGACGCCCAGCTGCTGGGCGATCTGCATGCCGCCCTCGCCATCCCCGAAGACGCCCACGCGCTGCTGCAGCGCGCGGTGATGGCCGAGCCGGCGGCGATGGTCCGCGACGGCGGCGTCATCGCGCGCGGCTACGATGCGGACCTCGACGAGCTGCGCGACATCTCCGAGAACTGCGGCCAGTTCCTGGTCGACCTGGAAGCGCGCGAGCGCGAGCGCACCGGCATCGCCAACCTGCGCGTCGAATACAACCGCGTGCACGGCTTCTATATCGAAGTCACCAACGGCCAGGCCGCCAAGGTGCCCGACGACTACCGCCGCCGCCAGACGCTGAAGAACGCCGAGCGCTACATCACGCCCGAACTGAAGGCGTTCGAGGACAAGGCGCTCTCCGCCCAGGACCGCGCCCTGTCGCGCGAGAAGTACCTGTACGAAGACCTGCTGCAGAAGCTGCTGCCGCACCTGCCCGTGCTCAAGCGCATCGCCGCCGCGCTGGCGCAGGCGGACGTGCTGGCGACGCTGGCCGAGCGTGCCCACGCGCTCTCGTGGTCGCGCCCGGCGCTCACGGACGCGCCGGGCATCGAGCTGATCCGCGCGCGCCATCCCGTGGTCGAGCAGCAGGTCGAGCAGTTCGTCGCCAACGACTGCGTGCTCCAGGAGACGCGCAAGCTGCTGCTGATCACCGGCCCGAACATGGGCGGTAAATCGACCTTCATGCGCCAGACCGCGCTGGTCGTGCTGCTCGCCTACGTGGGCGCCTTCGTGCCGGCCGACGCCGCCACCATCGGCCCGATCGACCGCATCTTCACGCGCATCGGCGCCGCGGACGACCTCGCCGGCGGGCGCTCGACCTTCATGGTCGAGATGACCGAGGCCGCCGCCATCCTGCACCGCGCCACGCCCAACAGCCTGGTGCTGATGGACGAGATCGGCCGCGGCACCAGCACCTTCGACGGGCTGGCCCTGGCCTGGGCGATCGCGCGCCACCTGCTGTCGCACAACCGCAGCCACACGCTGTTCGCCACGCACTACTTCGAGCTGACACAGCTGCCGCAGGAGTTCGCGCAAGCAGCCAACGTGCACCTGTCGGCGGTCGAGCACGGCGACGGCATCGTCTTCCTGCATGCCGTGCAGGAAGGCCCGGCCAGCCAGAGCTACGGCCTGCAGGTGGCGCAGCTTGCCGGCGTGCCGCAGCCGGTCATCCGCGCCGCGCGCAAGCGGCTGGCCTGGCTGGAGCAGCATTCGGCCGACACCGGCGCCACGCCGCAGCTCGACCTGTTCGCCCTGCCCAGCGACCCGTCCGATGACGATGCGGCCGAAGCCGCCGCGCCAAGCGCCCTCGCCGAGGCGCTCGACGGCATCGACCCGGACAGCATGACGCCGCGCGACGCGCTCGACGCGCTGTACCGGCTCAAGGCGTTGTCGGACGCATCCGCGTGATGGCCCGGCCCGGCGCGGCTTTCCGTGCGTGGCGCGGCATCGCCGCCGTGCTGGCCATGCTGGCCGCGACGGCGGCGCCCGCCGCGCCCAAGGGGCACGCCACGGCAGCGCCCGCCGCGCCAGCCGGCTTCACCTTCGCCGTGGTCGGCAACGTGCCGCAGCGGCCCGAAGACGTCGCCCCCGCCCGCGCGCTGCTCGACGCCATCGACACCGAGCACCCCGCCTTCGTCGTCCACCTCGGCAACCTCAAGGGCCGGGACGAATCCTGCACCGACAACCTGCTCGAAGAGCGCCACGACCTGCTCGACAGCACCATCACGCCGCTCATCTACATCCCCGGCGACCACGACTGGAGCGATTGCGGGCGCCCCACCGCCGGCCGCTTCGACCCGATCGAGCGCCTGTTGCGGCTACGCGATCTGTTCTACCCCGACGACAACGCGCTCGGCCAGCGGACCATGACGGTGATGCGCCAGTCCGACCAGGCCAAGTTCCGCAGCTACCGCGAGAACGCGCGCTGGGAAACCGGCGGCGTCCTGTTCGTCACGCTCAACGTGCCGGGCGACAACAACAACTACAAGACCGCCGGCGGCCGCAACGGTGAATACGAAGACCGCCTCGAAGCCAACCGGCAGTGGCTCGCGCGCGCATTCGCCATCGCACGCCAGCGCAAGCTGCCGGGCATGGTGATCATGATGCAGGCCGACCCCCTGTTCGAAGATGGCTGGGAGCGCCGCCGCGCGCCCAACCTGCTCGACGGCCTGCTGCGCCGCCGCCCGCACGACGGCTATCTCGCGCTCAAGCGCCAACTGCGCGCCCTCGCCCGCGAGTACGACGGCGCCGTGCTGCTGATCCACGGCGCCAGCCAGAGCTTCCTGCTCGACCGCCCGCTCAAGGATGAAAGCGGCCGCCCCGATCCGCATGTGATGCGCGCCCGCACGTTCGGCTCGCCGACGCTGGACCAATGGCTGGAAGTCTCCGTCACGCCGGGCACCGCGCCGCTGTTCCACATCCGCGCCCGCCGCCTGGCCAGCGACATCGCGCCATCCACGCCGCAGCAATGAAAACGGGAGCCGAAGCTCCCGTTCCATTGCGTTACCTCTCAGCACACCGATCTGTCAGTGCAGCGTGCGCGGCGGCTCCTCATCGTCTTCATCGGCCACCTCGAGACCGTTCTCGCCGTGCACGTGCCCGTGCTCGATCTCCTCGGCGGTGGCCTCGCGCACGTCGGTCACGCGCAGATCGAAGCGCAGCGCCATGCCGGCCAGCGGGTGGTTACCGTCCAGCACGACCTTGTCTTCGGCCACATCGGTGACGGTGTAGATGATGGCGTCTTCGTCATCGCCATCCTCCGGCACGCCCTCGAACTGCATGCCGACTTCCAGCGGCTCGGGGAAACGGTCACGCGGCTCGATCTTGATCAGCTCCTGGTCGTATTCGCCGAAGGCGTCGTCCGGCTCCAGCTGCAGCTTCGTCTCGAAGCCTTGCTCATGGCCGTCCAGCGCTTCCTCGATCTTGGGGAACGTGCCATCATAGCCGCCGTGCAAATACACCATC
Source organism: Ralstonia nicotianae (assembly GCF_018243235.1). Classification (NCBI taxonomy): domain Bacteria; kingdom Pseudomonadati; phylum Pseudomonadota; class Betaproteobacteria; order Burkholderiales; family Burkholderiaceae; genus Ralstonia; species Ralstonia nicotianae. The sequence goes on from NZ_CP046674.1 coordinate 2,380,948, forward strand.
GGCTCATCGGATTCCTCGATGACGTTGCCCTGCGCGTCGGACAGTTTGTAAGCCACCGACACCACGGTATTCTTCGCGATTTTCAATTGCGCACTCCATGAACGAACTCCCATTATACGCCGCCGCCCGCGGTGTCCAACCCGGCCTGGCGGCGGGGCGTCCGGCGCAGTTGCTGGGCGGGCTGTCGCCGCGCGATTTCATGCGCACGCACTGGCAGAAGAAGCCCCTGCTGATCCGCCAGGCGCTGTCGCCCGAAGACATGCGTGCGCTGCACTTCCCATTGTCGCCCGACGCGCTGATCAAGCTGGCCAGGCGCGAGGATGTCGAGTCCCGCCTGATCGCCCAGACACGCGGGCGCTGGACCTTCAACCACGGCCCGTTCAACGAGCGGCCGCTGCCATCGCGCAAGGCCCGCAACTGGACGCTGCTGGTGCAGGGCGTGAACTTGGTCGAGCCCGCGGTCGATGCACTGATGCAGCGTTTCCGCTTCATCCCCGACGCGCGCCTGGACGACGTGATGATCAGCTTCGCCACCGACGGCGGCGGCGTCGGCCCGCATTTCGATTCGTACGACGTGTTCCTGCTCCAGGCGCACGGCCGGCGACGCTGGCGGATCTCGTCGCAGAATGACCTCACGCTGGTGCCCGACCTGCCGCTGAAGATCCTGGCCAACTTCACGCCCGAGGAAGAGTTCATCCTGGAACCCGGCGACATGCTCTACCTGCCGCCGCACTACGCGCACGACGGCGTGGCCGAAGGCGATTGCATGACGTACTCGGTCGGTTTCCGCTCGCCGTCCTACCGCGAACTGGCCGGCCACTTCCTCGGCTTCCTGTCGCAGACGCTCGAAGACAACCCGGACTTCGAAGGCCGCTACACCGACCCGGAGCAGAAGCCCGTCGAGCGCCCCGGCGAACTGCCCACCGCCATGGTGCGTGCGCTGGCGCAGAAGCTCAACGCACTGCGCTGGACACCCGAGCTGGTCGGCGAATTCTTCGGCGCCTACCTGACCGAGCCCAAGGACCACGTGGAATTCGTCACGCAGCCGCGCCTGTCGCTGGCCCGCTTCACGGCCCGCGCACGCAAGGAAGGGATCGTGCTCGACGCGCGCACGCAGGCGCTCTACGACGCGCAGCGCTTCTGGATCAACGGCGACACATTCGAGCCTTCGGATACGCTGCTTGCGTGGCTGTCCGCGTTGTCGGACCAGCGCGGGGCAAGCGCGGAAGCAGTGGATACCGCAGCCGATCTGCCCGACCTGATGGATACCCTGCACGCTTGGTACGAGGAAGGCTGGCTGCAACTCGCCGGGCCCGGCGCGCATTGAAACACATCGTTACAAAAGCGCGGGAATCGGGGCGGCAACGGGCAGGCCTCTGCTACACAGGGTAGTTAAAGGCCGCTATAATCCGACGCTGGCTTGCAGCACGAGCAGCCGCCTGCGCGGCTTGGCTGCGGGCACATAAGAAGTGCCGTGTCGTAGAGCGATAATTACCGGTAATTATTCATCGCCCTTTCTGTTGTTTCGCTTTCCATAGTCAAGGATCGAAAAAATGAAAAAGTCTCTCCTGATCGCTTCGCTGATGGCCGCCGTGGCTCTGGCTGCCTGCGGTAAGAAGGAAGAAGCTGCTGCTCCGGCCGCCGCTCCGGAAGCTTCGGCTCCCGCCGCCGCCGCTCCGGCTGCTGCCGCTCCGGCCGCTTCGGAAGCTGCTGCCGCTTCGGCTCCGGCCGCTGCCGCCCCGGCCGCTTCGGACGCCGCCGCTTCGGCTCCGGCCGCTGCTGCCCCGGCCGCTTCGGACGCCGCCGCTTCGGCTCCGGCTGCCAAGCAATAATCGCGCGCTTCTCGCGAGACGAAAAAGCCGACCTTCGGGTCGGCTTTTTTCATGGCTGAACGGCACGCACCTGCCGACAGGTCGCCCGATCGCCACACAAAGTTGTTTCTGAATCTTACAAGGCCGCCGGCCCTCGCTCAGACGGCTTGCCAGCCGAGGCCCGCTTCCTGATCCGCGATCGGCACGTCGCCCGCGGGCACGCCCAGCGCCGACGCGATCGCCGCCGCCGCCAGCTCGGGCGTGTTGTTCTGCTTGGAAAGATGCGCGGCCACGACGGTATGAAGACCGTCGTGCCGGACGCGCGCCAGGATCGCCGCCGCGATGTCATTGGCCAGGTGCCCGAAGTCTCCCCCGATCCGCTGCTTCAATGACCACGGATACGCCGAGTTGGCCAGCATCTCACGGTCGTGATTGCATTCGAGCACGAAGGCATGCAGACCGGTCAGGTGCCCGCACAGGTACTCCGTCGACATGCCGGCATCCGTCAGCACACCGAGGCGCCGCGCGCCGTCGTCGAAGATGAACTGCAAGGGCTCGCGCGCATCGTGTGGCACGGTGTAGGGCAGGATCCGCAGATCGCCGATGCTGAAGGCATCGTCGGCACGGCAGAAACGGACGGCGGCCCGGTCGGCGCCGCGCAGCGATGCCGTGGCGCGATACGTGCCGTGGCTGGTCCAGACCGGAACACTGTATTTGGCGGCGAACGCATAGGCGCTGCCGATATGGTCGCCATGCTCGTGCGTGACGAGAATGGCGTCGAGGGACGCCGGCGTGCAGCCCAGGCGTTCAAGCCGGCGCACGGTCTCGCGGATGCCGAATCCGCAATCGAGCAGGATGCGCGTGCTCGTCGTTCCATCGGTGGATTCGACGAGCAGCGCATTACCGTCGCTGCCGCTGCCGAGACTGGCGAATCTCACTGCCATCGCCCGCCCGGGCAGCCTGACTGCATGATGCCGCTTACCGCAGCTGCTCGTCGAGCAGCGACAGGATGCGCTTGCCGATGTCGCCGGTCTGCGCCGAGCCGTCGTCGTTCTGCACCAGCACGGTCGACGAAGCGCCGCCGTCCTTGACCACCACGCGATAGCGCTTGGCGCGCTTGAGGTCTTCGATCTTCGTGCCCGAGAACAGGCGCGAGAAGAAGCCCGGCGCGTTCGCCTCGGCACGGGTGTCGGCGTAGCGGACGAAGTACACGCCCTGCGAGCGGTCGCGATCATCCACGGTGAAGTTCACGCGGTCGAGGGCCAGGCCCACCGTCCGCCAGGCGCGATCGAAGGGCTCCGGCACCTGCAGCACCGGTTGGCCATTCGCCTGCGTCAGCAGCGACGGGCCGGTACGCGGGGCCGGCTCGGCCTTGGCGCCGTCTTCCACCGGATGCGTGGCCTTGGCCTGCGCCAGCTTCTGCTGGGCGCCCTCCTTGCTCGCACCCAGGCGCTGCATCAGGCGCGACAGGAATTCAGCCTCGAGCTCGGGATCGGCCGGACGCGGCGTCCACACGGTCTGGTCCTTGGACGAGCCGACCAGTTGCTCCTGTGCGCCACGATGCGAGATGTAGACCTCGACCGTGCCGTTGGGGCCCTTCTCGATGCGGGTGCGGAACTTGTCGCGCTCCGAGGTCGAATACAGGCCGTCGAACACCTTGCCGACGGTGCGGCGGATGATGTCCTGCGGAATCTTCGCGCGGTTCTCGGCCCAGTCGGTTTCCATGATGCCGGTCTCGGGCGAATCGATCACCAGCAGGAAGCCGAGTTCCTGCCAGAACGTGCGCAGTTGCGGCCAGAGGGTATCCGGCGTGGTCTTCACGACCAGCCAGCGCTGGTTGCCGTCGCGCTCGATGCGCATGTCGGACACGGCCGGCAGCACGTTGTCGGCACCGGCGCCCGGCGTGGTCACCTTGGGCGCGGCCGAAGTGTAGGCCGACAGCGTGGTGGTGCCGGAATCCGGCGCAGCGTAGCGACGGTCGGCCTGGACGGAGGTCAGGTCGGGCGGGACTTCCAGCGTCGGGCCCTTCTTCGCCTGCGACTTGTAATCGATGCGGTCCGGCTGCATCACCTCATTGACGGTATCGCAACCGGAAATCAGGGCAACCGACAACGCGGCCAGCAGCAGTTGAGCGGACGTCGCCACAGCCCCGCGACGGGTTTGGAGCAGTTTCATTGACTTGCGATCCTTCAGATGAGAACGAGGGCTTTATGAATCAGGAGAGCAGTCCGGCATCCTGCAAGGATGCGCGCACCACCTCTTGATACTGGGCCGCCAGCGGCGTCAACGGCAGGCGGATGCCGCCGGCCATCTTGCCCATGGCTTGCAGGGCCCACTTGACGGGAATCGGGTTCGATTCCACGAACAGGTTCTTGTGCACCGACAGCAGCTGCATGTGAATGCGGCGGGCCGTCTCCACATCGCCGCGCATGGCGGCGGCGCACAAGTCATGCATGGCGCGCGGCGCCACGTTGGCCGTCACGGAGATGTTGCCGTGACCGCCCAGCAGCATCAGCGCGACGGCGGTCGGGTCGTCCCCGCTGTAAATCTTGAAGGACGCCGGCGCGGCCTTGATCAACTGGGCGGCACGGTCGATATTGCCGGTCGCCTCCTTGACGCCCATCACGCCGGGCACCTGCGCGAGGCGCAGCATCGTGTCGACCGACATATCGGCGACGGTGCGGCCAGGCACGTTGTACAGGATCACCGGCAGGTCCACCGACTCCGCCACCTTGCGGAAGTGCAGGTACATGCCCTCCTGCGTCGGCTTGTTGTAGTACGGCACGACCTGCAGCGAGGCATCGGCGCCCACCGACTTGGCGTAGGCCGTCAGCTCCACGGCTTCGGTGGTGGAATTGCCGCCGGTGCCGGCAATGACCGGAATGCGCTTGTTGACCTGCTCTACCGCCACGCGGATCAGCTCCCGGTGCTCGTCCACCGACACCGTCGGCGATTCACCGCTGGTCCCGACGATGACGATGCCGTCCGTGCCTTCGGCGATATGCCAGTCGATCAGGCTGCGCAACGACGGGAAATCTAGGCTGCCGTCCTCGTGCATGGGCGTGACGATGGCGACGAGACTGCCGGAAATCTGGGTCATGGTTTCGAAAGCAGACAAAAGCGTAAACGTAAATCAGTGGGATTGTACCGGATCGTAAAAATGAATTCGCCACACGCGAAGCCCTGGACAAGGCGGGGACATCACACCGCAGACGACTTCAAAGTGCGTAGCGCCGGGCCTGCGCCCCTGCCGATTCGCGAACCGCGCAGAGGCGCTGCACGTAAGCCTCCCGCGGCGCCGCGATAAAGCCGTCTTCGTAGCCGATCACGCGCAGCTGGCCGCGCACGGCTTCGAGCAGTTCGCCCGGCGCCAGCAGGAATGCCGGGTTGGACGGTTTTCCGACCGTTTCGTTTCCGACCGCGAAGGTTTCGTAGATCAGCCGGCCGCCCGGCGCGACGCAGGCCAGCAGGCGCGGCCAGAGCGGGCGGTACAGATAGTTGGTGACGACCACGGCATCGAAGACGGCCTCGGCCGGCAACGGCCACAGGCCGTCCTCGATGTCGGCGATAAGGGTGTCGGCAGCCTCCGACAGGCCCGACAGCGCGTCGGCATCCCGATCGATGCCGGTCACGCGCAGGCCGCGCGCCGCCAGCCAGCGTACATGCCGGCCGCTGCCGCAGGCCACGTCGAGCACGCGCGCGCCGGCCGGCAGCGGTGCGGCCCAGCGCACCACCCACGGCGATGGCGCCGTGAGCGCGTGCGGATCATCGGGAACGACGGCTGGACACATGCGTCAATCGCCCGGTGGCTCAGCTGTACGTCAGCCCCATCGCCTCCCGCACCTCGCGCATGGTCTCCTGCGTGACCTTGCGTGCGGTATCGCAGCCGTCGGCGATGATGGCGCGCAGCAGCGACGGGTCGTCCATGTACTTCTGCGCGCGCTCCAGCATCGGCTGCTGCTCGCGCAAGATGCCGTCGATGACGGGCTGCTTGCATTCCAGGCAGCCGATGCCGGCGCTGCGGCATCCCTTCTGCACCCATTCCCTGGTATCCGCATCGGAGTACACCTGGTGCAGCTGCCAGACCGGGCACTTTCCCGGATCGCCCGGATCGGTGCGACGCACGCGGGCCGGATCGGTCGGCATGGTGCGTACCTTTTTCTCGACGCTGGCCTTGTCCTCGCGCATGCGGATGGTGTTGCCGTAGGACTTGGACATCTTCTGCCCGTCCAGGCCCGGCATGCGCGACGCCTCGGTCAGCAGCACCTGCGGCTCCGGCAGGATGATCTTGCGCGCGCCTTCCAGGTAGCCGAACAGGCGCTCGCGGTCGCCCATCGACAGGCTCTGCGATTCGGCCAGCAATGCGCGGGCCTGCTCCAGGGCATCGTCCTCGCCGCGCTCCTGGTGGGCCGTGCGCAGCTCCAGATAGAGCTTGGCGCGCTTGCCGCCGAGCTTCTTGGCCGCATCCAGCGCCTTCTGCTCGAAGCCCGGCTCGCGGCCGTACAGGTAGTTGAAGCGGCGCGCCACCTCGCGCGTCATCTCGACGTGCGGCACCTGGTCTTCGCCCACCGGCACGAAGCCGGCGCGGTAGATCAGGATGTCGGCGGCCTGCAGCAGCGGATAGCCGAGGAAGCCGTAGGTGGACAAGTCCTTTTCCTTGAGCTTCTCGATCTGGTCCTTGTAGGTCGGCACGCGCTCAAGCCAGCCCAGCGGCGTGCCCATCGACAGCAGCAGGAACAGCTCGGCATGCTCGGGCACACGGCTCTGGATGAACAGCGTGGCCTGGGTCGGATCGACGCCGGCGGCCAGCCAGTCGATCAGCATCTCCCACACCGATTCCTCGATCACCTCGGGCGATTCGTAGTGCGTGGTCAGCGCATGCCAGTCGGCGACGAAGAAAAAGCATGGGTATTCGGCCTGCAGCCGGACCCAGTTTTTCAGGACGCCGTGGTAGTGACCCAGGTGCAAGGCACCGGTCGGCCGCATGCCGGAAAGAACGCGTTCAGGAAACATGTGGGGAAAGGATTTAGGAGACGAACCAGGAAAGCGCCGCCTGAAGCGGACTGAGGACCATCATCAGCGCCTTGGCCAGCAACCCCGCGACCGGGCGCATCCAGACCTGGGTCAGCACGCCCGTCAGGATCAGCGCCATGACGATGTAGAAACCATATTGCTCGACGCGGGCGAAGACCGGCGCCAGGCGCTGCGGCAGCAGCGCCGCCAGCACCCGGCCGCCATCCAGCGGCGGCACCGGGACGAGATTGAGCGCGGCCATGGCGAGATTGGCGCCGACGCCGGCGGCCGCCATGCCCGTCAGGAAGCGCTCGTCGATGCCGGCAGCGGCCAGGGTGAGCCCGAGCATCCCCCAGGCCAGCGCCATCGCGAAATTGGTCTCCGGCGCGGCCAGCGCCACGCGCAGCCCCTGCCAGCGCGGATCGCGCAGCGCGCTGAAATCCACCGGCACCGGCTTGGAATAGCCGAATACGAGCGCGCCCCCCGTCACGAAGTACAGCAGCAGCGGCATCGCGATCGTACCGATCGGATCGACATGGCGCAGCGGGTTGAAACTCAGCCGGCCCGCCAGGAATGCCGTGTTGTCTCCATAGTGCCTGGCGAGATAGCCACGGGCGGCGGCCGGCACGGTGATCGCGAACAGCACGGGGATCGCGTAGACCGTGAGAGTTTGGATGACGGTGGGATTCATAAGCGGGCTATTGTAGCAAGCGCGCGCAACCGCACAGCGGCCGCCCGCGCGCCTTGCCTACAGGCCGACCCTGGCCGGGTCGCCGCGCCCCCTGCGCACCAGTTCCGGCTCGCCGCCGGTCAGGTCGATCACGGTGGTGGGCTCGGCCGGGGCCGGGCCGCCGTCGATCACCAGCTCCAGTTGCCGCTCCAGCAGGGCGCGGATGGCATCCGCTTCGTTGAGCGGCGCTTCGTCGCCCGGCAGCTGCAGCGTGGCGGACAGCAGCGGCTCGCCCAGCTCGGCCATCAGCGCCAGCGGGATCGGGTGGTCGGGCACGCGCAGGCCGATGGTCTTGCGCGACGGATGCGACAGCCGGCGCGGCACCTCCCGGGTCGCCTCCAGCAGGAAGACGAACGGGCCGGGCGTGGCCGCCTTGACCGCGCGATACTGCCGGTTGTCGACGCGGGCGAAGGTGGCCAGCTCCGACAGGTCCCGGCACATCAGCGTCAGGTGGTGCTTTTCGTCGATGCCGCGCACGCGGCGCAAGCGCTCCACGGCGGCCTTGTCATCCAGGTGGCAGGCCAGCGCGTAGCAGGAGTCGGTCGGCAGCGCGATCAGGCCGCCGGCGCGGATGATTTCCACCGCCTGGCGGATCAGCCGCCCCTGCGGCGTGGTCGGATGGATCTGGAAGAACTGGGACATGCGCGGCCGGCGGGCTGCGGGCTCAGGACAGCCACCGGCTCCACACCGGCGTCAGGTTGTCCGGCAGCGGCGGCAGCTCGCCCAGCTCGACCCGGCCCTCGCCGGGGCCGTGGAAGTCCGATCCGCGCGAGGCCAGCAGGCCGTAGCGGCGCGCCACATCGGCATAGCAGGCGTACTGGTCGGGCGTGTGGCTGCCGGTGACGACCTCGACGCCCTCGCCGCCGAGATCCTTGAACTCGTCGAACAGCGCACCGTGCTCGAGCAGCGTCAGCGTGTAGCGGCCCGGATGCGCCATCACCGCGACGCCGCCGGCGCCCCGGATCCAGCCGATGGCGTCGGCCAGGCGGGACCACCGGTGCGGCACGAAGCCGGGCTTGCCCTCGCCCAGGTAGCGGTCGAACACCTCGGCGATGTCGCGGCAATGGCCGTGCTCGACCAGGAAGCGCGCGAAATGCGTGCGCGAGATCATGTCCGGGTTGCCGGCGTATGACAGCGCGCCCTCGTAGGCACCGTGGATGCCCAGCTTGCCCAGGGCCTCGGCCATGTCTTCGGCGCGCGCGCAGCGGCCCGAGCGGGTGCGCGCCAGGCCCTGCACCAGGGCCGCATCGTCCGGATCGATGCCGAGGCCGACGATATGCAGCGTGCGGCCGGCCCACGTGACGGAGATTTCCACGCCCGCCAGGTAGTCCATGCCGAGCGATTCGGCCGCCTCGCGCGCGGCGGCCTGGCCGCCGACCTCGTCGTGGTCGGTCAGCGCCCACAGCGTCACGCCATGGGCGGCGGCGCGGGCGGCGACTTCACGGGGTGCGAGCAGGCCGTCCGACACCGTGGAGTGGCAGTGCAGGTCGGCGTTAATGGGAGCGGAAGCGGAGCGTTTGAGCATTCCGCCATTTTACTGCCGCGACGCGGCCGCGGGGTAACTGCCGTTCGCGCACCGCCGATGCCCGCGGGAAGACCCGACTGGCCACGCTGGCGTTGGCGGCATGGGCGGCGCGGCGCGCTATAGTGCCCCCATTGTTTCGTTTCGTTCCCTTCGCCTTGCCATGACCGCCGAGACCGCCTTTTCCGCCGCCCCCCTCCCGCCCGTCGAACAGCGCATCGACGTGCTGATCGTGGGCGCCGGGCCGGTCGGCCTGTTCGCGGCGTTCGAGGCCGGCGTGCTCGGGCTGTCGTGCGTGCTGGTGGATGTGCTGGATCGCCCCGGCGGCCAATGCACCGAGCTCTACCCGGAAAAGCCGATCTACGACATCCCGGCGCTGGTGTCCTGCACGGCACAGGAATTGGTGGACCGGCTGCTGGCGCAGTGCGCGCCGTTCGGCTACCCGATCCTGTGCGGCCGCCGCGCCGAGACCGTCGAGACGATCGAAGGCGAGCACGGCCGGCGCTTCCGCGTCACCACCAGCGTTGGCGACGTGTTCGACTGCGCCGCCGTGCTGATCACCGCCGGCAACGGTGCCTTCGCGCCCCAGCGCGTCGCGCTGCCCGAGGCCGCGGCGCTGGAAGGCCGCCACCTGCACTACGCGGTGCGCGATACCGCGCGCTTCGCAGACAAGCACGTGGTGGTGGCCGGCGGCGGCGATTCGGCGCTGGACTGGGCGCTGGCATTGCGCAAGACCGCCGCGCGCGTGACGCTGGTGCACCGGCGCGAGGGCTTCCGCGCGGCCGACGCGTCGGTCGCCGGGATGCGCGCCGCCGTGGCCGCCGGCGAGATGGACTTCCAGGTCGGCATGATCGGCCGGCTGGACAGCGCGCCCGACGGCACCCTCACCGGCATCGCCCTACGCCAGCGCGAAGGCGAGACCCGGCTCCCGTGCGATGAGCTGATCGCGCTCTATGGCCTGGTCTCCGAGCCCGGCCCGATCGCCAGTTGGGACGTCGAGATGCGCGCCGGGCGCATCGTGGTCGAGACCACGGCCTACGAAACCTCGCGCGCGGGCGTGTTCGCCGCCGGCGACATCGCGCTGTATCCGAACAAGCAGAAGCTGATCCTGTCGGGCTTCCACGAGGTGGCAATGGCGCTGCGGCGCGCCTATCGCTATGCCAATCCCGACAAGACACTGGTGCACACGCACACCAGCAACGACACGAACCTGCAGTCCAGGCTGCACGCGGCGGCGGAGTAAGGGCCATGCCCGCGTACAGCGAACCCGGCAAGCACGTCGTGGTGATCGGCGGCTATGGTTTTTTCGGCGAGCGGCTGGTCAGGCGCCTGGCTGCACACGGGGCGCTCACGATCACGGTGGCGGGCCGCTCCCTGGACCGGGCGACGGCGCTGGTCGAAACGCTGCGGCCGACCGCCCGCGCCCGGCTGCACGCCGCGGCGCTGGACATCAGCACCGATACGCTGCCCCGGCAGCTGCGCGCGCTGGCGCCCGACATGCTGATCCACGCCAGCGGCCCCTTCCAGGGGCAGGACTATCGCGTCGCGCAAGCCTGCATCGCTGCGGGCGTGCACTACATCGACCTCGCGGACGGACGCGCTTTCGTCCAGGACATCTCAACGCTGGACGCGGCGGCCAAGCAAGCAGGCGTGCTGGTCGTCAGCGGCGCCAGCTCGGTGCCGGCGCTGTCCGGCGCGGCGGCGGATCACCTGGCACAGGGCCTCGCCGCGGTGGATGCAATCGACATCGGCATCAGCCCGGGCAACCGGACGGAGCGCGGCTTGTCGACCGTGCAGGCGATCCTGAGCTATTGCGGCAAGCCGCTGCCCTCCCCGCGAGAACCGGTGTTCGGCTGGCGCGGCACCTGGCGGCACCGCTACCCCACGCCCGTCGGCGAGCGGCTGATGTCGCCTTGCGATGTGCCGGACCTGACGCTGTTTCCGGCGCGCTACCCCGGCTCCCCGCGCGTGCGCTTCGGCGCGGGGCTCGAGCTACGCCTGCTGCATCGGGGGATGAATCTGATGGCGGCGCTGGCGCAGGCCGGCCTCGTGCGGGACTGGTCGCGCCACGCGCGCTGGCTCAAAGCGGTATCGGAGTGGCTCCTGCCCTACGGATCGGACGCCGGCGCCATGCACGTCCGCGTCGAGGGGCGCGATGGCGGCCACCAGGCGCGGGCCCGCGTATGGCACCTGGTGGCCGCGCGCGGCGACGGCCCGTACGTGCCGACGCTGGCTGCTGCCGCGCTGGTGCGCCGCTTTCTCGAAGGCACGCTGCCGCAGCGCGGCGCACGGCCGTGCATCGGCCTGCTGACCCTGGCGGATTTCGCGCGCGAAACCGAGGGCCTCGCCATCACCATGCAGGACACGCCTGCATGACCGCCTCGCTCTACGAAACCCTGCTCGGCGCGCGCTACGCGCAGCTTGCCCCGGCCGTACAGGCATTCCACCGGCTCAGCGGCCGGGTCGTGCTGCACGGCGAGGTCGAAACCCAGCCGCCCGCCTCGCGCGCCGCGCGCTGGCTGGCCTGGTGCATCCGCACCCCGCGCACGATGACGCGCGGGCCGATCCGCTTCACGCTCGAAGCCGCCTCGGCACAGGAAACCTGGACGCGCCAGTTCCCGCGCCAAGTCATGCACTCCACCCTGTCGCTCGGCGACGGGCACCTCGTCGAACGGCTGGGCGCGGTGCGGCTGCGCTTTACGCTGGAGGCAGTCGACCGCGCCCTTCACATGCGCCTGCGGGGCTTGCGCTTTCTCGGCATCCCCTGCCCCGCCTGGCTGCGGCCGGAAGTGGTGGCCGAAGAAACCGGCGACGGCGACCGGCTGCACTTCAACGTGCGCGCCAGCGTGCCGCTGCTCGGTGTCGTGGCCGCGTATCGGGGGCATCTCGACCTGGCCACGACGGCATCCGCATGATCGTTGTCTTCGATGCGCAGTGCCTGCTCTGCAGCGGCTTCGCGCGGTTCCTGCTGAAGCACGACCGGCGCGGCGTGCTGCGCTTCGCATCGATGCAGGGCGAGACCGGCCGCGCCCTGCTGCGTGCGGCGGACGTGGACCCGGAAGATGTCGACACCGTGCTGTTCGTGCGTGACGGCCGCGCATGGCGCGAAAGCGCCGCCGCGCTGCGCATCCTGCATGCGCTGGGCTGGCCGTGGCGGCTTGCGTGGCTCGGTTGGGCTGTGCCCTTGCCGATACGCGATGCGCTCTACCGTTGCGTGGCGCGCAACCGCTATCGCTGGTTCGGCTGCTCGGACACCTGCATCCTGCCGCCGCCCGGTGCGGCACAGCGGTTTCTCGACTGAACGGCCACGCTCACGCCGCCTTGCAGAAGGCCTCCACCAGTGCCGCCACCTGCTCCGGCTGGTCATGATGCAGCATGTGGCCCGCATCGGTGATCCTCGCTTCGCGCAAATCCGGGAACGCCGCGAAGCGCGACCTGAACTCGGGCAGCGGCACGTCGCCCGCCAGCGCGATCAGCGTCGGAGAATCGACCGCCTCGACGTGCAGCACGGGCGCGGCCACGCGGCGCCAGATCTCCATCACCTCATCGAGCCGGTACAGCTGCGGGTTGACGATCTTGTGGGCGGGGTCGCCGAGGATTTCCCAGCGGCCGTCCGCGTTCTGGCGCGACCAGTGCCGCGCCAGGAAGGCCGCCTTGTCGGCCGGCAGGCGCGGATTGGTCTTCTGCAGCCGGGCGGCCACGTCGTCGAGGGTGGCATAGGTGATCAGGCGCGGCTCGTCCTTCAGTTCGTCGAGCCAGCGTGCATAGCGGCGCGCGGCCTGCGACGGCCTGGACGCGGGCATGCCGAAGCCTTCCAGGTCGACCACGCGGCGCACGCGCTCGGGCCGCACGCCAGCGTAGAGGCACACCACGTTGGCGCCCAGGCTGTGGCCGACCAGAGTGACTTGGCCATCCGGCTGGTAGTGATCGACGATGGCCTCCAGGTCGGCCAGGTAATCGGCGAACCAGTACGAATCGACACCGGGCGCGTCGGTCGCCCACGCGGTCAGGCCGTAGCCGCGCCAGTCCGGCGCGACGACATGCCAGCGCTCGCGCAACGCCTCCACCAGGAACTGGAACGAGGCCGATACATCCATCCACCCGTGGAACAGGAACAGGATCGGCGCGCCCGGCTCGCCCCATTCGCGGATGTGGTAGCGCAAGCCGCGCACGGGCAGATAGGTCGAGCGGGAAGCCAGACGCGCGGCCGGTAGCGTGGGGGTGGTGGAGTCCATGGTTGCCTCGCCGGGAAGGAATCGAACGGTCGTTCGTTTTTCTGGCGATTATACCGGTGCCCCGCCCGGCGCGCGCGGCTTAGAAGCTGGCCTCGAGCGCGGCGATCTCGTCGTCGTCGAAGCCGGCCTGGCGGCGGGCATCGAGGTTGAACGGGCCGCGCAGGCGCGGGGCGCCGTACTGCTCGGCGAGCCGGCGATAGGTCGGCAGCGGGTCCAGTCCGGCGCGCTCGCACAACCAGCGGTACCAGCGGTTGCCGACCGCCACGTGGCCGATTTCGTCGCGCAGGATGATGTCGAGGATGCCGGCAGCGGCCATGTCGCCGGCGGCGGCCAGCTTCGCGCGGATCGGCGGCGAGGCGTCCAGCCCGCGGGCCTCCAGCGTGCGCGGCACCAGCGCCATGCGGGCGAGCGGGTCGGCGGCGGTCTTCTCGGTCATCTGCCACAGACCGTCGTGGGCAGGATGATCGCCATAGCGGCAATCGAGCGTGGCCAGATGGGCCGACAGCAGCGAAAAGTGCGTCGCCTCCTCCGCCGCCACGCGCATCCAATCCCGATAGAACGCGACCGGCATGCCGGCAAAGCGCCACACGGCGTCGAGCGCAAGGTTGATGGCGTTGAACTCGATGTGCGCCAGCGCATGCAGCAGCACGGCCCGCCCGTGCGGCGTATCGATCGCGCGGCGACGCGGCACCTCGCTGGGCGGCACCAGCACCGGCGCCGCCGGGCGACCCGGGATGCCGGCGGCCGGCGCAACGATCGGCGCGTCGGCAAGCCACGCGGAATCGTCCGCCGCCCGGGCACGCTCGCCCAGGCGCAGCGTGGCGTCGGCCTTGTCGGCGGGATCGGTCAGGCACAGGGCGGCCAGCGCCTCGTGGCGCAGTGACATGGCAGGCGGCTGGAATGAGGTCATGGGCGTACAATCCGGGCTTTCCGGCATTTTAATTCGACGTGTCGAGCCGGCCGCCCGGCCGCGCTTGAAGGCGCGCATTTTTCCCCCATCTACGCGGATTCTGGAGACCGAACGCATGGCCCTCTACCAACTCGGCGACGCCGTCCCGACCATTGACGACGATGCCTATGTGGCGCCGGAGGCCACCGTGATCGGCCGCGTGGTGCTCAAGGCACGCTCGAGCGTGTGGCCGGGCGCGGTCATCCGCGGGGACAACGAGCCGATCGTCGTGGGCGAAGCCAGCAACGTGCAGGAAGGCGCCGTGCTGCATACCGACCCGGGCTGCCCGCTCGACATCGGCGACCGCGTGACGATCGGCCACCAGGCCATGCTGCACGGCTGCACCATCGGCGAGGGCTCGCTGATCGGCATCCAGGCAGTGGTGCTCAACCGCGCGGTGATCGGCCGCGACTGCCTGGTGGGCGCCGGCGCGATCGTGACGGAAGGCAAGGTCTTCCCCGACCGGTCGCTGATCCTGGGCGCGCCGGCCAAGGCCGTGCGGGAACTGACGGACGACGACATCGCCAAGATGCGCCTCAACACCGAGACGTACGCGGTACGCCAGGCGATGTACAAGCAGCAATTGAAACGGATCGATGGATGACTGACGAGCTGAAGAAATTCGTATTCGACGCCGCCCCGGTGCGCGGTGAACTGGTGCGGCTGGAGGGAACCTGGCAGGAAGTCCTGCGCCGCCGCCACTACCCCGCCCCGGTGCGCACGCTGCTGGGCGAGATGATGGCCGCCGCCGCGCTGCTGTCGGCCAACCTGAAGTTCAACGGCGCGCTGATCATGCAGCTGCACGGTGACGGGCCGCTGCGCATGCTGGTGGTGGAGTGCAATTCCGACCTGTCGATGCGCGCCACCGCCAAGCTGGTCGAAGGCGCCCAGATCGCGGACGACGCCACGCTGGCGTCGCTGGTCAACCAGCACGGCCACGGCCGCTTCGCCATCACGCTGGATCCGCAGGACAAACTGCCCGGCCAGCAGCCCTACCAGGGCATCGTCCCGCTGTCCGACGAGCATGGCCCGCTCACCAGCATGACCGCCGTGCTGGAGCACTACATGCAGACCTCCGAGCAGCTCGACACGCGGCTGTGGCTGGCCGCCGACGACAAGATCGCCTCGGGCATGCTACTGCAGCGACTGCCGTCTTACGGCGGCGCGATGGAAGGCCACCCCGGCCATGGGCCCGCGGAAGTAGGCGAGACCGGCCAGCCGCTGCGCGAAGACGTGCACGGCCAGGACCTCGACACCTGGGAGCGAGTCTGCCAGCTCGGCGCGACGCTGCGCCGGGACGAACTGCTGGAGCAGCCCGTCGACACGCTCATCAAGCGGCTCTACTGGGAAGAGATGGAGCACGCCGGCATCCGCATGTTCGAGCCGGTCCTGCCGCGTTTCCGCTGCTCGTGCACGCGGCTGCGGGTCGGCGCGATGCTGCGCACGCTGGGCCAGGAAGAGATCGACGACATCCTGCAGGAGCGCGGCGGCAAGGTGGAAATCGATTGCGAGTTCTGCGGCCAGCACTACGCGTTCGACGCCGTCGATTGTGCGCAGCTGTTCGCGCAGGACACCGTGGTGCAGGGCGTGCAGAGCGCCTCCGACCAGCGTCACTGACCACCGGGGCACGCGCCGGCGACATACTATGAAGATGCGCCAGCAGCGGCACTTTCGCGCGCGGCTGCCGCTCCAAGCGTCGGTCCGATACACCTGACGCCACTTTGCGAGAGCGCATCATGTCCCAGCCCTTCCTGCCCCGCGCGGCCACGCTCACCCTGCCTGCCCTGGCCGCCGCGCTGACCGCCGCCTGCGTCGCCGTCCCGCGCGGCCCGGGCGGCATGCCCTACACCGCCCGCCTGCAATCGGATGCGCCGGCCACCGCCGCCGCACCGGTCACGCCCGAAGACCGCAAGAAGCTCGACGAGCTGAACGCCAAGGCACTGCGCGAATCCGACCGCGCCGCCGAGCGCGCGGCACAGGTCCGCGAATACGTGGCCACGCCCTATTACGCGCCGTATCCGTATCCGTATCCGTATTACGGCAGCTATTCGGTCTTCTACGGCAGCGGATGGCGCCACCATGGCGGCGGATGGGGCTTCAGCTACGGCGCGCCCGTCCTGGGCTATCCGTACTACTGGTAAGGCGGGGAACGCTTCAGAGAAGCTTCAGAGAAAACGAACGCGTCGACGGCGCGTTCGCCGGGCACGCTCAGTGCCGGTGATTCGGCTGCAGCGCGGCGGGCGGCGGCAGCGGGGTCTCGCTGGTCTTGGGGGCCGGCGCGACGAACTGGACGAAGCCCTCGTCGTCCTTGACCATGCCGAGCTCGTAGCGCGCGCGCTCTTCGATAGCGCCCGTGCCTTCCTTCAGGTCCTTCACTTCGCCTTCGAGCTTCAGATTGCGCTGCTTGAGCTCCGCGTTGCGCTGATTCTGCGACGCCACCTGCTTCTGCATGTCCCACACGCGCAGCCAGCCGCCCTTGCCCAGCCAGAGCGGATACTGGATGGCAAGCAGCAACAGCAGCAGGAACAGCGTAATCAGGCGCATGGCATCAGGCGTGATGAAGCATCAGGCACCCCAGATACCACGCGACCGCCTCATCGGCGGTCGCACGGTCTGGCGAACTGCGACAGATTATCGCAGGTTATAGAACGCCGACTTGCCCGGGTAGCTGGCGATGTCGCCCAGATCTTCCTCGATGCGCAGCAGCTGGTTGTACTTGGCGATGCGGTCCGAGCGCGACAGCGAGCCGGTCTTGATCTGGCCGGCGTTGGTGCCCACCGCGATATCGGCGATGGTGCTGTCCTCGGTCTCGCCCGAGCGGTGCGAGATCACAGCGGTGTAGCCGGCCCGCTTGGCCATCTCGATGGCGGCGAACGTCTCGGTCAGCGTGCCGATCTGGTTGATCTTGATGAGGATCGAGTTGGCGATGCCCTTTTCGATGCCTTCCTTCAGGATGCGCGTGTTGGTGACGAACAGATCGTCGCCCACCAACTGGACCTTGTTGCCGAGCTTTTCGGTCAGGACCTTCCAGCCGTCCCAGTCGCTCTCGTGCATGCCGTCTTCGATCGAGACGATCGGGAACTTGTCGGCCAGGTTCGCCAGGTAGTTGGCGAAGTCCACCGACGACAGCTGCAGGCCTTCACCGTCCAGGTGGTACTTGCCGTCGCGGTAGAACTCGGAGGCAGCGCAATCCAGCGCCAGCAGCACGTCTTCGCCCGGACGGTAGCCGGCCTTTTCGATCGCCGACAGGATGGTGTTCAGGCACTCTTCGTTGCTGGCGAAGTTCGGGGCAAAGCCGCCCTCGTCGCCCACCGCCGTGCTCATGCCCTTGTCGGCGATGATCTTCTTGAGCGCGTGGAAAATCTCGGCGCCGCAGCGCAGGGCTTCACGGAAGCTCTGCTGGCCGACCGGCATCACCATGAATTCCTGGATGTCCAGGCTGTTGTTGGCGTGCGCGCCGCCGTTGACGATGTTCATCATCGGCACCGGCATCTGCATCGCGCCCGAACCGCCGAAGTAGCGGTACAGCGGCAGGCCGGCTTCCTCGGCGGCGGCCTTGGCCACGGCCATCGACACGGCCAGCGTGGCGTTGGCGCCCAGGCGGCCCTTGTTCTCGGTGCCGTCCAGGTCGATCAGCGTGCGGTCCAGGAACGCCTGCTCGGAGGCGTCCAGGCCCATGATGGCTTCGGAGATCTCGGTGTTGATGTGCTCGACGGCCTTCAGCACGCCCTTGCCCAGATAGCGGCCCTTGTCGCCGTCGCGCAGCTCGATGGCTTCACGCGAGCCGGTGGAGGCGCCCGACGGCACCGCCGCGCGGCCCATCACGCCCGATTCCAGCAGCACGTCGCATTCGACGGTGGGATTGCCGCGCGAGTCCAGCACTTCGCGCCCGATGATATCTACGATGGCACTCATGTATTTCCTCTTGGTCTTTTTGAAGCAGGTGATACTGTGGCCGCTCTCAGACGCCCTCGACCACAATCATGTTCACGTGGGCGGCCTTAGCGCGCGCGTCGCGGGCCGCATGGTATTCCTCGCTGTCGTAGAACGACTTGGCGGCATCGTAGCTCTTGAACTTGAGCACGACCACGCGCGTCGGGTTCCATTCGCCTTCCAGCGGTTCGGTTTTGCCGCCGCGCACCAGCGGTTCCGCGCCATGGGCCTGCATGGCCCGGGTCGACAGCACCTTGTATTGCTCGTACTGCACAGGATCGGTCACGTCCACGGACGCGAGGATGTAGCCAGCAGCCATGTCTCTCTCCGGAAGCCGAATCGGAAACGACGGCGGCGGCACAAGAGGCCGCCGGTCGGGTGGAATCAGTCGAACTGGTTTTCGAGGAAGCCGTTGCGCTTGGTCAGCGTGTCCAGTTCCTTGAGCACCGACAGCAAGTCTTTCATGCGGCGCAGCGGCACGGCATTCGGACCGTCCGATTTCGCGCAGGCGGGATCGGGGTGCGTTTCCATGAAGACGCCGGCCACGCCGGTGGCCACGGCGGCGCGGGCCAGCACCGGCACGAACTCGCGCTGGCCGCCCGAGCTGGTGCCCTGGCCGCCCGGCAGCTGCACCGAGTGCGTGGCATCGAACACCACCGGCGCGCCGGTCTCGCGCATGATCGCCAGCGAGCGCATGTCCGACACCAGGTTGTTGTAGCCGAACGAAGCGCCGCGTTCACAGGCCATGAAGCTGTCTTCGGGCAGGCCGGCATCGCGGGCGGCGTGGCGCGCCTTGTCGATGACGTTCTTCATGTCGTGCGGCGCGAGGAACTGGCCCTTCTTGATGTTGACGGGCTTGCCGCTCTGCGCGCAGGCGCGGATGAAATCGGTCTGGCGGCACAGGAAGGCCGGCGTCTGCAGCACGTCCACAACGCTGGCCACCGGCTTGATCTCGTCGATCTCGTGGATGTCGGTCAGCACCGGCACCCCCACCTGGCGGCGGACTTCCGCCAGGATGCGCAAGCCCTCTTCCATACCGAGGCCGCGGAACGACGCATCCGACGAGCGGTTCGCCTTGTCGAACGACGACTTGTAGATGAACGGAATGCCCAGCGCGCCGGTGATCTCCTTGAGCGTACCGGCGGTGTCGATCGCCATCTGCTCGGACTCGATCACGCAGGTGCCGGCAATCAGGAAGAACGGACGGTCGAGGCCGATCTCGAAATCGCAGAGTTTCATCGTGTTTCCCGTGCGCTGCCGCTCAGGCGACCGCGCGTTGTGCCTGGCGCTGACGATGCGCCAGCGCGGCTTCCACATAGGCCTTGAACAGCGGGTGGCCGTCGCGCGGTGTCGAGGTGAATTCCGGGTGGAACTGCACGCCGACGAACCACGGGTGCATCGCGCCCGGCAGCTCCATCATTTCCGGCAGGTTTTCCGACGGCGTGCGCGCCGAGATGATCATCCCGGACTTCTCCAGCTGCGGCACGTAGTGGTTGTTCACTTCGTAGCGATGACGGTGGCGCTCGTTGACCTCAGCACCATAGATCTGCGACGCCTTGGTGCCGGTCTGGACCGGCACGCGCTGCGCGCCCAGGCGCATGGTGCCGCCCAGGTCGGAGTCGGCCGAGCGTTTTTCAACGCGGCCGTCGCGATCCTGCCATTCGGTGATCAGCGCCACCACCGGATGCTCGGTCTCGAGGTTGAATTCCGTGCTGTTGGCGTCCTGCATGCCGGCCACGTGGCGAGCGAACTCGATGACGGCCAGCTGCATCCCCAGGCAGATGCCCAGGTACGGCACAGTCTTCTCGCGGGCGTACTGGATCGCGCGGATCTTGCCTTCCGTGCCGCGCTTGCCGAAGCCGCCCGGCACCAGGATCGCGTCGAGCGATTCCAGCACCTGCGTATGGCCCGACTCCAGCTCTTCGGAATCGATGTACTCGATGTTGACGCGCGTCGAGGTGTGCAGCCCGGCATGGCGCAGCGCCTCGATCAGCGACTTGTACGACTCGGTCAGGTCGACATACTTGCCGACCATGCCGATGGTGATCTCGTGCTGCGGGTTCTCCAGCGTGTGCACCATGCGCGACCACATGGACAGGTCGGCCGGCGGTGCATCGATGCGCAGCTCCTCGCAGATGATGCGGTCGAGGCCCTGCTCGTTGAGCATCTGCGGGATCTTGTAGATGGTGTCGACGTCCCACACCGAGATCACCGCGTCCTGCGGCATGTTGGCGAACAGCGAGATCTTCGCGCGCTCGTCATCGGGGATGGGGCGGTCGGCGCGGCACAGCAGCGCGGTCGGCTGGACGCCGATCTCGCGCAGCTTCTGCACCGAGTGCTGGGTCGGCTTGGTCTTGAGCTCGCCGGCGCTGGCGATGAACGGCACCAGCGTCAGATGCACGAACGCCGCCTGGTTGCGGCCCAGGCGCAGGCTCATCTGCCGCGCGGCTTCCAGGAACGGCAGCGACTCGATGTCGCCCACCGTGCCGCCGATCTCGACGATCGCCACGTCTGCCTTGCCATCGTGCGACGCCTTGGCGCCACGCTCGATGAAGGCCTGGATCTCGTTGGTGATGTGCGGAATGACCTGCACCGTCTTGCCGAGATACTCGCCGCGACGCTCCTTGCGGATCACGGATTCGTAGATCTGGCCGGTGGTGAAGTTGTTGGCCTTGCGCATCTTGGCCGAGACGAAGCGCTCGTAGTGGCCAAGATCGAGGTCGGTTTCTGCACCGTCCTCCGTCACGAACACCTCGCCGTGCTGGAACGGGCTCATCGTGCCCGGGTCGACGTTGATGTAGGGATCGAGTTTGAGGAGGGTGACTTTGAGGCCGCGCGACTCAAGGATGGCCGCGAGCGAGGCGGCGGCGATGCCCTTGCCGAGCGAGGACACAACGCCACCGGTGACGAATACGAACTTGGTCATAAACCTGGCTTGCCGGGGAAAGCCGGATTATAGCAAAGGTGCCCTGTCCGATCCGTGTCGGCGCCGCCGAATTCGCCCGTTCAGGCGGCGTGCCGCATGGCGCCTGCCTCTGCGCGCATTTCGTCGATCAGTTCGCGGATCAGCCCCGCCGTTTCCAGCGGTTTTTCCATCGGATACAGGTGGCTGCCCTCGATCCAGCGCAGGCGACGGCCCACCAGGCGGCGGGTCGCCGTCAGGCCGACCTGGCGGATTTCGCGCGAGCGCGTGCCGGCCACGAAGCTGACCAGAAACGGCGCACCGCCGGCGACCTTGCGCCCCATGTTGGTCGGCAGCGTGCGGTAGATCCGGTATTCGATGTCGCGCGAGAAGCGCAGCGTGCGCTCGCCGTCGCGGCCGGTGGGCTCGGTGCCGTGCTCGACGTAGTCGCGCAGCACGTCTTCGTCCCAGCGATCGAACTTGCGCTTGGCCTTGAAGTGGGTCCAGACCGAATCGAGGTCCGGCCACAGGTTGCGACGGTTCTTGGTGGCCGCCGCGGGGGATTGGCGCGCGTCGATGTCGAGCCACTGCGCCATGCGCAGCAGCCTGGCCCGCCAGCCTGCGATGACGGGGGAATCGAGCATCAGCACGCCGCGCACGCGCCCGGGCCGGCGCAGCGCCGCCATCAGGCTCAGGAATCCGCCCAGCGAATGGCCGACCAACCAGACCGGCTCGGGCTGCGCGTCGATCTCGGCCAGCAGCTCCTTGACCAGCCCCGGCCAGGACCGCGTCACGGGGAAACGCGGATCGTGCCCGAAGCGCTCGACCGCGTGGATGTCGAAGGTCTCCGACAGCACGTCCAGCATCTTCCGGTAGGTGCCGACGGGAAAACCGTTGGCATGCGAAAAGAGCATCACGTCGCGCATCGGCCAGCGCCTCCGACGTCGGGTTCAGTGTGGTTCGTGCGATCCGCCGGCCACGCGCCGCGCCGCGGCGCCCTGCCCGAACGCGGGCCCCGGCGCGCGCTGCGGCACGGCAGCGCCCTCCGCCGCGGGCGGTGCGGCCGGCGGCGCGATGCGGACCGGCTCGACTTCTGCGGTGGGGTGGCCCGCCCGGCGCAGCGGATGCGCGGGATGGGTGCCGGTCTGCCAGTCCGGATCCTCGATCTCGGCGAAGACCTGGCGCAGGCGCTTGCCCCACGTGCTGCGGATCATCGCGAAGTACGGATTCTCTTCGTCGATGGCGACAAAGCGCGTCACGCGCAGCGAGTCGGCTTCGTAGACCAGCAGGTCGAGCGGCAACCCCACCGAAATATTCGATT
Source organism: Ralstonia nicotianae (assembly GCF_018243235.1). NCBI lineage: Bacteria > Pseudomonadati > Pseudomonadota > Betaproteobacteria > Burkholderiales > Burkholderiaceae > Ralstonia > Ralstonia nicotianae. Next base: position 2,403,364 of record NZ_CP046674.1, read on the forward strand.
TCAGCGTCGAATCCATCGAGATCAGCGCGCATTTGGCGGCTTCGTCCAGCGGCAGCGACGCACGGATCAGGCGATCGATGATGGGCTTGCCGTACTTGGCCTCGCCGATCTGGAAGTAGCAGTTCTCGGGCGTGGCTTCGATGAAATTGCCGGCGGCGTAGACGTTGAACAGGCGCGGCCGCTCGCCGCCGATCTGCCCGCCGAAGATGATGCTGACGTTGAAGTCGATCTTGGCCTTGGCCAGCGCCGCGGCATCGCGGTCGTACACCTCGCGCACCGCCTCGCCGACGATGGTGGTGGCCTCGAACATGTCCCGCGCCGTCCACAGCGAGCGCGCCTTGTCGCGCGCCTCGGTCAGCACCTGCCGCACGGCCTGGCTGATGGCGAGATTGCCGGCGGTCAGCAGCACCATCACGCGGTCGCCTTCGCGCTCGAAGACGGTCATCTTGCGGAAGGTGGAGATGGCGTCGACGCCCGCGTTGGTGCGGGAATCCGACAGGAAGACCAGGCCAGCGTCCAGGCGCATGGCGACGCAGTAAGTCATGGGGCGAAGGGAGCGGCGAATCGGGTGGTTGGATGCATTCTAGCGCGCCGACCGCAACCGTCCGGCGCGCTTGGAGGGCTTATTCAGGCGGCTTCGGCCGGCAGCGGCTCGATGGAGATGCGCACGTCCAGCGTCTCGGCCCCGCCGCCCTGGCGCACGCCGCGGATCGGCGCGGCGGACTGGTAGTCGCGGCCGACCGCCAGGCGCACGTGCCGGTGGTCGGTGAAGCAGCGGTGGGTCACGTCGATGCTGCACCACAGGTGCGCCTCGGCGTCCAGGCAGATGTCGGCCCAGGCGTGGCTGGCCAGGTCGGGCTCGCCCTCGGCGTGGAAGTAACCGCTGACATAGCGCGCCGGCACGCCCAGTGCCCGGCAGCAGGCCACCATCACCTGCGCCTGGTCCTGGCAGACGCCCGTGCCCAGGCCAAAGGCCTCGGCGGCGGCCGTGCCGACGTCGGTGGTGTTGGGCTTGTAGCGCACGCGCTCGGCAACGGCGTGCGCCAGTGCCAGCGCCGACTCGGCGCTGCCCACCACCAGCGCGTGTTCCCGCGCGAACGCGATCATCTCGGGCGGCGCGGACGTCAGCGGCGTCGTGCTCAGGAAGTACAGCGGCGACACGCGGTAGCGGCCCTGGTCCGGCGCATCGGCAAAGCCCTGGCTGGCGACGGCCACGTCGGCGGGCGCCTCCACCACGCCGCGCGCGTCGATGGTGATGGTGTCCGAGCGGCCGCCCAGGGTGAAGTGATGGACGACGTTGCCGAACCCGTCGGTGGCGCGCGTCAGGTTGCCGGGCACGTGGATCTGCCAGCTATCCACCTGCTGCAGCCGGCCGCTGCGGGGCGTGAGCCGCAGTTCGTGCACGCTGTGGCGTAACGGCTCGGCGTAGCGGTAGGCCGTCGTATGTTGGATCAGATATTTCACGGTGACGCGAACGCCGCCCCGAAGCGACGCCCTGATGGACACAAAGTGCGCCTGCTATCACACCACATCGAGCGGCACCAGGAAATCCTGGCTGATGCCATTGCCCAGATCGTTGATCCGCTCCAGGAAATGGGTCAGCCACGGATGCAGGCCGACCGCGAAAATGTCCTCGATGCGGGCGTAGCGCAGGTCGGCATGCAGTTTACCAGCGCGCCGCTCGGTCTCGGCGGACTGGCTGTTCCGCACGGTCGACAGGATCGCCACCACCTCGTCCATGCTGGCCAGCAGCGAGCGCGGCATGTCGCTGCGCAGGATCAGCAGTTCGGCCACGCGCGTCGGCGTGATGACGTTGCGGTAGATCTGGCGGTAGACCTCGAAGCCCGACACCGAGCGCAGCACGGCCGCCCAGTGATAGAAATCGGCGTGCTCGGCGGCAGCCTCGTCGCGCGTGGGGGTGGACTGAAACTTCACGTCGAGAATCCGCGCGGTGTTGTCGGCGCGCTCCAGGAAGGTGCCCAGGCGCATGAAGTGGAAGGCGTCGTCCTTGAGCATGGTGCCGGCCTGCACGCCGCGCGACAGGTGCGAGCGGAACTTGACCCACTCGAAGAACTGCGGCGGATCGTCGCGCAGCATGCCGTCGGCGATCATGCGCTGCACGTCCAGCCAGGTGGTGTTGATGGTCTCCCACACTTCGGTGGTCAGGGAGCCGCGCACGGCCCGCGCGTTCTCGCGGGCGCCGCGCAGGCAGCTCATGATCGACGACGGATTGGTCATGTCGCGCACCATGAAGTCGATCACGTCGTCTCGCGACAGCAGACCGTAGCGTGCGTCGAAGACCTGCGTCAGCTCGGAGATGTCGAGCATGGCCCACCAGCCCTGCTCCGCCACTTCGGCCGATTGCGGCAACAGCGAGGTCTGATAGTTGACGTCGAGCATGCGGGCGGTGTTTTCGGCCCGTTCGGTGTAGCGCGCCATCCAGAAGAGATGGTCGGCGGTGCGGCTCAGCATGGCTTCCCCTGTTCTGTTCGGTGTGTGCGTCGGTCGGAGGCAATGGCTCGCATGGCGGCCGGTCAGCGCTCGAGCACCCAGGTGTCCTTGGTGCCCCCGCCCTGCGACGAGTTGACCACCAGCGACCCCTCCCGCAATGCCACGCGCGTCAGGCCGCCGGGCACCATGCGCACGTCCTTGCCGGACAGCACGAAGGGGCGCAGGTCGATGTGGCGCGGGGCGATGCCGGCCTCCACGTAGGTCGGGCAGGTGGACAGCGCCAGCGTCGGCTGCGCGATGTACTGCCCGGGCCGCGCCTTGACCACCTCGCGGAAGGCGGCGATCTCCTCCTGCGTGGCCGCGGGCCCCACCAGCATGCCGTAGCCGCCCGCACCGTGCGTCTCCTTGACCACCAGTTCGCCCATGTGGTCAAGCACGTACTGCAGGTCGTCCGGGCGCCGGCACATGTAGGTCGGGACGTTGTTGAGGATCGGCGCCTCGCCCAGGTAGAAGCGGATCATGTCGGGCACGTACGGATAGATCGACTTGTCGTCGGCCACGCCGGTGCCGATGGCGTTGCAGATGGTGACGTTGCCGGCCCGGTAGACCGACAGCAGGCCCGCCGCGCCCAGCTGGGAATCGGGGCGGAACACCAGCGGGTCGAGGAAGTCGTCGTCGACCCGGCGGTAGATCACGTCGATGCGCTGCGGGCCCTGCGTGGTCCGCATGTAGAGGTGATCGTCCTTGACGAACAGGTCGTGGCCCTCGACCAGCTCCACGCCCATCTGCTGCGCCAGGAAGGCATGCTCGAAATACGCCGAGTTGTACATGCCGGGCGTGAGCACCACCACGGTCGGGTCGGAGATGCTCTGCGGCGACACGCTGCGCAGCGTGTCGAGCAGCAGGTCGGGGTAATGCGCCACCGGCGCCACGCGGTTGCGCGCGAACAGCTCCGGAAACAGCCGCATCATCATCTTGCGGTTTTCCAGCATGTACGACACGCCCGAGGGCACGCGCAGGTTGTCTTCCAGCACGTAGAACTCGCCCTCGCCGGCGCGCACGATGTCGATGCCGGCGACATGCGCGTAGATGTCGCGCGGCACGTCCACGCCGAGCATGTCGGGGCGGTACTGGGCGTTGTTGTAGATCTGGTCGGGCGGGATCAGGCCGGCGCGGATGATGTCCTGCGCGTGGTAGATGTCGTACAGGAAACGGTTGAGCGCATCGACGCGCTGGCGCAGGCCGCGCTCGAGCGTCGCCCATTCGCCGGCCGGGAAGATGCGCGGAATGATGTCGAACGGAATGGTGCGCTCGGTGCCGCTGTTCGATTCGTCCTTGTCACCGTAGACCGCGAAGGTGATGCCGACGCGGCGGAAGATCAGGTCGGCTTCGGCGCGCTTGTTCTCCAGCGTCGCGGCCGACTGGTTGTCCAGCCATTCGGCGAAGCGTCCGTAGTGGCCGCGCACCTCGCCTTGCCGCATCAGTGCCGGCGAGGCCGGCTCGGCGGCATGGGGACTACGCTCGCCATGCCAGCTGAGCATTTCATCGTAGAACCGGACAGCCATGCTGTTCTCCCCCTGATGACGCCACCGCGCAGCGCGCGGCATGTGGTTTTTATAGCACAGCGGTTTTGCTGTCCACAACTTGGGCAAACCCGCCGCAGCCCCCTGTCTTACGGCTGCGCGCCCGTGGGCTCCGTGGTCTCTGCCAGGGCGGCCACCTCCAGCGCCGAGGACCAGTAGCGCGGCCGCATCGACCGCGCCGTCCGCACCGCCAGCGCATCGCCGCGCGTCTCGATGACGACGGCCCCGGTGGCATCGGTGCGCAGCCGCTCGATGCCGCGCGCGCCGTAGCGCTGCCAGACCTGCGGATGCGGATGACCGTACCGGTTGCGGTAGCCGACCTGGAACACCGCCACCTGCGGCGAGACCGCGTCCAGGAACGCGCCGCTGGAGCTCGTCCTGCTGCCGTGATGGGGCACAAGCAAGATATCTGCCATGAGCCGCTCCGGCGCTTCGGCGGCAATCAGCGCCGCTTCCTGGGCGCGGCCGATGTCGCCGGCCAACATGGCGGCGTAGCGCGCGTTGGCGATGCGCAGCACACAGCTGCGGGCATTGCTGGACACGGCCGCCCGATCGGAGGGCACCTGCACCGGATACAGGATTTCGAAGGCGACGCCGTCCCATGCCCAGCGCTGCCCGGCCACGCAGCCTGCGGGCTCGATGCCGAGCGCGCGGGCCTGCCGCTCCAGCCGGTGGCCGGGCGGCAGGGACGCCAGCATGGTGCGCACCGGCACACCGGCCATCACCGTTTCGGTGCCGCCGGCGTGATCGCTATCCTCATGGCTGACCACCAGCGTGTCGATGGCCTGCACCCCATGTCCGCGCAGATACGGGACGATCACGCGATCGGCGGCATCGGCCAGGTCGCCTTGGCGGGGACCGGTATCGAACAGCAGCCGGTGGCCGGCCGTCTCGACCAGCGTGGCGGCGCCCTGGCCGATGTCGAATGCGACCATGCGGAACTCGCCCGGCGGCGGCGCCGGTGCGCGTGCCAGCAGCATCGGCAGCAGCAGCACCGCGCCCTGCGCCCGCCAGGCCCAGGCGCGATACCCACCCGGCACGAGCAGCAACGGCACACCGACCACCGCCAGCCCCCAGGCCCAGGCCGGCGCGGCGGGCGCCACCCACACCGACCCGCCGGGCAGCGCCAGCGCATCCAGCCACGGCATGAGCCAGGCGAAGCTGGCCTCGGCCCATATCAGCACCGGCTGCGACCATGGCTCGGGCAACGCCGTGCCCATCAGCGCCAGCGGCGTCGTGACAAAGCTGACCACCGGGATCGCCAGCGCGTTGGCCACGGCCGACACCACCGAGACCTGCTGGAACAGCAGCAAGGTCAACGGCAGCAGGCCGAACGTCACGGCCAGCTGGACGCGCGCGGCGCCGCGCAGGCCGCGCCAGGCGCGCACCGGCCAGGCGGGCCGGCGGCCGTCGTCCCGCGCATCGGCGGCAACGATCCGCGCGGCCAGGAAGATGACCGCCACGGCGCCGAACGACAGCCAGCCTCCCGCCGACATGACCGCCCACGGGTCCACCAGCGCCACCAAGGCCGCCGCCCAGCACAGCGACAGGCTGACCGGCACGCTGCGATCGGCCAGCCGCGCCACGGCAACGGTCGCGAGCATCAGCAGCGTGCGCTGCGCCGGCACGCCCATCCCCGCCAGCAGGCAATAGGCAAACGCCGCCGCCATGGCGGCGACGGCGCCCGCACGCTGGGCCGGCATGCGCAGCGGCAGCGGTGTGCGCAGCCAGCGGGCCAGGCCGAACGAGCGCCGCCACAGCGCCATCCACAGTGCGCCGAACAGCCCGGCGATCATCGTGATGTGCAGACCGGAAATGCTGACGAGATGGCTGATGCCGGTGCGGCGGAAGCGCTCCCAATCCGCCTGCGCGATGCCGCTCTGGTCGCCCACCACCAGCGCGACGATCACCGGCGCGTAGCGTGCCTCGGGCAGCGCAGCCAGGAGGTGCCGCCGCACCGCGGCGCGCCAGCGCTCGACACGGAGCCCAACACCGGAACCGGCATCGGCTTCGCCCATCAACGCATTGCGCGCGCGTTTGCCCGTGTACACGTAGCCCGCGGCACGGACATCGTCGGCAAGCATCGCGTATTCGCCATCGAAGCCGCCGGGATTCATCAGGCTGTGCGGCCGCTTGAGCCGCAGCGTCAGCTGCCAGCGCTGGCCGGGCTGCAGATCGGGAATGCCGGCGCGGCGATCGGTGGCGGCCTCCGCCTCCCGCTGCCGCTCATGCCAGCTGCGCAGGCCGTACCACGACAGCCGCACGCGCGGCGGTACGGCATCGCCCGCGTCGCTGGATTCAATCCGGAACAGGAAGCGCGTGGCGTCCTCGGTGACCTCGGGCAGCTCGGCCACGACGCCCGTCGCGCGGATGTCCTTGCCCTCCCATGCGGGCGCCAGCACCACGGACAAGCGCTGCTGCGCGCGCCAATCGCTCCAGCCGAAGCCGGCGCAGGCCGCCACCAGCGCGGCCATCACGGGAACGAGCCTGGGCAACCGAGCGCCGCGCCGCAGCAACGCCATCGCCAGCAGGCAAGCAAGCCCAAGCAGCGCCGGCTGCCACACCGGCGCCAGCGCCGGCCGCGTCTGCAGCGCCATGCACCCCGCGACGAAGCCGATCAGCAGGGCGCGCATCGGTGCGGGTCAGGATTCGAGCAGCGCCGCCAGACGGGGAATGGCCTCGACACTGTTGCGCCGGGCCTGCGCAGCCAGCGTGTCGACGGCAATGCCGCGCAGCGCCGCCAGCGCGGCGGCGATTCCGGCCACCTCGGCCGGTGCGTTGCGCGTGCCGACCTGCTCGCTGAACTGGTCGTCGACCAGCCAGGCCGGGGCGAGATCGGGCGCGTCGGTTTCCAGCACGATCGATTCGAGCGGCATCTCCGCGGCCAGCCGCCGGATGCGATGGGCGCGCGAGAAGGTGAGCACGCCGCCGAAGCCCAGCTTGAAACCGGTCTCGATGTAGTGGCGGGCCTGGTCGTCGCTGCCGTTGAAGGCATGCGCGATGCCGCGCCGCACGCCCGCTCTGGCCGCCGCGCTGCGCACCTGATCCTGCGACTTGCGCACATGCAGCAGCACCGGCAGGTCGAACTCGCGCGCGATCTTCAGTTGCGCCTGGTAGACGGCGTTCTGCCGCTCGACCTGCGGATCGGGGATGAAGAAGTCGAGCCCGATCTCGCCGATGGCGACGAAGCGCGGGTCGTCCATCGACGCGGCGACCTGCCGGCGCAGTTCGATCAGGTCGTCATCGCTGGCTTGCGCGGCGCAAAGCGGGTGGATGCCGAGCGCGTAACAGCAGCCGGCCTGCCGGTGCGCCAGCGCGCGCACCACATCGAAGTTCCAGCGCGCGATCGCCGGCACCACGATGTGGCGGACCCCCGCTACCCGCGCCTGCTCGATCACCGCATCGCGGTCGGCATCGAATTCGCGGGCATCGAGGTGGCAGTGGGTGTCGATCCACATGGCGGTGCGCGGCGGGCGGGTGCGTTGCTTACCGTTCCTGGTGCAGATGTCCGTCGCGCAGACGCAGGATGCGATCGCAGCGCCCGGCGAGGTCGATATCGTGCGTGACGATGACAAAACTGGTGCCGAGCGTGCGCGTCAGCTCCAGCATCAGGTCGAAGACCTCGCCGGCGGTGTGGTCGTCGAGGTTGCCGGTGGGCTCGTCGGCCAGCACGCAGGCGGGCGAGCCCACCAGCGCGCGCGCGATCGCCACCCGCTGGCGCTCGCCGCCGGACAGCTCGCCCGGCCGGTGCGCCGTGCGCTCGCCCAGGCCCACGCGCGCCAGCATGGCCTGCGCGGTATGGCGCGCCTGCGCTTCGTTCTCGCCGCGGATGCGCAGCGGCATGGCGACGTTGTCGAGCGCGGTGAACTCCGGCAGCAGGTGGTGGAACTGGTAGACGAAGCCCAGCGCGCGGTTGCGCAGCGTATTGCGCTCGCGCTCGCTCATGGCGGTGAACGGCTTGCCGAGCAGCGACACGCGGCCCGAGGTCGGCACGTCCAGCCCGCCCAGCACATGCAGCAGCGTGCTCTTGCCCGAGCCCGACGCGCCGACGATGGCGACCTTCTCGCCCACGCCGATGCGGATGTCGACGCCCCTGAGCACATCGACATTCAGCCCCCCCTGCCTGAACGCCTTGACCAGTCCCTGCGCCTGCAGCACCGCGGTATCGCCCCACTCGGCGCGGTGCGTGGTCTCGTTGGCGGTCATCACGGCCTCACTCATAGCGCAGCGCCTCCGCCGGGTTCACGCGCGAGGCGTGCCAGCTCGGATACAGCGTCGCCACCGAGGCGAGCACGAAGGAAATGAGGCCGATGGTTGCGATGTCGTTCACGCGGGGGTCCGAGGGCAGTTCGCTGATGAAGTAGATGTCCTTGGGCAGGAATTGCACGCCGAAGAGATGCTCGATGGCCGGCACGATCACGTCGATGTTGTAAGCGATCAGCGTGCCGAACAGCACGCCCAAAAGGGTACCAATAAAGCCGATCGCCACACCCTGCACAATAAAAATTTTCATGATGGAGCCCGGCTGCGCGCCCATCGTGCGCAGGATGGCGATGTCGGCCTGCTTGTCGGTCACCGTCATCACCAGCGTGGAGACCAGGTTGAACGCCGCCACCGCGATGATCAGCGTGAGGATGATGAACATCATCTTCTTCTCGGTCTGCACGGCGGCGAACCAGTTCTTGTTCTGGCGCGACCAGTCGCGGATGTACAGCTCGCCGGTCAGCGTGCGCGACAGCGCCTCGGCCACCTGCGGCGCGCGCTGCATATCGACCAGCTTCAGGCGCACGCCGGTCGGGCCGGTCAGCCGGAACAGCCGCTCGGCATCCTCCATGTTGATGAGGGCGAGCGAGCTGTCGAACTCGTAGTGGCCGGATTCGAACGTGCCGATCACGGTGAACTGCTTCAGGCGCGGCAGCACGCCCGCCGGCGTGATGGTGCCCTGCGGGGCCACCAGCGTGACCTTGTCGCCCTGGCGCACGCCCAGGCCGCGCGCCATCTCGGCGCCCAGCGCGATGCCGAATTCGCCGGGCCGGAGATCGTCGATGGTGCCCGACTTGAAATCCTTGGCGATGTCCGACACCT